>DASVGI010000030.1:0-13947 GCA_036379595.1 Casimicrobiaceae bacterium | reverse complement strand
GACGGTCTGCTCGGCCTGCGCGGCGCCATCGTCGGATTCGGCCTGGATCTTGTTGACGAGCGAGAAAACCGTCGACTCGATGAACTCGATCAGGCCCTCGAACATCTGCGCCTTGCTCGCGAAATGGCGATAGAGCGCCGCCTCCGAAACGTCGAGCTTCGCCGCCAGCGCGGCCGTCGTCACGCGCTCACCGCGCGGCGCCTCCAGCATCGTCGCGAGCGTCTGCAGGATCTGCAGCTTGCGTTCGCCGGGCTTCGCCGCCATCGCGTTTCGCGCGTCCGGCGCGTCAGCTTGCCGCGCGCGGCGCGGCGCCGTCGGCGCGGATCATCGTGCCGACGCCCTGGTTGGTCAGCACTTCGAGCAGGAGCGCGTGCTCGACGCGCCCGTCGATGATGTGCGAGCTCTTGACGCCGTTCTTCACCGCTTCGAGCGCCGAGCCGATCTTCGGCAGCATGCCGCCGTGGATCGTGCCGTCGGCGAACAGCGCCTCGATCTCGCTCGCCGTGAGGCCGGTCAGGAGCCGGTTGTCGCGATCGAGCACTCCGGCGATGTTGGTCATCAGCACGAGCTTCTCGGCCTTCAGCGTCTCGGCGAGCTTGCCGGCGACGAGGTCGGCGTTGATGTTGTACGGCTCGCCCGCCTCGCCGACGCCGATCGGCGCAATCACCGGAATGAAGTCGCGCGAATCGAGCAGCGTGATGAGCTCGGGATCGATGCGCTCGATCTCGCCGACAAGGCCGATATCGATCGGCTCACCGCCCGCGCCGTCGCCTTTCAGCAGCATCTTGCGCGCGTGAATGAACGCGCCGTCCTGGCCGGTCAATCCGACCGCCTTGCCGCCCTGCTGGTTGATGAGGCCGACGATCTCCTGGTTCAGTTCGCCGAGCACCATCTCGACGACGTTCATCACCTTCTCGTCGGTGACGCGCATGCCCTGCCTGAACTCGCTCCTGATGCCCATCCGATCGAGGAGCTGGCCGATCTGCGGTCCGCCGCCGTGGACGATGACCGGATTCATGCCGACGAGCTTCAACATCACGACGTCGCGGGCAAACCCGGTCTTCAGCGCCGGCTCGGTCATCGCGTTGCCGCCGTACTTGATGACGATCGTGCGATCGTGGAAGCGGCGGATGTAGGGCAGCGCCTCGGCGAGTATCTGCGCCTTGACGGCGGCACCGATGGCATCGTTGGGCATGGCACGCGGGTCCCGCGGGGAGGTGGACCGCGGCCTGCGCTGGATTGTAACCGAAGTGAGCGCTGACCCGGCCGGCGTCGGCGAGGGTGGCCGGCAGCACCGATTTGCTATCGTTGCCGGCCATGTCGAGCTACCTGCCGGACGCCGTTCCTCCCGCCGAGATCCACCGCGCGCTCGTCACCAGGCTGCGCCACCACGGCGACGTCCTGCTCGCGACGCCGGTGTTCACCGCGTTGAAGCGCGCGGCGCCGCACGCCGCGATCGACGCGCTCGTTTATCGCGAGACGGCGCCGCTGCTCGCCGGCCATCCGGCGATCGACGTCGTGCACGTCATCGACCGCGAATGGAAGCGCCGCGGCGCGCTCGCCCTGCTCGCTGCGGAGTGGCGGCTCATGCGGGCACTGCGCGCGCGCCGCTACGATCTTCTCGTCCATCTCACGCCGCACCCGCGCGGGCTCGTGCTCGCGACGCTCATCCGCCCGCGCTGGGCCGTCACCCGCGAGCGCGCGGCGGACGAGGGTGCCTTGCGCCGGCGCCTGTGGCGCGCCGGCTTCACGCACTTCTACCGGCAGCCGCGAGCGACTCCGCGGCACACGGTCGAATCGAACCTCGATGCGCTGCGACGCATCGGCATCTACCCCGACGTCGCCGAGCGGTGCCTCGTGCTGCGGCCCGATGCGGCGTCGCAGGCGCGCGTCGACGCACTGCTCGCGCAGGCGGGCGTGTCGCCGGGCGGATTCGTGCACGTCCATCCGGGATCGCGCTGGCGCTTCAAGTGCTGGCCCGCGTCGTCGACCGCTGCGCTGCTCGAGCGACTCGGCGGTCGCGGCTTCCGCGTCGTGATGACCGGCGCACCCGACGACGCCGAGCGTGCGCTCGCCGCCGACGTTCTCGCCCGTGTCGCGCCGCCGGCGCGCGCGGCGATTGTCGACCTCACCGGACAGCTCTCGCTCCCCGAGCTCGCGGTGGTCGCGTCGCGCGCGCGCATCTTCGTCGGCGTGGATTCGGCGCCGATGCACATCGCGGCGGCAATGGGCACGCCGGTCGTCGCGCTGTTCGGTCCGTCGGGGGAGGACGAATGGGGGCCGTGGCAGGTCGCGCACCGGGTCGTCGCCTCGCGCACGCATCCTTGCCGGCCGTGCGGCATCGACGGCTGCGGCGGCGGCAAGGTCTCCGACTGCCTCGCGTCGCTCGACGTCGACGCCGTCGTCGCGGCGTTCGACGCGCTCATCACGCATCGACCGGCGTGACGCTCCGACTTGCCATCATCCGGCAGCGCTACACGCCTTTCGGCGGCGCCGAGCGTTTCCTCGACCTGGCACTCGAAGCGCTCGCACATCGCGGGGTCGCGATCACCGTCTACGCGCGCGCCTGGCCGAAACCCGAGGGCTATCCGCTCGACGTACGCATCGTCGATCCCTTTCACATCGGCGGACTGTGGCGCGACGCGAGCTTTGCGCGCGCCGCGTGCCGCGCGGTACGCGACCTCGGCGGCACGCTCGTCCAGTCGCACGAGCGCCTCGCGTGCTGCGACGTTTTTCGCGCGGGCGACGGCGTGCACGCGACCTGGCTCGAAGAGCGTTCGCGGCACCTGCCGCACTGGCGCGTGGTCGCGCTGCGCGCGAGCCCCCACCACCGCTGGCGGCTGGCGATGGAGCGCCGCATGTTCGCGAGCCCGCGCCTCAAGGCAGTCATCTGCAATTCGCGCATGGTGAAGGACGACATCCGCGCGCGCTTCGGCGTCGACGACGCGAAGCTCCACGTCATCTACAACGCGGTTGCGTCCGAACGCTTCACGCCCGAGCTCGCGTCGCAGCGCGCCGCCGTGCGTGCGGCGAACGCGATCGCTGCCGACGCGACGCTCTTCCTTCACGTCGGGTCGGGCTTCGAGCGCAAAGGCGTCGCGACGACGCTCGAGGCACTCGCGATGCTGCCTCCGTCGGTCCACCTCGCCGTGGTCGGCTCGGATCGCCGGCTCGCGCGCTACGCCGAGCGCGCGCGCGCGCTCGGCATCGCCGACCGCGTGACCTTCGCCGGCGCGGTGACCGATCCGCGACCGTGGTACGGCGCCGCCGACGCGTTCGTGCTGCCGACGCTGTACGACCCGTTCCCGAACGCCGCGCTCGAGGCGATGGCGGCGGGGCTGCCGATCGCGACCAGCACGCGCTCGGGGGCCGCCGAACTCGCACTCGACGTCGACGCCGGCTATGCGAGCGCTCCCGGCGACGCAGCGGCGCTCGCCGCAAACCTGCGGCTCCTGCTCGACCCGTCGCGCCGCAGCGCGATGGGCGCGAACGCGCGGCGCGCGGTGCTGCCGCTCACCGCCGAGGCGATGAGCGCGAAGCTCGTCGCGCTCTACGCGTCGCTCCTCGAAGGCGGCGAGCGACGAGCGTGTCGCGCGGGCACGCAGCCGAACCCGATATAATGGCCGGCTGATGACGGGCCTGTATCTCTACCGGCGCCTGCTGCAATACGTGCGTCCGTACTGGTGGGCGTTCGGGCTCGCGGTGATCGGGATGATCGTCGTGGCGGCCGGCGATCTCATCATGGCGATGCTCGTCATCCCGATCGTCAGGAATTTCCAGACGCCGGATCCCACCCGCACGCAGTGGCTGCCCCTCGCGGTGGTCGGCGTGTTCGTCTTCCGCGGCATCGGCTCGTACATTTCCGAATACGGCATGGCCTACACGGGCCTCCGCGTCGTGTTCGATCTGAGGCGCGCGCTGATCGACAAGCTTCTGCGCCTGCCGACCTCGTACTACGACGTGACGCCCGCCGGCGTCGTCCAGTCCCGGCTCACGTTCGACGCGCACCAGCTCGCGTCGGCCGCGTCGGGAACGATCACGACGGCGATTCGCAGCTCGCTCACGATCGCCGCGTCGCTCGGGTGGCTCCTCTACATCAACTGGCGGCTGACGTTGATGACGTTCTTCGTGCTGCCGATCGTCGCGGTCGTGATCCGCTACTTCAGCCGGCGCCTGCGCCGCATCGCCCGCGACGTGCAGACGCGAACCGCCGCGATGACGCACGTGCTCGAGGAGCTGATCAGCGGCCACCGCATCGTGCGCGTGTTCGGCGGCGAGGACTACGAGCGCAGGCGCGCGGTGAAGGCGGCCAACGCGCTGCGCACGTCGATGACGAAGCAGTCGTCGTCGAGCGCGGCGAGCTCGCCGATCTCGCAGATCCTCGCCGCGGTCGCCGTCGGCGTGATCGTCTGGGTCGCGCTCGGGCAGAGCCAGACCGGCAGGCTCGATCTCGGCACGTTCGCTTCGTACGTCGTCGCGCTCCTGACGCTGCTCGAGCGGCTGAAATCGCTTTCGGGTGTCAACGCGGCGATTCAGCGCGGACTCGCCGCCGCCGAGAGCATCTTCGGCCTGCTCGACCGCGAGACCGAATCCGACGAAGGCAGCGTCGCGCTCGACCGCGCGCGCGGCGAGCTGCGCTTCGAGCGGGTGTCGCTGCGCTATCCGGGCGCCGAGCGCGAGGCGCTCTCCGACGTGTCGCTGACGATCCGCCCCGGCGAAACCGTCGCGCTGGTCGGAAGCTCGGGGAGCGGCAAGACGTCGCTCGTGAGCCTCGTGCCGCGCTTCTACGAGCCGACGGCCGGGAGGCTCTTCGTCGACGGGCACGACGTCACCACGCTGACGCTCGCGAGCCTGCGCGCCCAGATTGCGCTCGTGTCGCAGGACGTGCTGCTCTTCGACGACACGATTGCCGCCAACATCGCCTACGGTGCCCTCACCACGACGCCGCGCGAGGCGATCGAGCGCGCCGCCGCCGCCGCGCACGCGCTCGAGTTCATCCGCGCCGCGCCGCAGGGCTTCGACACACAGGTCGGCGAGAACGGCGTGCGCCTGTCGGGAGGCCAGCGGCAGCGCATCGCGATCGCGCGCGCGATCCTCAAGAACGCGCCGCTCCTGATCCTCGACGAGGCGACGTCGTCGCTCGACTCGGAATCGGAGCGCCTCGTGCAGTCGGCCCTCGACACGCTGATGGAGGGACGCACGACGATCGTCATCGCGCACCGGCTGTCGACGATCGAGCGCGCCGATCGCATCGTCGTCCTCGAGCACGGCCGCATCGTCGAGGAAGGCACGCACGCGGCGCTGCTCGCGCGCGGCGGGACCTACGCGCGACTGCATCGGATGCAGTTCACCGCCGCGTCGCTCGCCGCCTGACGCGCGCAATGGCCGCAGCACCCGCGCGCGCGCTCGCGATCGCGCACACCGAAGCCTCGCTCGGCTGGGGCGGGCAGGAGATCCGCACCCTGACCGAGGCCGCCGGCCTCGCCGCCCGCGGCCACCGCGTCACGATCTATGCGGCGCGCGGCGCGCGCCTCGTCGGCGAAGCGCCGCGCTACGGCCTCGCCGCCGTCGAGCTGCCGATCGGCAGGAAGCGCATCGGCGGCATCTGCGCGCTCGCGCGGGAGTTCGACCTGCGCCGCTTCGACGTCGTCAACGCACACAGCTCGACCGATGCGTGGCTCGCGGCACTCGCCTGCGCGTGGCTGCGCGCGCGCAAGCGCCCGGCGCCGGCGTTGGTGCGCACGCGGCACGTATCGATCGCGGTCCCGAACGACCCGGCAACGCGGTGGCTATACCGCCGCGCGAGCGCGCGCATCGTGACCACCGGCGACGCGCTGCGCGATCAGCTCGTTCGCGACAACGGCGTCGATCCGCGGCACGTCGTCTCGGTGCCGACCGGCATCGACGCCGCGCGCTTCGCGCCGCGCGCGCGTGCCGAAGCGCGCACCGAGCTCGGCCTCGATCCCGCGCCGGCGTGGATCGGCATCGTCGCCACGCTGCGAAGCTGGAAAGGGCATCGTTATCTGATCGACGCGCTGCCGCGGCTTGCACAGCGCGACGCGAGGCTCGCGGTCGTCGGCGACGGCCCCCAGCGCGCTGCGCTCGAAGCGCAGGTCGCCGCCGCGGGTCTCTCCGGGAGGGTCCTGTTCGCGGGGCAGCGCAACGACGTCGAGCGATGGCTGCCGGCATTCGACGTCTTCGTGCTGCCGTCGTGGGCGAACGAGGGGGTCCCGCAGGCGCTCCTGCAGGCGATGCTGGCGGGCGTTCCCTGCGTGACGACCGCCGTGGGCGCGATACCAGAGATTGCGCGCGATGGCGAGACCGCCGTCGTCGTTGCCGCGAAGGACCCCGTGGCGCTCGCTGCCGGCATCGACCGCGTGCTCGCCGATCGCGTCGCAGCGTCGGCAATGGCCGCGCGGGCGCGCGAGCTCGTGTCGACGCGCTACGCGCTTTCCGGCATGCTCGATCGGATGGAGCAGGTGTTCGCCGAAGCCGTCACCGAGGCTGCGCGATGACCGCGCCGACGCGAAGCCGCTTCGCCGGCCGCAGCCGGATCGTCGCGCGCGCGCTCGCGCTGCGACGCTATCCGCGCCGCGCGCCTTCCTCGCCGCGGCGCATCCTCGTTGCACACCATCTGCTCCTCGGCGACACGCTGATGCTGTCACCGCTCCTGAAGAAGCTGCGCTCGCTCCATCCGCACGCGGAGATCGTGATGACGATGGCACCCGCGTTCACCCCGCTCTACGCGACGCGACCTTGGGGCGTGCGCGCGCTGCCGTTCGATCCGCGCGGCGATCTCGCGCCGCTCTTCGCCGAGGCGCCGTTCGATGTCGCGTACGTGCCGGGCGACAATCGCCACGCGTGGCTCGCCGCGGCGATGCGCGCGCGATGGATCGTCGCGTTCGCAGGCGACCGCCCGGTCACGAAGAGCTTGCCCGTCGACGTCGAGATCGACTACCCGCAGCGGCCGGCCGCGTGGGGCGACATGGTTGCGGTGCTCGCAAGCGGACCCGCGCCGGCGCCGTATCGGAAGGCCGAGTGGCCGGCGCCGCCAGCCCCGGCGTTCGACGTGCCACGCGCGCCGTACGCGGTGCTGCACGTCGGCGCGAGCTCGCCGCTGAAGCGCTGGGGAAGCGAGCGCTGGGCGGCACTTGCCGAAGCGCTCGCGGCTCGCGGCATCGAGCCGGTGTGGTCGGCCGGCCACGGAGAAGAAGCGCTGGTCGCGGCGATCGACGGCAGCGAGCGCTTCGGATCGTGCGCTGGCCGCCTCGATCTCGCCCAGCTCTGGCGGCTCCTCGCCGGCGCGCACGTGCTCGTCGCACCGGACACCGGCATCGCGCATCTCGGGCGCATCGTCGGCGTTCCGACTGTCGCGCTGTTCGGTCCGGGGTCGGCGGTCCTCTGCGGTGCGGGAGAATTCTGGCGCGACGCGCCGTACCGCGCCGTCACCATCGATCCGTTTGCCTGCCGCGACCAGACGCTCCTCTTCAAACGCACGATCGCGTGGGTGCGCCGCTGTGCGCGCACACCCGACGAGTGCCCGCAGCACCTGTGCATGCCCGCGATCGGCGTCGCCGACGTGCTCGCCGCGATCGAATCATTTCCGGAGGCCTCGAGTTGCTGACCAACCTCTTCGCCGATGTTCGCGCCGCATCGATTCGCGCGTACCACGATGCCGCCGTCGCCGCCGGGCCTGCGGCAGACACACCGCCGCCGCGCGACGACGATCCGCGCCCGGACATTCCATCCGATGCACGCCCGGAGATCCCTTCCGACGGCGTGTGGCAGCACATCGTCGCCAATCATCGCTGCAACCACCTCCTGTGGGACGAGGAGGATCAGGCGCGACGCACCGACGTTCCCGACGCGGCGATCGCCGCGTGCAAGCGTGCGATCGACGGCTACAACCAGCTCAGAAACGACGCGGTCGAACATATCGACGAAACGCTGCTCGCACGGCTTGCCGGTGTGGCGCCACATCCGGATGCGTGGCACAACTCGGAGACCGCAGGCTCGATGATCGACCGGCTGTCGATCCTTGCGCTGAAGATCCACCACATGCGCCTGCAGACGCTGCGCACCGACGCGACACCCGCGCACGTCGCGTCGTGCGCCGAGCGGCTCGCGCGCCTCGGCAGGCAGCGCGACGACCTCGCGCGCTGCCTCGACTCGCTGCTCGCGCGTGCGGCGACGGGCGAGGCATTCTGGCGCATCTACCGCCAGTTCAAGATGTACAACGATCCGGAGCTCAATCCCTGGCTCGGCCGGAAACCGTCGCGGTGACGGCGGGCATTCGAACGGACCGGGTCGGTGCGCGCCTCGAGCGCGCGCTGCTCGCGTTCGCGGCGGCCTGGCTCTTCGTGCTGCCGACCAACACGGCAACATTCGTTCGCTCGGTCGGCTTCGCTTCGAGCGGCGTCCTGGCACTTGCGGTGCTCATGCGCTCGCGAAGGGCAGATGCGGCGCCGATCCCGTTCTCCGGCCCGGCGATTCTCGTCCCGCTCGCGCTGTGGGCCGCGTGGTCGTGGCTGTCGCTCGTGTGGTCGATCGATCGACGCTACTCGCTCGATCAGCTCGAAACCGAGGTCGCCTACAGTCTGCTCGTGATGCTGATCTTCCACGTCGCTGCGCGCGACGCGGCCGCCGTGCGGACGCTCTTCGCGGTCGCGCTGGCGAGTCTCGGCGTTCTCGCGGCGCTCGCGGTCGCGATGGAGATCGCGTGGGGAACCTGGATCCCGTACCGGTTCCATTACGGTGTCGGAGCATGGTCGACGTGGCTCGTGCTCGCGGCGCCGCTTCTCGTCTGCCTCGTCGCGCCGCCGCCGCTCGGCTTCGGCGGCGGCAAGTCCGCGCTCGCGGTCGGCGCTCTTCTTCTCGCGCTCGTCCTCGCTACCGCACGCCTCACCGGCAACCGGATGGTGTGGATCGCGCTCGCGATCAGCCTGGCGGTGATGATCGCCGCGGCGGCGCTGCGCTGGCAGCGGCGCGTGTCGCGGCGTCCGGTGCTGATCGCGCTCGCGCTGATTGCACTGATGGGCACGTTCGCGGTCGGCTTCGTCGACTCGGTCGTCGAGCGCGCGACGATCGCGTATCAGGGCGAGGAGAGCCCCGAGGCGACGCTTGCCAACGATCCGCGCATTGCGCTGTGGGAGGACGTTGCGCACCGGGTCGCCGAGCGGCCGTGGACCGGATACGGCTTCGGCCGCCGGATCCTCGCCCGCCAGCTCACGAGCGAGCTCGACAACCCAATGCTCGTCCACGCGCACAACCTGTTCGCAAGCCAGGCGCTGCAGACCGGGCTGCCCGGGCTCGCCTTCTTCACCGCGATGCTGGCGGCGCTCGTGCTCCGCTTCGTGCGCTACCTGCGTTCGCGCGACGACATGCTGGCCCTTGCGGGATTGATCGGCCTCGCCGTCGTCGTCGGCTTCGTCGTCAAGAGCCAGACCGACGATTTTCTCTACCGCAGCAACGCGAAGGAGTTCTGGGCGCTCTCGGCGATCCTGCTCGGATTCGGCTGCCGTCGCGAGCGCGACCTCAGCGCCGGCGCGGCGCCCGTAGCGGCACCGTCACCGACTCCGCCTCGGACTCGACCGGAATCGGCTTGACCGAAGCGCCCGCCGGTGGCGCGTACTCGGGGATCCAGACCTGCAGCCGCGCGCGCACCTCGCCGTCGTCGGCGACGCGATCGCGCTCGCACCACGCAACGAGCTGCCGGATCGCATCGCGGTTCGCCGGGCGCGCCTGCGCGATGCGCAGCTTCGGGTGCGTCGTCGGCTTCGTCGCCTCCTCGGAGGCAAGCGGCTCCTCGTAGAGCTTCTCGCCCGGACGCAGGCCCGTGAACACGATCGCAATCCGGTCGGGATCGGCGCCGTACAGGCGGATCATGTCGCGCGCGAGATCGACGATGCGCACCGGCTCGCCCATGTCGAGCGCGAGGATCTCGCCGCCCTTCCCCTGCAGGCCGGCCTGCAGCAGGAGCTGCGTCGCTTCAGAAAGCGACATGAAGAAGCGCGTGATGTCGGGATGCGTGACCGTCACCGGGCCGCCGCGCGAGATCTGCTCGGCGAAGCGCGGGATGACGCTCCCCGCACTGCCGAACACGTTGCCGAAGCGGACGATCACGAACTGCGTCGCGCCGCCCTGCAGCGACTGGCAGACCTGCTCGGCGACGCGCTTGCTCGCACCCATCACCGACGTCGGGTTGACCGCCTTGTCGGTCGATACGAGCACGAGCTTCTCCACTTTCGCCGCAACCGCCGCGCTCGCCAGCACGAACGTGCCGTAGGTGTTGTTCAACACCGCCTGCCACGCGTTCGTCTCCTCCATCAGCGGCACGTGCTTGTATGCCGCGGCGTGGAAGATCGCGTCGGGAGCCTCGCGCGCGAGCGTGTCCTCGACGAGCGCCGCGTGCTTGACGTCGCCGACGACCGCGGCGACGCCGAGCTGCGGAAAGCTGTCGAGGAGCTCGGTGCGGATCTCGTAGAGCGCCGCCTCGGAGATGTCGAACAGCACGAGGCGCGCCGGGCGGAAGCGCGCGATCTGCCGGCAGAGCTCGGCGCCGATCGAGCCGCCGGCGCCGGTCACCATGATGACGCGGTTACCGAGCCACTCGGCGATACCTGCGTTGTCGAGCACCACCGGGTCACGCCCGAGGAGATCGTCGAGCTCGACGTTGCGCAGCATCGTGAGCGGCAGACGGCCGGTGACGAGCTCGTCGTAGGCTGGAACAGTGAGCGCTTCGACGCCCGCAGCGGCGCAGAGCTCGGCGACGCGCCGGCGCACCGCGTGGTTCGCCGACGGCAGCGCGAGGATCACCTTGCGCACACCGTAGCGGCGCGTCCACACGGCGAGATCGTCGATCGGGCCGAGTACCGTCGCGTGGTGGAGCTGCCGCCCTTGTTTCGTGCGATCGTCGTCGAGGAGCCCGATCACGCGCCACTGCACGCTGCGCGCGAGCGCGCGCGTCAGGCGCTCGCCGGCTTCGCCGGCGCCGACGACGAGCACCGGCTCGCCGAGCGCCGCGAGCGGGCTGTAGAGCCGATGCTCCTTCCAGATCCGGTAGACGAAACGCGATCCCGCCATCAGGAAGATGAGCGCGATCGGATAGAACACGAGCACGCTGCGCGGCACCACCGTCTGCAGCTTCAGCATGACGAGGACGAGCGGGATCAGGATCGCGCCCAGCCCGGCGGCGAGCATGATCCGCTGCAGGTCAGGCAGGCTCGCGAAGCGCCACAGCCCGCGGTAGAGCCCGAGCGACAGGAAGATCGTCGCCTGCAGCGGAACGATCCACACGAGCGTCGACCACATGTCCTCGGCGAACGGCTGGCGCAGGTCGAGATTGAAGCGCAGCCAGTAGATCGCGATCCACGCGAGCGCGGTGACGCAGACGTCGTGGGCGAACGCGAGTGCCGCGCGCCAGTTGAAGGGAAGGGTCATCGGGTGGTGGCGATCTTGTCGTTCTTCCGCCAATGATAATCAATTGCCGCGAACAACATGAGCACGACAGCCGTCCAGACGGCCAGCGCCCACGCGCCGGCCCAGCGTGCAGCCTGCAGGCAGGCGATCGCGGTGGCCGACGTCGCTGCCATCAGCGCGGCATAGACGGCGAGCGTTCCCGCATGCCCGGCGCCGAGCCGATTGAGGCGCTGGTAGCAATGGTCGCGATGCGCCCGCCACACCGCCTCGCGCGCCAGCGCGCGCCGCAGCAGCGTGTATGTCGCATCGGCGACGAAAGGCAGGAACACGAGCAGTGGAAACCACGGTGGCCAGCGCGACGCGATGACGCCCTCGAGACCGAAGGCGGCGGCGAGAAACCCGAGCGGCACCGCGCCCGCGTCGCCGAGGAACATCGATGCGGGCGGCCGGTTCACGACGAGGAACGGCAGAATCGCCGCGGCGAGCGCGAAGAGCGCCGGTGCGGAAGCGCTGTCGCGCGTCGCGAAGCCCGTCGATGCAATACCGAGTGACGCGAAGCCGAGTGACGCGAAGCCGATCACTCCCATCGTCGCGGCGAGCCCATCGTTGCCATCCATGAAGTTGTAGAGATTCGACGCCCACACGACGATCACCGCGATGCCGACGAGCGCGAGTGGAACCGGCAGCATCATCGACGCCGCAGCACCATGACCGACGAGCTTCCAGCCGACCCACAGTGCGGCAACGGCGTGTACGGCAAGCCTCGGAACGACGGGCACGGCACGCCGATCGTCCCATGCCGACACGACCACCAGCAGCGCCCACGGCACGAGCCACGCGGCACTCCCGCCCGGGAACGAAGGCGGAAACAGGAGCGCCGCCGGAATGAATCCCGCCCAGATGGCGAATCCCCCTGCGCGCGGCACCCGTCGCGCGTGCAGCGAGCGCGCATTCGGGACGTCCTGGGGAAGCGCGCGACGCAATCCGACGAGCGCGGCGAGCGCAGCCGCCGATAGAAGCGCCGCGAGCGCGCTCGCCTCCCAAACGGGAGTCGCCATCACCATCCCGGAGTCGGCCATCGAGGCGCGGATTTTGCCCCAATCGGGGGAAATACCGGCAGGAAAGTGGCGCGCGAGAGGCGGGGGCGGCAGGACTTTTCTGGTGAAAATCACGGCATTCGGGCTCGCACGGGCGGCGCACCGGTGGATTCGAGTCGCTTTCCCATGCGGATCAAGGATTTAACGGGCGAAGCTCGAACAGGCCCGGATTGCGGCCGGGCGGCCCCGTGTTGCTTCGGCACAACAGCGGATCAGAGGGTGCGAGCCCGCCCGCGAGTTGCCTTGCCAATGCTTTCGGCCGTTTGGCACAATGGACTCAACTTCTCGCCAGAGTAGAGAAGGTTTCGATGGCAGGCGCAGTCGGCTGTTTCCTTGCCAAATTTTTCCGATATAGGAGAGTCTCAATGAAGAAGAAGCTCGTCGCTGTCGCAGTCGCGGGCATTCTCGGAATGCCGCTGGCTGCGCAGGCGCAGACCGCGAACGTCGTGCTTTACGGCCGCCTGAACCTGACCACCGAGTTCGTGAAGGGCCAGCAGGCCGATGGTTCCAACCCGACCGCGGTGCGTCTGTCCAGCAACTCGTCGCGCTTCGGCATGCGCGGCGTCGAGTCGCTCGGTGGCGGACTGAACGCGATCTTCCAGATCGAATCGTCGATCAACGGCGACACGAACAGCGGCAACCTGGGCGGTCGTGAAACCTTCGTCGGCCTGCAGGGCGACTGGGGCACGTTCAAGATGGGGAACTTCCTGAACATCACCGACGACATGCACGGGATCTTCGGGAACGCGCCGACGTACCTGACGTCGATCCTGTCGACGGCAGCGCTGTGGGGCATGGACGCCTACTCGCGCGCGGCCGGCGGCTTCGACACGCGCAACCAGAACAACCTGCGCTACGACTCGCCGTCGTTCAACGGCCTGACGTTCAGCGGCATGGTTTCACTGTGCGATTCGTCGGGCACGTCGTCGTGTAACCCGTCCGGTCATGCCGGTGAGCTGCGCCACGGCTATGCGGTCAACGTCGGCTCGATCTACAACAACGGCCCGATCCAGATCGGCGCGGACTGGGACCACAACCAGCAATATCGTGCGGCTGATCTGAACGACAACGAGTTCACGATCACCGGCGGCTACGACTTCGGTCCGGTCCGCCTCGCGGCAGTGTACGAGTACATGAAGTTTGACACGCCGACGGGCGACCTGAAGCGTAACTTCTGGGGCGTCAGCGGCACGATCCCCGCGGGTCCGGGCAAGATCTACGCGTTCTGGGGTCACGCCGGTAACGGCAGCGGCAGCGCGGAAGACGGCACGCAGGTCGCCGGTCTCGTCAAGGGCTCGGACACCAAGGCCGATCAGTGGGAGATATCGTACACGTATCCGCTGTCGAAGCGCACGCAGGTTTACGCAGGCTACGTGAAGATCAACAACGGCAGCAATGGCGGCTACATCCTCAACATCAATCCGTACCCGAC
>DASVGI010000029.1:0-37876 GCA_036379595.1 Casimicrobiaceae bacterium | reverse complement strand
GAAGTCGAGCCGCTCGGGCACGACGTCATCGTCTCCGCCAATTGCAGCTCCGGCGCATTCCAGATGGAGGCGGAAATCCACGAGCCGATCAAGCGCCTCGACCAGGTCGACTTCTGGTTCGACATGAATCGCGCGTACCTCTTCGACCGGGAAACCGAGCGGGCGCTATGACGGCCTCGGCGCTGCCCGGCGAGCGCGTGGCGCCTCGCCGTCGCCGTGCGTTGCTGGACCGGGAGCGCCCCCTCGGCTACGCGCTGGTCCTCCCTGCGGTCCTTTACCTCGCGCTCTTCATCGCTTACCCGTTCTTCATGTCGATCTGGCTCAGCCTGAGCGACGCGCACACGGGAAACCGGCACTGGGGCTACATCGGCCTCGACAATTATTCGAAGCTCACCGCCTACGACCTCACCGCCAACGATTTCGTGCTCGCGACCTTCCCCACCGCCGAGGCCGCGCAGGCCTTCGTCGCCGCGCGTGAGCAGGGGAAGGTGGTGACGACCGCCGTGGCCGGTGGCGCGCGCGCGGGACTCGAGATCGCGGGTCGATCGATCCCACTGGTCGAGATGGACAGCGAGAGCGACGCGGGTTTCCTCGCCGATACCGTCCTCCACGACCTCGACTGGCGGGTCGAGCACGAGGGAGGCGCCTACGCGGTCATCGCCCATGCGAGCGACGCCCCGCTCGCCCTCGGTCACTTCGCGAAGCGCGCGGAGCTCCGTCGGATGGAGAAGGAACGGCTGCTGGCAAAGGCCGACACCGCGGTGAAGACGACCGGAACGGGGCTCCTGCAGGATCCGAACTTCCTCCTCGCGCTCAAGAACACCGTCTGGTACACGTTTGCTTCCGAGCTGATCAAGCTCCTGATCGGCATTCCCTGCGCGCTCCTCCTCAACCGTCGCTTCGCCGGGCGCCGGCTGCTGCGCGGCCTCGTGGTCATTCCGTGGGTCATCCCCATCGCGATCAGCGCGCAGGCGTGGCTGTGGATCTTCGATTCGACCTACAGCGTCATCAACTGGTGCCTCGTCCACTGGGGATTGATCGCGCCCTCCAGCATCATCAACTTCCGCGGTGACAAGAACTGGGCGATGTGGTCGCTGATTGCGGTGAACGTCTGGCGCGGGTTCCCGTTCACCGCCATCGTCGTGCTCGCCGGACTCACCGCGATCCCCGACGACATCCTCGAGCGCGCTCGCGTCGACGGGACCAATGCCTTCCAGCGCTTCGTGCACATCATCGAGCCGATGGTGCGGCCGATCCTGGTGGTGGCGCTCCTCTTCTCGGTGATCTTCACGTTCACCGATTTCCAGACGATCTGGATCATCACGCGCGGGGGTCCGTACGACCAGACGCAGGTGCTGTCGACGTACGCCTACCAGGTCGGCGTCGACGCCGGCTACCTCGGCAAGGGCGCCAGCATCTCGCTGTTCACGTTCCCGATCCTCGGCGCGATGGTGTACTTCATGCTGCGCTACCTCCGCAAGGAGGCGACCTGACGATGGCCACCGCATGGGCAGTGCGCCATCGTCGCTGGCGCTTCACGGCGGCCTCCTACGCGGGGCTCGCGCCGTTCCTCGTGTTCGCGCTCTTCCCGTTCTACTGGATGCTCGTCACGTCGCTCAAGGCCGATGCCAACCTCTACGACCTCGGCCGCAATCCGTTCTGGTTCTCGTCGGTCGACAGCGCAACGGGAGCGCCGTACCACAAGGACATCATCGTCCCCGCCTCGCTCGCCGATGGCGTGATCCACTGGAAGATTGCGCCGGGGGCCCACACGACGCGCAGCGACAGCGTGCGGCACCCGGAGCCCATCGCCACGATCGGCGACCAGCAGGTGATGAGCCCGGTCGATGGCACGCTGACGACGATCAAGGTGCCTGAAGGTCAGATCGCTCATCCGAACGAGGTGATCGGAGACATCCGGGTCACGAGCCCGACGCTGACCCACTACCGCTATCTCTTCTCGACGCCTTTCTACCGCTGGATGTACGTGAGCCTCGTCACCGGGGTGGCGGTGGTCGTCATCACGCTGCTGATCGCAGTGCCGGCCGCGTACGGGCTCGCGCGCCTCGAATTTCCCGGCAACCGGGGGATCGGCATCGGGATCTTTCTCACCTACCTGATTCCGCCCACGATCCTCTTCATCCCGTTCTCGCAGTTCGTCGGCGAATTGCACGTGAGCAACACGATCTGGGCGCTGATCCTCTCCTATCCGACGTTCACGATCCCGTTCTGCACCTGGCTCCTGATGGGGTTCTTTCGCGGCGTGCCGAAGGAGATCGAGGAGCGGGCAAGGCTCGACGGCGCGACGCGGCTGCAGACCCTGCGCAAGGTGGTCATTCCGGTGGTCCTGCCCGGCATCCTCACCGCTGCGATCTTCGCCTTCACGCTATCGTTCCAGGAGTACGTCTACGCGCTCACCTTCATCAGCTCGACGGTCAACCGCACGCTTCCGGTCGGCATCACCGTGGACATGGTTCGCGGCGACGTCTACTTCTGGGGCCCGCTGATGGCGTCGGCGGTGCTGGGGTCGGTCCCGGTCGTCATCGTCTACGCGCTCTCGCTCGACCACTTCATCTCGGGGATGACCACCGGCGCGGTGAAGTAGACGGCGCCGCCCTGGTCAGTGCTGCGAAGCCTCGCGCGCGCTGACCGCACTCTCCGTCGCTCTGCGCCCGGGGACCGGGACGATCATCGGCACCTCGCTCCGGTACAGCTCGTAGGCCTTGCCGTGATAGCGGACGAGGTCGCGCTCCTCGAAGAACAGCCCGATGAAGATGTAGCCGGTCGTCGCGAGTGCGAACAGCAGGTGCCCCTGCGTCATGTGCGGCGTCGCCCAGAACGCGATCAGGAAGCCGAGCATGATCGGATGGCGCACGAAGTTGTAGAGCGCCTTCGTCTGGAACGGCAGGTGCGTGTATTCAGCGCCTCGCGCCTGCAGCCAGACCTGACGCAGGCCGAAGAGGTCGAAGTGGTTGATCATGAACGTCGACACGAGGACCAACAGCCATCCGAGCCAGAAGAGCGCCCACAGCACGAATGCGCCGACGGGACTGTCGACGCTCCAGATCTCGCCGGTGATCGGCTGCCATTTCCAGAGCAGCAAAGCGAGCAGCAGGCTCGAGAACAGCACGTAGGTGCTCCGCTCGACCGGCCGCGGGACGAACTTCGTCCACCACGTTTTGAACCCCGGGCGCGCCATCACGCTGTGCTGGATCGCGAAGAGACCGAGCAGCACGATGTCGACGAGCAGGGCCTCGCCGAGCGGCCCGGAAGCACCCGAATCGATCGCCTTCGGCACGATCAGGTTGCCGACGAAGCCGATTGCGTAGAGGAAGCTTGCCAGGAACACGATGTAGCTGACCACGCCGTACAGGAATCCGAGCAGGTTCATGACACCTCCTTTGGTTCCTCGAAAGTGCGAATCGACGCGTTGCCGGGAATCGGCCGCTGCGGCACGACGACCCGCGAACGGGCATCGTGCTCCTGTCGACGCGGCGAAGCAACGGAGTATTCAGCACATTACCGGCGGGACTCCCCGGCGCCCCCGGCGAGGAGCGACTCGCCCGGGCGCACGCGCGTGAACTCGACCGGGACGAAGTCGAGCGCGAGCTCGCCGCCGGATTGCGCGACCCGCGTGTACGCCGAGCGCGCGAGGTCGCCGGTCGCGGGGAAGTCGTCGCGGAAGTGCGCGCCGCGTGAATCCTCGCGCGCGAGCGCGGCGCGGGCGATCGCACGGCTCACCGTGACGAGGCTGTCGAGATTCAGCCACTCGTGCCACGCGAGATTGAAGGCGCGCGTGCCGCCATCCACACCGATTGCCGCGAGGTCGGCCGCGATCCGCTCGAGCGCGTCGATCGCCCGCGTGAGCGATGCCCGCGAGCGGACGATTCCGACGTCATCCCACATCAGCGACTGCAGCGACTCGCGCAGCGCGTTGAGGTCACCGCCGCTGCGGAGAAGCGGCGCTTCGCAGCGCGCGATCGCCGCGGCGATCGCCGCGTCGTCCGCTGCGACGGCTTCACCCGCAGCGGGAAGCCACGCAGCGACCTCGTCGCCGGCGATGCCGCCGAACACCGTCGAGTTGGCAACGCCATTGCCGCCGAGACGGTTCGCGCCGTGCACGCCGCCGGTGTCCTCGCCCGCCGCGAACAGCCCGGCGAGCGCGGTGCGGCAATGGAGGTCGAACTCGACGCCGCCCATCATGTAGTGCGCGGTCGGCACCACTTCGACGCGCCCTCCGGCGAGATCGAAGCCGCAGTCGGCGCAGCGTTCGACCATCCCCTTGAACTGGCGGCGCACCGCGTCCGCGCCGAGGTGGCTCATCGCGAGCCACACGCCGCCGTTCGGCGTCGTCGTTCCGGCGCGCATCTCGGCGAAGATCCCGCGCGAGACGATGTCGCGCGTCGCGCGCTCGCCGCGCGGATCGACGCGAAGCATGAAGCGCTCGCCGGCGCCATTGAGGAGATGTCCGCCGGCGCCGCGCAGGCCTTCCTCGAGCACCGTTCCGGTCATCCGCGTGTCGGCACCGGCGAGAAGACCGGTCGGATGGAACTGCACCATCTCCATGTCGCGCAGCGGAAGGCCGGCACGCAGCGCCATCGCGAGCCCGTCGCAGGACTTGTCCCCGGAAGGAGTGTGGAAGCGGTACATCGTCGGCCCGCCACCCGTCGCGAGCACGACTGCGCGCGCGCGGACGAAGACCAGCTCGCCTTCGCGGATGTCGATCAGCAGCACGCCGGCAATGCGCGCGCCGTCGCGCGACGGGATCAGCGCGACGGCGCGATGCTCCTCGAGCCGCTCGATGCCGCGCGCCCAGACCTGCTCGGCGAGCCGGCTCACGATCTCGATGCCGGTGAGATCGCCCTTGTGTACGGTGCGATCGAAGGTCTGGCCGGCGAACGCCTTCTGGTGCAGCGTGCCGTCGGGATTGCGGTCGAAGAAGCAGCCGAGCTCGTTCTCGAGCTCGTGGATGCGCTCGACCGCGCCGGTGACGAGGCGCCACGCGAGCTCCTGGTTGGGGAGCCACTTGCCGCCCTCGATCGTGTCCATGAAGTGCCGCTCGACCGAGTCGCCTTCGGCAAGCGCGACGTTGTAGCCGCCCTGCACCATCCGCGTGCAGCCACACTTGCCGAGGAGGCCCTTCACTGCGATGGTGACCTTGAGCGACGGGTCGGCGTCGAATGCGTGCAGTGCGGCGAACAGACCCGCTCCGCCGCTTCCGAGAATCAGGACGTCGGTCGAGCGCTCGATCACCGGACGCCAAGCTTCGCGAGCACCGCGGCACGCCGCGCTCGCGCCTTGGCGTCGACGTCGGCGTAGAGGCTGCCACCGGCGCTGTCCATCGCGACCTGCAGCGGGCCGAAGCCGCGAATGCGGAACTTCCACAGGCTCTCAGGATTGAGATCGTCGAGGTCGACGTCCTCGATCGCCTCGATCCACGTCGTCTCGAGCGCGGCGACGCCGCCGATGATCGCAAGATAGACGCCGCCGAGCTCGCGGAACGCGGCGAGCGAGCCCTCACCCATGCCGCCCTTGCCGACAATGATGCGCACGCCGCAGCGCTCCATCAGCGGGCGCGTGAAGCGCTCCATCCGGATCGACGTCGTCGTGCCGATGCACACCGGCGCGTAGCCCGCGGGAAACTCCGGCGAGCGCTCGACCTTGCGCACGTTGGGCGCCGTGTGCAGCACCGCGTGCCCGGCGAGATCGAAGCGTGTCGTGCGGCCGCGGTCGAACAGGTGAATCAGCGTCGCGTCGCGGATGCCGAAGAGCGTTCCTTCGAGTGTCACCATGTCGCCGGCGCGAAGCGCGCGCACGGCGGCCTCGGTGACGGGCGTCGTGAGTGTGACGTCGCTCATCGGCCGCGACCTCGCGGGCTGCAGTTGACGTCAGAAGCCATAGGTCACCCCGGTGGGCGTGAACAGCGCACGCGCCCGGCGCGCGGAATGGCATTGCATGTTGACCGCGACCGGATTCATCGTGATGTGGGTCGCCGCGAGCTCGATGTGGACGGCGAAGGCGGTCGCATCACCGCCGAGCCCCTGTGGCCCGACGCCGAGCTCGTTCACCGCAGTCGAGAGCGTGCGCTCGAGCTTCGCACCCTCGGGATCGTCGCAGACGCTCCCCAGCGGGCGCGTCGCGGCAACCTTGGCGAGATGCACGCAGAGATCGGCGCTGCCGCCGACGCCGACGCCGACGATCGTCGGCGGGCACGTGCGTCCGCCGGCATCGAGCACGCAATCGACGACGAAGCTCTGGATCGCGGCGACGCCATCGGCGGGCACAGCCATCTTCAGCCACGAGTTGTTCTCGGAGCCGCTTCCCTTCGGAATCATCTCGATCGCGAGCTCGTCGGGATGATCCGAGAAGGCGACGTTGATCACCGGCACCCGCGGACCGCTCGACGTGTGGCGGTTCACGCGCGTGATCGGATGGACGATCGACGAGCGCAGCGGATGCTCGCGTGTCGCCCGCTCGCAGCCGCGGACGATCGCCGCTTCGAGATCGACGCCGTCGACCCTGACGTTACGCCCGAGCGTCACGTTGTAGATCGGAATGCCGGTGTCCTGGCAGAGCAGGTTGCCGGTCGACTCGGCGACGGCGATGTTGCGGATCATCGTGCCGAGGACGCGCTTCCCGCCGGCATCGGTCTCGTCGCGATCGAGGCGCGTGAAGCCCGTCTTGATGTCGTCGGGAAGGATCTTGAGCGCGCGGATGTAGAGCTCGCGCGCGACCTCCTCGACCTGCCGCGTATCGACCTCCATCGTTCCTCGCCCTCCGCCGGCGCCCTGCCGTAGTCCTGATTATCGCGCGATCGCGGCGGCGGCAGCGCGCGACGCGATCGCCCGGAAAAAAATACGACCGCTCAGAAGAGATCGACGAGGAAGCCGGCGGCGACGAGCAGCGACACGCCGGCGACGGCTGCCGCGAGCGATTTGTGCCATCCGCGCCATGGCAGCCATTCGAGTGCCAGCACGCGCAAGCCGCAGGCGAGATGGACCGCGAGCAGAACGACGATCGCCCATTCGGACGCGCGCACGCCCGGCGCGTCGGTCCAGCGCAGGAACGCATCGAGCTTTGCCTCGCCGCCGAGCGCCTCGCCGAGCGCCCAGAAGTGGACCGGAAGAAAGAGCGCGAGCGCGATGCCCGAGACGCGATGCGCGACGAACGCCCACCAGCTCGGGTGGCGATCGCGCTGCGAAGCGAGCCGCGCCAGTGTCCCCTCACGCCTCATCGCGCCAGCGTCCCCCGGCGACTCATCGCGCGAGCCCCCTGGCGACTCATCGCGCGAGCGCCCACACGGCACGAAGGCCCAGCACGAGAAGAGCGATGCCGATCGCCGCCGCAGTGAGCTCGGCGCGGCGTCCGCTGAAGCCCAGCCATTCGGCGGCGACGGCGCGCAGCCCGATCGGCGCGTGCACCGCCGCGGCGACGACGAACACCGCGTAGAACGCGGGCCACACGATCGAGCTGTGCATGCGCGAGACGATTGCGTGTGCGGTCAGCCCCGCGTGAACCGCGTAGAAGATCGTCGCGAGGTGGACGACGACGCAGACGGCGAGCACGGCGGCGCTCGCGCGCTGCAGGAGCCACAGCCACGCGTCGAAGCGCGCGAGGCCAGCTCTTACGTCGCCTGAAACGCCGGCGCTCATCGGTCACCTCGCAGCAGCGCGCGCGACGCCAGTCGCTTCAGCCCGGCAATCGACGCGGTCGGCGCGAGGTGCTTCGGGCAGCGCTCGGTGCAGCTCGCCTGGTTGTGACACGCGTGGCATCCCGCGTCGCCGGTCACTGCAGCGAGACGCGCGGCATGCGCGCCGTCGCGCGCGTCGTTCATCAGCGTCCACGCGCGGTTGAGCGCCGCCGGGCCGAGATAGGCGGGCCTCCAGGCGACGATGTCGCACGACGCGTAGCAGACGCCGCAGCCGATGCATTCGATCGCGGCGTCGGCATAGCGACGCTCGCGGCTTGCCGGCAGCACGCGCGCGGGCGGGTCGCGGCGCGTCGCCGTGGGCACGAACGCGCCACGCGCAGCGGCCCACTTGTCGAAAAACTCACGCATGTCGCAGACGAGGTCGCGGATCACCGGAAGGTTTGCGAGCGGGCGCAGCTCGAGGCGGCCGGCTGGTGCGACGCGATCGACGTGCGTGCGGCAGGTCCAGCGCGCGACTCCGTTCACCGTCATCGCGCACGATCCGCACATGCCGACGCGACACGCGAAGCGGTAGGCGAGCGTCGGGTCGAGGTGGCGCTGGACCCACGTGACGACGTCGAGCACGGTCTGGCTCGGCGTGCGCGGCACGCTGAACTGCTCGAAATGGCCGCCGGCGCCGCCGCGCCAGATCGCGACGTCGAGCTGCAACGATGGGCGCGGCGCCGTTTCCGGTCGCCGCTCCCGGGAGAGGCCCCCCGCCTGTGCCGTTCCGGCCGTCATCCTGAACCGGGGTTCAAGATTGGTCGCCTGCCGGGACCATCAGGCACTTCCGCTTGGGAGCGCACACCGGTCCACTTGGGGCTCGGCAACCTTGCTACGAGAGCATTGGTTCAAAGAACGTAAAGCCGGCTCGAACACCGCAGGGGATGGAAATCGTCAGAAGAGCTTCTCCTGGCCCGCAAGCGCCTGGTCGATTGCCTCCTGCATCGCGCGAATTCTACGCTGCGCCGCTTCGTCGTCAATCGCGCCGCCGGATGCCGCAAGACCGGATGCCGCAAGGCCGGGTGCTGCGCGCGCGCTCGTCTTCGCCGTGCGCCGCTCGCGCAGGAGCTCGCTCGCGAGGTTCAACGCGGCCATCACCGCGATGCGCTCGCCGCCGTTGACGCGTCCCGAGTCGCGAATCTCGCGCATCCGGTGGTCGAGAAAGCTCACCGCTTCGGCGAGCGCCTCACGCTCGTCCTCGCGACACGCGACCTTGTATTCGCGGCCGAGAATGTTGACGTCGAGCGTCACTGCGCCCGGGTCGCGCGTGGTCACGATGCGGCCACCCGCGCGATCAGCGCATCGAGACGTGAGCCCGCCTGCGCAAGCCTAGTCGCGAGATCGCGGTTGCACTCCTGCGCGGCGACGAGATCGCGCTTTAGCCTCTCGTTGGCCTCGCGAAGCGCCGCCGCATGCGCGATCAGCGCCTCGACGCGGTGTTCCAACGCGGAGAGGTCGGTGTCCATCAGGTGCCGAGACTATAGGCGGCGCGTTCGTCGCGCGTCAACCGACATTGGAATCGGTGTCGGACGTCAACCGACAGTACGATCGGTGTCGAGCGCGACGTAGCGCACCGACAGCACGTCGAGCTCCTCGGTCCCGCCCGGCGCGGCGAGCGCGACGGTGTCACCCTCGCGCGCCTTGATGAGCGCGCGCGCCATCGGGGAGACCCAGCTGATGTAGCCGCGCGCAGGGTCGACCTCGTCGATCCCGACGATGCTGACGGTTCGCTCGGCGCCGCGCGCGTCGGCGATCGTAACCGTCGCGCCGAAGAACACCTGATCGGCCGATTCGGCGTCGCGACGCGCTGCGGGATCGACGACCTCGGCGCGATCGAGGCGACGGACGAGAAACCTGATTCGTCGATCGATCTCACGCAGACGCTTCTTGCCGTAGATGTAATCGCCGTTCTCCGAGCGGTCGCCGTTGCCGGCGGCCCAGGCGACGGTCGCGACCAGCTCGGGCCGCTCGCGCGTCACCAGATGATCGAGCTCGCGCTTCATCCGCGCGAACCCACCCGGCGTCATGTAATTGCGCGTGCCCGCGGGGAGCGGCAGCGCGTCGGCGCGCTCGTCGTCGGGCGCGTCGTCGCGGTCGTCGTTCGCCGTGGCTTCGCTCGTGAACGCCTTGCTCATCCGCCGATTATAGTTTTGGACGCTGGGCGACGTCCGGGCGGCTGCCCGCCTTGCGGCGCGCGCTGGCGAGCGCACGGCACAGGCCCGCCATGCCTTCGACGAAGCGCGGACCCGGCCGGTGCAAGAGGTTGGCGTCGACGACGAAGAGATTGCCGTCGCGCACGGCGGGGAGCTCCGGCCAGCGGCGCCAGTCGTCGAGCCACGCCGGACGAATCGCGTTGTCGGTGCCGGCGACGATCGCCTGCGGTTGTGCGGCGAGCACCGCCTCGATGCCGACCTGCGCGGCCGGCACGGAGAGCGAGCCGAACACGTTGCGTCCGCCGCAGCGTGCGATGGCTTCGCTGACGAGCTGCGTGCCGCCGAGCGTGAAGATCGGCGCCGCGGAGACCTGATAGAAGACGGCGAGCGGAGGTCCGCCCGGCACCGACCGCTCGAGTGCGGCGAGCGCGCCGCGAAAGCGCGCTGCGGCAGCCGTGGCGACGCTCTCCGTTCCCGTGAGCGTGCCAAGGCGCTCGATGTCGCCCGCGATGCCTGCGATCTGCTTCGGGTCGGCTTCGAACACGGCGACGCCGTGGCCGCGCAGCCACGCAACCTGTGACGGCGTCGTCCACGGCCACGTCACGACGAGATCGGGAGCGAGCGCGACGATGCGCTCCAAGTCGAGCGCCGTGACGTCGCCGATCACCGGCAGCAGCCGCGCCCCTGGCGGATAGTCGGAGCCCTTGATGACGCCGACGACGTGAGCTCCGGCGCCGGCGGCGAAGACGAGCTCGGTCGCGCTGGGAGCGAGCGTGACGATGCGCTTCGCAGGTCGCGCGAGCGCAACCCGCTGCCCCGAGTCGTCGACGACGGCGACCCGCCGATCCGAGTTGTCGACGACGGCAACTCCCGACCCTGCGCGGCTCGACGCGTGGTCCGCCGCATACGCCCACGCCGGCCAGGCGATGGCGAGCGCAAGTGCCGCGGCGCACGCGCGCCGGCGGGAGCGCCGGTCGATGTCGGATCGCGACGGATTCATGCGCTCGGGATTCATCCGCTCAGAGCTGCCAGCGCACGCCGGCGAAGAAGCGCGCGCCGCCGGTCGCGAAGTCGGCGGCGAGCTCGTAGTTCTTGTCGAAGACATTGTCTGCGCGCGCGAACAGCGTGACACCGTGCGCGAGCCGCCATTGCGCGCTCACGTTCACGATTCCGTAGCCGCCCATGCGGCGCTGGTTGGCCGCGTCGTCGAAGCGCGCCGACGATCCGACCCACTCCGTGACCACGCGCAGCGCACCGAGCGAGTGCGACCACGAGACGCTCATGTGCCGCCGTGCGCGCCGCGGCAGCAGATTGCCGGTCGCGTCGTCGGTCGGCGACTGGAGGTCGAGCGCTGCGCGCAGCGTCGAATCCTTCCAGTTGAGATCGCCGGTCAACGTGACGCCGCGCAGCGTCGCGCTCGCGACATTCTCGGGCAGGCAGTTGAACTCGGCATCGCATTGGAAGACGATCAGCTCGCGCACGCGGTTGTGGTAGCCCACCGCCTGCGCATCCCAGCGCAGCGCACCGGCCTCTCCACCCGCCCGGAGGCCGAGTTCGACGTTGCGCGAAGTTTCGGGAACAAGCGATGGGTTGGAGAAGCCGGGGTAGTAGAGGTCGTTGAAGCTCGGCGGGCGAAACGCGGTGCCGGCGCTCGCCGTCACGCGCCAGGTCGGCGAGAGCCGGTAGCCCCACTCGAAGGCGCCGGTCGTCTTGCCGCCGAACTGGTTCGAGCGATCGTAGCGGAGATTCGCCTGCACGGCGGTAGCGCCCGCGACCATCCGGTAGATCGCGGTCGCCGAATTCGTGTCGCGCTCGTCGGCGGCAAACGCGGGCTCGGATCCGATCTCTTCCTCGCGTCGCTCGAGTGCCAGCGTCAGCGTCCCGGCGGGAATCGCGACGCCGAACGACGACGCCGGATGCGACGGCAGCGTGAAATCACTCTGCCACGCGTACTGGCGCTGCCGCGTATGGAACGGGAAGTCGCCGTAGCCCGTTTTCGACACCGAGTCGTCGTCGCCTTCGCCGGCGGTCACCCGCGAGTGCCACCACCGCGCAAGCTCGCCGGACCAGCGCGCCTGCCACAACGTGTCGGTCGTCACCGTGCGGTCGTTGTACGCGTCGCCACCGTCGAACTGGCTGGCGAGGCGGCTGCGGAAATACTGCAGCGACAGCGACTGGCCCGCGACAGCTGTGAGCTCGCCGCGCACATTGACGCTGCCGTTGCGGTAGCCGTCGCGGTCGGGGTCGTAGAGGGGATCCGCCGGGTTTGCGATCGCGTTGAAGCCGTCGCTGTGGCGCTGCGCGACGTCGAGCGATCCGCGCAGCATCGCGCTTCCGCCGGCGGCACCCGCGCTCATCGCGCTCGTCCGATACGTTCCGTAGCCGATCGAAGCGTATGCGCGACGCCCCGCTCCCCCGCCGCGCGTGAAGATCTGGATCACGCCGCCGATCGCGTCGGCGCCGTAGAGGCTCGACGCGGGTCCGCGCAGGATCTCGATGCGTTCGATCTGGTCGAGCGGGATCGCCTCGAGCGCGGTGGCGCCGTTCGACGACGACGACAGGCGCATGCCATCGACGAGGATCAGCGTTTGCGCGGCATTCGCACCGCGCAGGAACACGCCGGAGGCGGCGCCGGGCCCGCCGTTCTGCACCACCTCGACTCCGGGCTCGCCCTGAAGGAGCTCGGTCAGGCTGTCGACGCCGGCCGCGGCGATCGCGTCGCGGTCGATGACGGTCACGTCGGCAACGAGATCGTCGAGCGACTCGGCGCTGCGCGCCGCGGTCACGAACATCGGCTCGAGCGCCGGTGCCCCGGCGGCAGCCAGAGGGCCCGGCACACCGGCGGCAGCCATGGGACCCGGCACGCCGGTATCGCCTGCGACGGCGCCCGCGCGCGGAACCTGCGCGAATGCAGTGGGTGCGAGCGCTGTGGATACGAGCACTGCAGCACTTACGAGCGCCGCGGCAATCGCCGCTGCGCCGAAGCTCATTCGGATGGGATGACGGATCATGTGACCTCGCGCCTTGCCGTGGGAATCCCCGCACGGACGTCGATCGGGGCAACGCGAGGTTCGGGACAACGCGCGCAATGACGCGCGCGCGTGGCAACGGATCCCCGCGCTGCAGCTTCGTGCGCGCGGGCTTGCGCCTGCGCGCGCTATGCAGGCCGGTCTCCGGGCTCGCCGGTCTTGATCGTCCCGCCTTCCCGTCCGCGTGCTGCGGTCAGTGGCGAGTGCTGGACGATCCGCACCGTCTTACCGTTGCGGGGGCAGCCGCGGCTTTGGCGCAGAGTGCTTCGCGCCGCACCGCGTTCCCGTTTCACCCGCCGGACAAGCTCGTCCGGCGGACACCTGCATCGCGCAGTGTAACTGATCGCGCAGAGTCGCTGATCGTGCGCGCGATGTTGGCAAATCGACGCTGCTATAATGCGCGCCCCTCGGGCAGGTTGCCGCGTCGCCCCCGTATCACCAGCGGCTCCACGACGCGCAAACGCAGTGACCAGGAAGCTTTACATCCGAACCTTCGGATGCCAGATGAACGAGTACGACTCGGACCGCATGGCCGACGTGCTCGCCGCCTCGGATGGACTCGCGCCGACCAGTCGCCCCGACGAAGCGGACGTGATTCTCTTCAATACCTGCTCGGTGCGCGAGAAGGCGCAGGAGCGCGTGTTCCACGATCTCGGCCGCGTGCGCGCGCTGAAGGACGCGCGGCCGGAGATCATCATCGGCGTCGGCGGCTGCGTCGCGTCGCAGGAAGGCGCCGCAATCGTCGCACGCGCGCCGTGGGTCGACGTCGTGTTCGGGCCGCAGACGCTTCATCGGCTCCCCGACCTCATCCGTGCGCGGCGCGAAACCGGCGTGCCGCAGGTCGACATCTCGTTCCCGGCGATCGAGAAATTCGATCACCTGCCGCCGCCGCACGTCGAGGGTGCGAGCGCGTTCGTGTCGATCATGGAGGGATGCAGCAAGTATTGCTCGTTCTGCATCGTCCCCTACACGCGCGGCGAGGAAGTGTCGCGCCCGCTCGACGACGTATTGACCGAGGTCGCTGACCTCGCGCTCAACGGAGTGACCGAGATCACCTTTCTCGGCCAGAACGTGAATGCCTGGCGCGCGCCGTACGCCGGCGGCGACAACGGCGTTGCCGATCTCGCGCTCCTGCTCGACTACGCCGCCGAGGTGCCGGGCATCGAGCGACTGCGCTACACGACCTCGCACCCGCGCGAGATGAGTGCACGGCTGATCGCCGCCTACGGACGCATTCCGAAGCTCGCGTCGCACCTGCACCTCCCGGTGCAGTCGGGCTCGGATCGCGTGCTCGCAGCAATGAAGCGCGGCTACACCGCGGTCGAGTACAAATCGATCGTGAAGAGGCTTCGCGCCGAGCGTCCCGGCCTGTCGCTCTCTTCGGATTTCATCGTCGGCTTCCCGGGCGAGACCGACGCCGATTTCGACCTGACGATGAAGCTCATCGACGAGGTCGGCTTCGACGGCGCGTTCAGCTTCGCCTACAGCCGACGGCCGGGAACGCCGGCCGCCGATCTCTCCGACCAGGTGCCCGCCGACGTCGCGCAGCGCCGGCTCGAGCGGCTGCAGGCAGCAGTCGATGCGCAATATCGCGCGCAGAGCGCCGCGATGGTCGGCACGCGCGAGCGCGTCCTCGTCACCGGGCCGTCGGCGAAGAATCCGCGCGAGCTCGCCGCACGCACCGACAACAACCGCGTCGTCAACTTCCCGGGCGACGCGGCGCTCGTCGACCGCTGGGTCGACGTCGTCATCGCCGCCGCACAACCGCATTCTCTGCGCGGCGAGCTCGTGTCGCACCATCATTGAAGCGTTCGTTCATGCTCTTGTCATCACGCATCACACCTGCCACCACACCTGCCATCCTGCATCGACCGTGCCGCGGCCGACTCGTCTTCGCAGCGCTCGTCGCAGGCGCGCTCGTTCTCGCAGGCTGCGCGAGCCTTCCCGCCACTGGCCCGAAGGCGAGCGAGACCGCGGCAATCGCCGCGGCGGCGGCGACCGCCGCAGTCGAGCACCCGCCGGCACCGGCGAACGGTGCGCCGGGCGCCGTGCGCCCGACGACGCCGGCAACCGCGGCGGCGGCCGCGGCAGCGAGCGCCGCCGCACAGGCGGCGCAGGCCGCGCAATCCGCGAAGGCGTTTGCCGAGGTCACGAAGGACGCGACAGAAGAGAAGGGCCTCTTCAACCTGTGGCGCAAGGACGACAAGGTGTGGATCGAGCTCGCACCCGAGCAACTCGATCATCCGTACTTCTTCAAGTCCGCGCTGAACCAGGGCATCGGCGAGAAGGGTATCTTCGGCGGCGCGATGACAGGGCCGATCGGTGTCGCGCAGGTCGTCGTATTCCACAAGCACGGGCAGTCGATTCAGCTGATCGCGAAGAACGTCAGGTACACGGCCACCCCCGGCACGCCCGAGGCATTCGCGGTTGCAGCGGGCTTCTCGGACAGCCTCCTCGCCACCGCGCCGATCGCGTCGCAGCCGAACCAGAAGACGAAGTCGATCCTGGTCGACGCGAACGCGCTTCTCTTCGCCGACATTCCGGGTGCATCGACGGTGCTCGAGCGCACCTACCGCCAGGCGTACTCGTTCGACGCGCGCAACTCTTCGTTCGGGAAGCTGTGGGCGAGCCCCGACAACGTCGCGCTCGAAGTCTCCGCGCATTACGCTCTGTCGCACGTCGCGCTGCCGCCGCCTCCGCCGGCCCGGTCGACGCTGCCGCGTCCGCCGTCGACGCTGCCCGATATCCGCAGTCTCTTCCTCGGCTATTACTACACGTTCGCAACGCTCCCCGCCGAGCCGATGCATCCGCGTCTTGCTGACGATCGCATCGGCTACTTCACGACCGACCGCTTCGACTTCACCTCGGACGTCCCTCGTCTGCCGATCGAGCACTTCATCGACCGCTGGCGCCTCGAAAAGAAGGATCCGTCGGCGCCGATGTCCGAGCCGAAGCAGCCTATCGTCTTCTGGCTCGACCGCGACATCCCGGTCAAGTACCGCGAGCCGATCCGCGAGGGCATCCTCGAATGGAACAAGGCGTTCGAGAAGATCGGCTTCAAGGACGCGATCCGTGTCGAAGTGCAACCGGACAATGCCGACTTCGACACCTCCGACATCCGCCACGCTTCGGTGCGCTGGCAGACGGTCGCGCAGAACGAGTACGGCGCGATCGGCCCGAGGGTGGTCGACCCGCGCACCGGCGAGATCCTCGACGCCGACATCGGCATCGATGCGGACAACATCCGCGCCGTACGGAGCCTGCGCCGCGAGTATCTGCCCGCGCCAACCGATGCGTACCGCGCGCTCGCCGGCCCCTTGTGGACGTTGTCGGGTGCGGCCGGCGAAGCGTGGGGCTCGGGCTTCGCCGGCGCCGGGAGCGCGCCGATGTGCAGCTACGCGAGTGCTGCCACCGCGGAGGCCGCGTTCGGATTGTCGCTCCTCGAGCTGCGCGGCGAGATCGCGCCCGACGGCCCCGGAGTCGATCGTTTCGTCGATGCGTATCTGAAGGCGGTGGTGATGCACGAGGTCGGGCATACGCTGGGCCTGCGGCACAACTTCCGCGCGTCGACGATCTACACCGGAGCCGAGCTCGCCGATCCCGACTTCACGCGCAAGCACGGGATCGCCGGCTCGGTGATGGAATACAACCCGTGGAACATCGCGACGGTGGGCGAGCGCCAGGGCGCCTACGACATGACGACCCTCGGCCCGTACGACTACTGGGCGATCGAGTACGGTTACCGCGACATTCCCGCTGCCGACGAAGCGAAGACGCTGGCGGCGATCGCCGGGCGCTCCAACGAGCGCGACCTCGCGTTCGCGAGCGACGAGGACGTGTTCATGTTCGGCATCGACCCGGCGGTCAACATCCTCGACCTCGGCGACGATCCGCTCGCCTACGCGAAGAAGCGCTTCGAGCTCGTGCACGAGATGTGGCAGCGCACCGAGGCGCTGAAGCTCGCCCCCGGCGAGAGCTACTCGGTGCTGATGCGCAACTTCGTCCGCGGCTTCGATCAGGCGGCCCAGGGAGCCCTCTTCGCCGTCAAGTACATCGGCGGGCTCACGACGCTGCGCGATCGCGCAGGGAGCGGCCGCGCCCCGCTGACGCCGGTCGACCCCGCGCAGCAGCGCGCGGCGCTCACGATGCTTGCGCACGAAGTGCTGTCCGCCGACAGCTTCGACTTTCCGCCGACGTTTCTGCGCAGGCTGACCGCCTCGGTCACCGACATGCGCGACGCGAGCGAGCTCGGCCGGCCGGTGCCGCCGCTCGACGTGCCGATCGACGAGCAGGTGCTGAAGTTGCAGAAGGCGGTGCTCGACCGGCTGATGAGTCCGCTTACCGCGCAGCGCCTGCTCAACAACGAGTCGAAGGTCGACGGGAAGAGCCACGCGCTGCGCCTGCCCGAGCTCTACCGGACGGTGCACGCCGCGGTGTGGAGCGAGCTCGCGCGCGGAGGCAATATCCCGCTTGCGCGCCGCAATCTCCAGCGCGAATACGTGAGGCTCGTCGCGGACGCGCTCGTCAAGCCTTCGTCCGACATGCCGGCCGACGCGCGCGCCCTCCTGCGCGTCGAAGCGAAGTCGCTTCGCGGCGAGCTCGCCGCTGCGCGCGTCTCCGGCCGCTCCGACGAGACGCGTGCGCACGTCGCCGAGATGCGGACGACGCTCGACGAAGCGCTGAAGGCGCCGATCATGCGGCAGGGCCTGTGACGACCGGTCGCCGCGCGAAGACGAGGGCCGCGACTCCGAGCCGGCCCGCGGCGCCGTCGGGCGTGGATCGATCGGGCGTGGGTCGAGCGGGCGCGGCTTCATCGGGCGCGGGTCATGTGCCGGGCGCGGCCCCGGCCGCGTTCCTCCCGCAGGACCGGGAAGCCCGCGCCGTCGAGACGATCGCACTCGCGCCGATCGACAATCGCGCGCTCGCCAACCTGTGCGGGCCGCTCGACGCGAACCTGCACCAGATCGAGGCCGCCCTCGACGTCGCAATCGAGCGCCGCGGCGCGCGCTTCACGCTCTCCGGCGCACCCGACGTCGTGCGCGACGGCATCCTCGCGCTGCGCCGCTTCTATGCCGCGGCGGGAAAGCCGCTGTCGGTCGACGACATCCAGCTCGGCCTCGTCGAAGTCGCCGCACACGGCGCGCGCGGCGGGCCGACGGCGCTGAAGACGCGCCGCCCCGACCTGCACGGCCGCACGCCGAACCAGGTCGCGTATCTCGAAGCGATCCGCGCGCACGACCTCTGCTTCGGCATCGGGCCGGCCGGCACCGGCAAGACCTACCTCGCCGTCGCCTGCGCGGTCGACGCGCTCGAGCGCGACTCCGTGAAGCGCATCGTGCTCGTGCGCCCGGCAGTCGAGGCGGGCGAGAGGCTCGGCTTCCTTCCCGGCGACCTCGCGCAGAAGGTCGACCCGTATCTGCGCCCGCTCTACGACGCGCTCTACGACCTGATGGGCTTCGACAAGGCGGCGAAGCTCTTCGAGCGGCAGACGATCGAGCTCGCACCGCTTGCCTACATGCGCGGGCGCACGCTCAACCACTCGTTCATCATCCTCGACGAGGCGCAGAACACGACTCCCGAGCAGATGAAGATGTTCCTCACCCGCATCGGCTTCGGCACGCGCGCGGTGATCACCGGCGACGTCACGCAGACCGATCTCGCGCGCGGGCAGAAGAGCGGCCTGATCGAGGCCGAGCGCATCCTCGGCGGCGTGCGCGGGCTCGCCTTCGTCCATTTCACGAGCGCCGACGTCGTGCGCCACCCGCTGGTGCAGAAGATCATCGACGCCTATGACCGCGACGCGGAGAGCTGACCGCGCTGCTCGAAGTCCCCGTCTCGAGCTCGCGATCCAGTGGCAGGTCGAGCCGTCCGCGCTCCCGCGCCGGCGCACGCTGCGTCGCTGGGTCACCGCGGCGCTCGAACGCCCCGCCGAGGTGACGCTGCGCTTCGTCGGCGCCCGCGAGGGACGGCGCCTCAACCGCACCTGGCGCGGCAGCGATCACGCGACGAACGTGCTGACATTCGTGTACGATGGGCAGATGTCGCTTTCGGGCGACATTGTCCTGTGCGCGCCGGTCGTGCGCCGGGAAGCCCGGGCGCAGGGCAAGCGCCTCATCGCGCACTATGCGCATCTGGTGATCCACGGCATGCTCCATCTCCAGGGTTACGACCACCAGCGCGACGACGACGCTGCGCGGATGGAGGCGCGCGAATCGAAGCTCCTCGCCGAGCTCGGCTACGCCGATCCCTGGCGCGCGGCACGCTGACCTTCGCCGATGCCGCAGCACGCCGACCCCGACGACAAACCGACGCTGCTCGAGCGCCTGTCGGGACTGCTCGCACGCGAGCCCGAGAACCGCGAAGACCTGCTCGGGGTGCTGCGCGGCGCGTTCGAGCGCAGGCTGATCGATGCCGACGCGCTGTCGATGATCGAGGGCGTGCTCGCCGTCTCGGAGGCGACGGTGCGCGACATCATGATCCCGCGCGCGCAGATGGACTGCGTGTCGATCGACGACGATCCGCCCGAGTTCATGGAGCTGATCCTCGAGACGCGGCACTCGCGCTTTCCGGTGATCGGCGAGTCGAAGGACGACGTCGTCGGCATCCTGCTCGCGAAGGAGCTCCTCAACTACTACACGAATCCGGGGGCGTTCAACCTGCGCGAGATCCTGCGCCCCGCGGTGTTCGTTCCCGAATCCAAGCGTCTCAACGTGCTGTTGCGCGAGTTCCGCGCCAACCGCAACCACATCGCGATCGTCGTCGACGAGTACGGCGGCGTCTCCGGGCTCGTCACGATCGAGGACGTCCTCGAGCAGATCGTCGGCGACATCGAGGACGAGTACGACTTCGACGAGAGCGAGGGCAACATCATCCCCGAGGCCAACGGCCACTTCCGCGTCAAGGCGCAGACCGAGATCGGCGACTTCAACGCGCAGTTCGGGACGCATTTCGAGGACGACGACTTCGACACAATCGGCGGGCTCCTGCTGAAATCGTTCGGCCACCTGCCGAAGCGCGGTGAGGTCACGTCGCTCGAAGGCTTCCGCTTCCGCGTGCTGCGCGCCGACAGCCGCAGGCTCTACACGCTGCACGTCGAGCGGATTGCCCCGCCAGCGCAGGACGACGACCGCAGCGGATGACCGCGAGGCGAGTGCTGCCGCCTCTTCTCGCGCTCGTCGCCGGGGCGGCGACGGTGTTCGCGTTCGCGCCGTTCGGCCTCGGCCTCCTGCCGTATGCGACGCTCGCCGTGCTGTTCTGGCAGTGGCAGTACGCGCCGTCGGCGAAGCGCGCCGCGTGGCTCGGCTTCGCGTTCGGCGTCGGCCTCTTCGGCGCCGGCGTGTCGTGGCTGTATGTCGCGATCCGCAGCTTTGGCGGGATGCCCGCGCCGCTCGCCGCACTCGCGATCGCCTGTCTCGTCGCCTACCTCGCGTTGTGGCCGGCCGCGGCCGGGTGGCTCGCCGCACGTCTTGCCGCACCGGGCTCGTTCGCGCGCGTCATTGGCGCCGCGGGCGCGTTCACGCTCGCCGAGTGGCTGCGCGGCACCGTGTTCACCGGCTTTCCGTGGCTCGCCACCGGTTACGCGCAGATTCCCGACGGCACGCTGGCGGGCTTCGCGCCGGTGGGCGGCATCTTCCTCGTCTCGCTCGCCGTCGCGCTCGTCGCAGCGCTGATCGCGCAGGCGTTCGGCGCGATCGAGCGCGCGGCGCAGCGTGAGCTGGTACTCCTCGCGGTCGCCGCGGCCGTGCTCTTCGGCGCCGGCGCGCTCATGCGCACCGTCGCGTGGACCCATCCTGTCGGCGCGCCGCTCGCCGTGTCGCTCGTCCAGGGCAACGTCCCCGAAGACGACAAGTTCGATCCGGAATTCCGCAAGGCGACTTTCGCGCGCTACCTCCACCTCGTCGATTCGAGTCGTGGTCGGCTCGTCGTGCTGCCCGAATCGTCGTTCCCGATGTTCTCCGACGAGATTCCCGACGACGTGCTGCTCTCGCTGCTGCGCACGGCGATCGCGCGCGACGGCGACGTCCTTGCCGGCATGTTCACCGCGCTGCCGCCGTTGGCGGGGAGCCGCGAGCCGCGCGTCTACAACACGGTGGTGGCGCTCGGCGCGAGCGACCTCCAGTTCTACCGCAAGCACCACCTGGTGCCGTTCGGCGAGGCGATCCCGTTCGAGTCGATCGTGCGGCCGCTGATGGACAGCATGCTGGCGATCCCGCTCGCTGGACAGGCGCGCGGAAGTGCCACGCAGCCGCCGCTCTTCGTCGCCGGGCACCACGTCGCCGTCGACATCTGCTACGAGGATGCGTTCGGCGGCGAGATGATCGCGAGCGCGCGCGAGGCCGATCTCCTCGTCAACGTGACCAACGACGCGTGGTACGGCCATTCGATCGCCGCACGCCAGCACAACCAGATCGCCGCGGCGCGCGCGCTCGAAGCGGGCCGGCCGATGCTTCGCGCGACCAACACCGGCATCACGTCGGCGATCGGCACCGACGGCCGCGTGATCGCCGAGCTCCCGTGGTTCACGACCGGAGTGCTCGAAGTCAGCGTTCGCGGCTACGACGGCGAAACGCCGTATCTGCGCGCGGGTGACGTTCCGGCGCTCGTGCTGTCGGCGCTCTTCGTCGCTCTCGCCGCGGCTGCGGGACTCCGGCGACGGGTGCGCGGGCCCGCACGGTAGAATCGCGCAGCCCGCGACTGCTCGAAAAGCCGTGCCCTCATCCACTGCCCAGGCCTCCGCCACCCAGGCGCCGACGTTCCAGCAGATCATCCTCGCGCTGCAGAACTACTGGAGCGCGAAGGGCTGTGCGCTGCTGCAGCCCTACGACATGGAAGTCGGCGCCGGCACCTCGCACACGGCGACGTTTCTGCGCGCGCTCGGACCCGAGCCGTGGCGCGCGGCGTACGTGCAGCCATCGCGGCGGCCGAAGGACGGCCGCTACGGCGACAACCCGAATCGTCTTCAGCACTACTATCAGTACCAGGTGGTGCTGAAGCCCGCCCCTGCGGACATTCTCGATCTCTACCTCGGATCGCTCGAAGCGCTCGGCTTCGACCTCGCGAAGAACGACGTGCGCTTCGTCGAGGACGACTGGGAGAACCCGACGCTCGGTGCGTGGGGCCTCGGCTGGGAAGTGTGGCTGAACGGCATGGAGGTCACGCAGTTCACGTATTTCCAGCAGGTCGGCGGCCTCGACTGCGATCCGATCACCGGCGAGATCACCTACGGACTCGAGCGCCTCGCGATGTACCTGCAGGGATGCGACAACGTCTACGACCTCGTGTGGACGACGGTGCAGGAGGACGCCGAGGAGCGCGTCCTGCGCTATGGCGACGTCTATCGCCAGAACGAGGTCGAGCAGTCGACGTACAACTTCGAGCAGTCGAACGCTCGAGAGCTCGTCCTGCAGTTCGCGTTCTGCGAATCCGAAGCGAAGCGCCTCCTCGAAGCGAAGCTGCCGCTGCCGGGCTACGAGATGATTCTGCGGGCGGCGCACACGTTCAACCTGCTCGACGCGCGCGGCGCGATCTCGGTCACCGAGCGCGCCGCCTACATCGGCCGCATCCGCAACCTGTCGCGCCTCGTCGCTCGGGCCTACGTCGAGTCGCGCGAGACGCAGGGCTTTCCGATGCTGCCGCCGCGGCACCGCCGGCCGCCGTCGCTGCCTCGCGAGCACGCGTCATGAACACGCTCGTCGTCGAGATCGTCACCGAGGAGCTGCCGCCGCGCGCGCTGAAGGCGCTCTCGGAATCGTTCGCGACGACGCTCGCGGCGCACCTTCGCCAACACGGCTATCTCGAAGCGGCGTCCGAGGCCACGCCGTACGCGACGCCGCGAAGGCTCGCCGTCGCGATCACTCACGTGCGCGCCGTCGCGCCCGACGCCGAGACGACGCAGAAGCTGATGCCGGCAAAGGTCGCGTTCGACGCGGCCGGCGCCCCGACTGCGGCGCTCACGAAGAAGCTCGCAGCACTCGGCGCTACGAACCCCGAACGGCTCCACGTCGCAAGCGACGGCAAAGCCGATTACGTGTACCTGACGAGCACGGCCAGGGGGCAGCCGCTCGCGCAGGGTCTCGCCGACGCGCTGGCCAACGCGATCGACGCGCTGCCGATCCCGAAGACGATGAGCTATCCGCGTCCCGGCGGCTACTACAACGACGTTCGCTTCGTGCGCCCGGCGCACCGGCTCCTCGCGCTCTTCGGAGCCGACGTCGTGCCGATCGAGTGCCTCGGGCTCGCCGCGGATCGCCTGACCGACGGACATCGCTTCATGGGGCGGCCGGCGATCGAAGTCGCGCACGCCGACGCGTGGGCGCCGGCGCTCGAGGCCGAAGGAAAGGTGCTGCCGCGTTTCGACGCGAGGCGCGCCGAGATCGTGAAGCAGCTCCTGCGCGTCGCCGACGGATATAGGGTGATCATGCCCGACGCCCTCGTCGACGAGGTCACGTCGCTCGTCGAATGGCCCGTCGTCGCGATGGGCAGCTTCGACCGCGAATTCCTCGACGTGCCGCACGAGTGCCTGATCCTCACGATGCAGCAGAACCAGCGCTACTTCGCGCTGACCGGCGACGACGGCCGGCTGCTGCATCACTTCCTCCTCGTCAGCAACAACGCGGCCGCGGACATGTCGGCGATCGTGCGCGGCAACGAGCGTGTGCTGCGCGCACGGCTCGCCGACGCGAAGTTCTTCTTCGATCAGGATCGGAAGCGCGCGCTCGCCTCGCGCGTCGACGAGCTCGCCGGCATCGTCTACCACAACCGCCTCGGCAGCCAGCTCGACCGGGTCGGTCGCCTGCGCGTGATCGCGCGCGCCGTCGCTCCGCTCGTCGGCGCCGACGCGGGTGTGGTCGATCGCGCGACGCTCCTCGCGAAGACCGACCTCGTGAGCGGGATGGTCGGCGAATTCCCCGAGCTGCAGGGCACGATGGGACGCTACTACGCGCAGTTCGACGGAGAGCCCGCCGAGGTCGCCGACGCGATCGCGCAGCACTACCTGCCGCGTCACGCGGGCGACACGCTCCCCGATCATCCGGTCTCCCAGGCGGTCGCGCTCGCCGATCGGATGGAGCTCCTCGCCGGGATGTTCGGCATCGGCGCACTGCCGACCGGCGACAAGGATCCGTTCGGGTTGCGTCGCGCCGCGATCGGCGTCGTGCGCATCGTCGTCGAGAAGGCGCTCGCGCTGCCGCTCTCGCGACTCGTCGGCGAAGCATTCGGCGCGTTCGAAGGCGTCGCGGCGGTGAAGCCGGATCCGGCCGGGCTCGCCGACTTCATCGTCGAGCGCCTGCGCGTCTATCTGCGCGACCAGGGGTACACGGCGAATCAGGTCGAAGCGGTGCTGGTACAGAGGCCCGAGCGCATCGACGTCGTCCCGGCGCAGCTCGCCGCGGTGCGCACGTTCGAGACGCTGCCCGAAGCCCAGGCGCTGTCCGCCGCGAACAAGCGCATCGTCAACATCCTGCGCAAGGCCGATGCCGAGGCGGCGCCCGCGATCGATCGCGGACGCCTCGCGCCCGGAGCCGAGCACGACCTGTGGCTTGCATTCGAGCGGCTCGCACCGGTCGTCGAGCACCACTGCGAGAGCGGCGACTACGCCGGCGCGTTGCGCGCCCTCGCGACGGTGAAGCCGGTGGTCGATCGCTTCTTCGACGACGTGCTGGTGATGGCCGACGATCCGGCGATCCGCGCCAACCGGCTGGCGCTCCTGCGCGGCGTCGCGGCGACGATGAATCGCGTCGCCGACATCTCGCGCCTCGCCGCCTGAGCGGTCCGACCGGGCCCAGACAGCCGCATGGTCCAGTTCGCCTCCGACGCCGTCGTCGCCACGCGCGCCGCACGTCTCATCGTCCTCGACCGCGACGGCGTCATCAATCGCGACAGCGAGCAGTACATCAAGTCGCCGGACGAGTGGCACCCGGTTCCCGGCAGCCTCGAAGCGATCGCGCGCCTCAACCACGCCGGCTTCCGCGTCGTCGTCGCCACCAACCAGTCCGGGGTCGGCCGCGGGCTCCTCGATTTCGCCACGCTGACGGCAATCCACGAGCGGATGCACCGCACGCTCGCGCAGGTCGGCGGACGCATCGACGCCGTCTTCTTCTGCCCGCACGCCGCCGACTCGCGCTGCGACTGCCGCAAGCCAAAGCCCGGGATGCTGATCGAGATCGGGCGTCGTTTCGACGTCGCGATGACCGGGGTGCCGGTGATCGGCGACAGCTTGCGCGACCTGCAGGCTGCCGAGGCCGTCGGCGCGCTGCCCGTGCTGGTATTGACCGGGAAGGGCGAGCGGACGCTGCGCGAAGGCGGCTTCCCGTCGCAGACGCTGATCTTCCCTGATCTCGCGTTCGCGGCGTCGGCGCTCCTCGCCACCGAATGAGCGTCGCACAAGCGTGGGGATCCGGCTGCGATCCGTGCTGTTCACGCTGTACCAGGGGATCGTCACCCTGCTCTACGCGGTGCTCGTCCTCATGCTGTTCTGGCTGCCGCGCGTACCGCGCTACCGCTTCATCACCGGCTGGTGCGCGCTCAACCTGTGGGGCGCGCGCCGCATCTGCGGCATCGAGAGCCGGGTCATCGGGAAAGCGCACATCCCGTCGACGCCGTGCATCGTCGCGTGCAAGCACAGCTCGACCTGGGAAACGCTGTTCATGTCGAGGCTCTTACCGCCGCTCACCTACGTTGCGAAGAAGGAGCTCCTGGCGCTGCCGTTCTTCGGCTGGGCGTTTGCGCTCGCGTCGCCGATCACGATCGATCGCAGCGCGGGCCGCGACGCGATGGAGCAGATGATCGAGCAGGGGCGTGTGCGCTTCGCCCAGGGATTCTGGATCGCGGTCTATCCCGAGGGCACGCGAATCCGCGCCGGCACGCAGGGGCGCTACAAGACCGGCGCCGCGCGGCTTGCGATTGCGCTCGGCGTGCCGATCCTTCCGATCGCGCACAACGCCGGCTGGCTGTGGCCGAAGGGACGCGCCGGCAAGCGCCCCGGAACGGTGACGATGTCGATCGGCGTGCCGATCGAATCGACCGGCAGGGATCCCAGCGCGCTCACCGCTGAAGTCGAGGAGTGGATCGAGGGCGAGGTCGCGCGCCTCGGGAAGCCGCAATGACGCGCGCCGCCGCTCCTGCGACGCGAAGCGTCACCCTCTGCGGCGAGCCGATCGAGTATCGGCTCGTCCGCGCGCGGCGCCGTTCGATCGGCATGGAAGTCGATCTCGACGGATTGACCGTGCGTGCGCCGCGCTGGGTGGGCGTGCGCGAGATCGAGGCGGCCCTTGCCGAGCGCGCACGATGGATCGTTCGCGCCCTGGCCGAATGGCGCCGGCGGCGGCGCGAGGTGATGCCGCGCCGCTGGCAATCCGGCGCATCGATCGTCTATCGCGGCTCCGAGCTCACGCTCGTGCTGCACCCTGCGCAGCGCTTCGCCATCGCCGCCGACCTCTTCCATCTCGTCGTGCGGCACCCGCGCACCGACGACGAGAACGAGGTCGCCGACGGCGTCAGGCGATGGTTCCGCGAGCAGGCGTGGGCCCTCGTCGCGGCACGCGTCGCAGCCTACGCTGCGCGCATCGACCGCAGCCCCTCGGCGCTGCGTCTGTCCAACGCGCGCGGAGAATGGGGAAGCTGCAACGCGCGCGGCGAGATCCGGCTCAACTGGCGGCTCGTGCAGCTTCCGCCGCGGCTCGCCGAATATGTCGTCGCCCACGAGGTCGCGCACATCGTCGAGCTCAATCATTCGCCGCGATTCTGGGCCGTCGTCGAGGCGATGCTTCCCGACTACCCGGCGCTGCGCCGCGAGCTCGACGACTGGACCGCGCTGCTCGCGGCGTAGCAGCGGCGTGCTAGCATCGATCGCGATGATTCGCCTTCCGTCTGCCGGCACGAAACACGCGGCGACGCTCGCTGCGTTGCTCGCCACGCTGTTCGCGGCCGCGATCGCGCTCGGCGGCTGCGGCGTAAAGGGTCCGCTGCGCCCGGCCCCGGCGACGACACGCAAGGCGCCTGCGACCGCACCCGCAGCGACGACCGCACCCGGCACCGCGCCCAACACCGCAACGGAACGCGCGCCCACATCGCCGGCGACGACGACGCCGGCGACGACGCAGGAGCCGACGACTCCGGGAAAACCTGCGTCGTGAGCGGCTTCCACTACGCTGACGGCGAGCTCCACGCCGAAGGCGTCGCCCTTTCCGCTGTCGCGCAGCGTCACGGTACGCCGTGCTACGTCTACTCGCGCGAACTGCTGACCGCCAGCTACCGCGAGTGCGAGCGCGCGCTCGCCGGCATGCCATCGCTCATCTGCTATGCGCTCAAGGCGAATTCGTCGCTCGCCGTCGTCGACGTGTTCGCGCGGCTGGGAAGCGGCTTCGACATCGTGTCGGGAGGTGAGCTCGCGCGCGTCGTCGCCGCCGGCGGTGATGCCCGCAAGGTCGTGTTCTCCGGCGTCGGCAAGAGCGACGGCGAGATGGAAGCGGCGCTCGCCGCGGGCGTTCGGTGTATCAACGTCGAGTCGGCGAGCGAGCTCCTGCATCTCGCCGCCGTCGCCTCGCGCTGCGGGGTGCGCGCGCCGGTCAGCTTCCGCGTGAATCCCGACGTCGATCCGGGCACGCACCCGTACATTTCGACCGGGCTTCGCGAGAGCAAATTCGGCGTCCCGTTCGCCGATGCCGCAACGCTCTACCGGCGCGCGGCCGGGCTGCCGTCCCTCGAGATCCGGGGGATCGACATGCACATCGGTTCGCAGTTGACCGACCTCGCGCCGATCCGCGAAGCGACGACACGGCTTCTCGGCCTCGTCGACGCACTCGCCGCGGAAGGTATCCGTCTCGACCACGTCGACGTCGGCGGCGGCATCGGTATCCGCTACCGCGACGAGGCGCCGCCGACGCTCGAAGACTACGCAGGGATGCTGCGCGAGTGCTTCCGCGGGCGGCGCGAGACGCTGCTGGTCGAGCCGGGGCGTCGGCTCGTCGGTAACGCCGGCATCCTCCTCACCCGCGTGCGCTACCTGAAGCAGGGTGCGCCGCGCGATTTCGCGATCGTCGATGCGGCGATGAACGACCTCCTGCGGCCGTCGCTTTATGACGCGTGGCACGCGATCGATCCGGTGCGGCCGCGGGCCGGCGAATCCCGCCGCTACGACGTCGTCGGTCCCGTCTGCGAGAGCGCCGACTTCCTCGGCCTCGATCGCGAGCTCGCCCTCGCCGAAGGCGATCTCCTCGCGATCCGCGGTGCGGGCGCATACGCGATGTCGATGAGCTCGAACTACAACAGCCGCCCGCGCGCCTGCGAAGTCATGGTCGACGGCAGCGACGTGATCGAGATCCGCCGGCGCGAATCGATCGCCGATCTCTTTGCGCACGAACGCCGTCTGCCCTGACACGCCGCCGCGCAGCGCGGCTGCGATGCGTGTCGCAACGTGACGAAATGCGGCCGATTGCGCGTGTGCGAATTCGCAACAGTCACGCCGACGCGCGACCCAATCGCGGTACAAATCTTGCAAAAGCGCGAAACGTGGCTACAATGCAGGCAGCAGGTGCCAGTGGATTTGTCAAGGGGTGGTCGGAAAAAAAGCTGCATCCAGCCGATCGCTCTGCGACACCAGCAACACCTGCCAAGGAAGTCCATAACAGGTACATTGAACTCAGACAGGAGATGCAACGATGATGGCTGACATGATGTCGATGATGACCCCGGCGGCCCCCGCCGCGGCGCCGAAGAAGAAGGCGAAGAAGCGCAAGGCTGCGCCGAAGAAGGCAGCGAAGAAGGCTGCCCCGAAGCGCAAGGCCGCCAGGAAGGCAACGAAGAAGAAGGCAACGAAGCGCAAGGCCACCAAGCGCAAGGCCGCGAAGAAGGCGACCAAGAAGAAGGCAACGAAGCGCAAGGCCACCAAGCGCAAGGCCGCTCCGAAGCGCAAGGCCACCAAGCGCAAGGCGACGAAGCGCAAGGCCGCCCCGAAGAAGCGGGCGACGAAGCGCAAAGCCACCAAGCGCAAGGCCGCGAAGAAGTAACTTCTTCGACCAGAGGTCCGTCGCAGATTTGCGTCGGACGAAAACGGGCGACGCCATGCGTCGCCCGTTTTGTTTGTGCCTCAGCGCGTGCCGGGTATGTGCTTCAGGGAGTGCCGCTCGCGCGCCCGGTGGCGGTCGAATCGGCGATTTCCGTACCGGTCGCGCGGCGCTTCGGTGCTCGAGCGTGCTTGCCGGCCGGGTGGGACGCCGCGACGCGAGTCCTCGCGGTGTGACGAGCCGCACCGTGGCCTTGTGCCGCTTTCGGTGCGCGCGTGGCGACGTGTACGGCGTGAGGCCGTGAGGCGCTGCGAGCGGCGACGTGCCGCCCATGATGGGTTGCCGCCGTGCCGCGGGCGACGCGTGTATGGGCACTGCGCGCCTCGCGCACCGGCGCGCGAACGGCGTCGCTGGTGATCCGCAGCCGCTGGCCGGTGCGCAAACGATCGCTCGCCAGGTGGTTCCAGTGACGGATGTCTTCCGTCGACACGCCGTAACGCGCGGCGAGCCGGTTCAGCGTGTCGCCGCGGTGCACGCGGTAGTAGAACGTGCGTCCGATCGGCACCGTCGTGAACACCGCATTTTCGAGCGACGCGGCATTCGCCTCCGACGGGCGCTGGGTTGGCACGAGCAGGCAATAGCCGGGAGGCACCGTCGAGTGCGGGCCGATGCCGTTCACCGATTTCAGCGTCTCGAGCGACATCCCGTAGCGGAGCGCGACCTGCGACAGCGTCTCACCCCGCACCACCCGGTGCGCCTCCCACGACACCAGCGGCTGGTTGATGAGATCGAGCTTGGCCGCGAAGATCTCGGCCTTGTCGATCGGCAGCAGGATGTCGTAATCGTCGGCGCCGGAGATGACCGGGCGCTTGTGCTGCGGATTGAGTGCCAGGAACTCGTCGAGCGGCATTTCGGCGAGCTCGGCGGCACGCTTCACGTCCATCTGTACGGTCGTGCGCACGATCGTGAAATACGGCGCGTCCGGAATGTCGGCGAGGGCGAGGTGGAACCGCTCCGGGTCGGCGACGATGTTCTTGATCGCCTGCAGCTTGGGGAGGTAGTTGCGAGTCTCCGCAGGTACGCCGCGCAGGCTCGCGAAATCGGTCGGCAGTCCCCGCGCGCGATTGTGGGCCACGGCGCGCTGGACGTTGCCTTCGCCCCAGTTGTAGGCGGCGAGCGCCAGCTGCCAGTCGCCGAGGTCCGTGTAGAGCTGCTGCAGATAGTCGAGCGCCGAGTTGGTGGCAGCGACGATGTCGAGACGCGAATCGAACCACCAGTTCTGCTCCAGGCCCCACGTCCTGCCGGTCGCCGGCATGAACTGCCAGATGCCCGAGGCACGCGCCGACGACAGCGCGGTCGGATTGAACGCGCTCTCGACCATCGGCAGCAGCGCGAGATCGAGCGGCATGTGGCGGCGCTGCACCTCGGTGACGATGTGGTAGAGGTAGCGGCGACTGCGCTCGATCATCCGTGCGACATAATCCGGTCGATCCTCGTACCACTGCTCCCATTGATCGACGAGGGGCCCTTCGACATCGGGGATCGCGTATCCGCGCACGATTCGGTCCCACAGGTCCTGCGTCGGTGCCGGCAGCGGCTCGAGGCCGGCCGGCAACCCTGCAAAGGGGCTGACGAGGGCGATCTTCGGAGGTGCGGGGGGGAAGTGGGCTTCGCCGAATGCCACGTCGGACGATGGCTGCGAGGTCGGCGGTGCTGCGGTCATGCTCGCGCAGGCGGAAAGCGCGAGGATCACCGGCAAGGTCAGGTATCGTCGAATTTGCAATTCCGGTGGTCCAATGCAAATGCCGCGGTCGATGCCGCGGTCCGTGCGAAAGTGCGGCGATGGTAGGCCGCGTTGGACGCTCGCGTCAACCCGTAAATCCATCCTTCCAGCGTCGAAGCTCGGCAAAAACTTCCACCGGCGAGCGCAGCGTGCGCCCCGCGTGCTTCGACGCTGACGCGGCGAGCGCGGGAAGATTCGCGCGCAGAAACGGGTTCGTCGTGAGCTCGTCGGCGATCGTCGACGGAAGCGTCGGTGCGCCGCGATCGCGCTTCGCGCGCTCGCGCGCCGTGCGCGCAGTGATCTCTGCATTGCCGGAATCGGCGACGGCCGCGAAGCGGAGATTCGCCAGCGTGTACTCGTGACCGCAATAGACCGCGGTCGTGCCGGGGAGCGCGGCGAGCCTGGAGAGCGACGACCACATCTCGTCGGCCGTTCCCTCGAACAGTCGCCCACACCCCGCGGCAAACAGCGTGTCGCCGCAGAAGAGCAAGCCCTCGTCGTCGGCGACGCACGCGATGTGTCCCGCCGTGTGCCCCGGAATGTCGAGCACGCGCAGACCGATGCCGACGCCGGGCAGAACGAAGCGATCGCCCTCGGCGACGCGACGCGTCGCGCCCGCAACGCGCTCGTTCGCGGGTGCGAACACCGGAATGTCGCGATCGCGTACGAGCGCCGGGATGCCGCCAACGTGATCGGCGTGGTGATGCGTCGCGACGATCGCGGTGAGCTCGAGACCCTCCGCAGCGAGCGTCGCTTCGACGGGCGCTGCATCGCCGGGGTCGACGACCACCGCACGCGATCCTTCGCGGATCATCCAGATGTAGTTGTCGGTGAATGCGGGGATGGGGATAATCATTGGCATGGATGAACCCTGCCCTCCGGTCGGGGTGGCGCCGACGTCGCTCGCGGAGTGGTTCACGTCGCCGCTCGGCGCCTATCTGTGCGAGCACGAGCAGGCCTATTTCGACCGCACCGTCGCCGACATCTTCGGCTATCACGCGTTGCAGATCGGGCTCGCCTGCTGCCCGCTGCTCGCACAATGCCGCATCGTATCGAAATGGACGCTCGATGACGACCGGCCTGCCGATCTTATCGCCGACCCGCACGCGCTGCCGTTCGCCGAGAGCACGATCGACCTCGTCATCATGCCGCACGCGCTCGAGTTCGCCGCCGACCCGCACCTCGTGCTGCGCGAGGCGTGGCGCGTGCTGCGCCCCGAAGGCCAGATCGTCATCGCCGGCTTCAATCCGTTCTCCCTCTTCGGTGCGCGACGCTATTTCGGCCGCGGCGCGACGCCGCCGTGGAACGGCAACTTCATCGCGCTCTACCGGCTGAAGGACTGGCTGTCGCTGCTCGGCTTCGAGGTGATCGGCGGCAGGCTCGACTGCTACGTGCCGCCGTTCTCGCAGCAGAAGTGGCTCGCGCGCTTCGGCTTCTTCGAGCGTGCCGGCGACCGCTGGTGGCCGATCACCGGCGGCGTGTATTACCTGCGCGCGTGCAAGCGGGTGGCCGGCATGCGGCTGCTCACCCCTGCCTGGGAGCGCAGCGAGAAGCGCAAGAAGGCCCTCGCTCCGGCGCACGGCGCGCGGGAGAGCCTGACGACGCGGAGCGGGAAATGAGACTGCCGATGAGCGGGCAACCTCCCGGCGCGGCGCATGGCCACGCAGTCGTCTACACCGACGGCGCCTGCAAGGGCAACCCCGGACCGGGAGGCTGGGGAGCGATCGTCATCCGCGATGGACACGAGCACGAGCTCTTTGGCGGCGAGCGCGACACGACCAACAACCGGATGGAGCTGATGGCGGTCATCCGCGCGCTCGAGGCGCTTCCGCCGGGCACCGAGGTCGACCTGCATACCGATTCGCAATACGTCAAGAACGGCATGGAGAGCTGGATACACAACTGGAAGCGGAACGGCTGGCGGACGAGCGATCGCAAGCCGGTCAGGAACGCCGAACTGTGGCGCGAGCTCGATCTGCAGGCCGCGCGGCATCGCGTCCGCTGGCACTGGGTGAAGGGGCATGCGGGCACTCCCGGCAACGACCGCGCCGACGCGCTCGCAAACCGCGGGGCCGACGTCCACCGATAGGAGACGAGCGTGGCAGCTTATGTGATCGTGCATCTCGAAGTCGTCGACCAAGCCCTCTACGCCGAGTATGGCAAGGCGGTTCTCGCGACGATCGAGGCCCACGGCGGACGCTTCCTCGTGCGCGGCGGGGCGGTCGAGGTGTTCGAGGGCGATTTCGTTCCGAAGCGAGTCGTCGTCCTCGAGTTCCCGGACATCGACGCGGCGAGGCACTGGTACCGCTCGCCCGAATACGCGCCGCTCATCGCGATGCGCAAGCGCGCAGCGCGCGGCTCGCTCTACATCGTCGCCGGCGCGTAGGAAGACCGGTTCGCCGTTATCAGCGTTCCGCCAGCGCGCGCTCGATCCGCCGCGCGAACACCGTCATCTCCTTCTCCGCCTGGCGATCACCCTTGCGCTGCGCGACCTCGATGCCCTTCCGATAGGCGTCGAGCGCGGCGTGTTGGTCGCCCGCCTCGGCGAGCGCCTTCGCGTAGAGCTTCCACGCGGCGGTGTAGTCTGGGTCGAGCTCGATCGCGCGTGCGAGCGCGCCGACTGCCTCGCGCCAGTCGCCGGCCTTCGCGTGCTCGTTGCCGATCGAGTAGCGCAGGAGCGCGCTGTCCCTGCCCGAAGCCAGCATCTTCTCGAAGGCGGCAAGTGCGCTGCTCGGCATCGGTTGCTGCCTACCTCGTGGTCACTCGGCGGCGCCTACTTCGCGATCACCCGCCGACGCCTACTTCGCAATCATGTCGCCGGTCTCGCAGCTCACGCGGCGAAACGGATAGATCACCGTCGTCGGTGCGCCGTTGAGCGGGCCCTCGATGGTCTCGTACAGCCAGCCTTCGGCACCCTTTCGATAGACGAGGTGCGCGGGGAAGGTCGCTTCGGTGTGATCGAACGTGAACACGGTGTCCTTCTGATCGGTCGTCGTCGACGCGAGCTTGAACGCGTAGACCTTGCGGTCGCCGGAGAACTGCGAGAACACGACGCCGTCCTTCGCTTCGAGACGCAGGTACTCGTAGTCCTGCATCGCCCCGTTCAGCGATTGCTGCCCGACCCCGATCATCACGTTACCGCGTGCCGGCATCCAGAACTCGTGGAACTCGCGCCGATTGACCTCGCCCTTCCAGCAGCCTTCGAGCCACGTGAACGGTGCGAGCGCGGGATCGACGGCGGCTTTAGGCGGCACCGCGTGAGGGGCCGACTGTGGCTGCGCGGCCGGCTGTGGCTGCGCGGTCGGCTGCGATTGCGCGGCCGGCCCTGGCTGGGCGGCGGTCGCCGTGGTATCCGCTCGCGCCATAGACGTCTGTGTGACGAGGATGAGTACGCCGACGAGTACGGGCGTGATCTGCGATTTAGGTCTGGCTGCCATGGTCAGCGCAGATGCGCGATGAGATCGCGCCGCTTCATACGGCAATCGTGAGCTCCTTCCATGCGCCCTGATCGTGCTTGATCACCGCCGTATACGATCGCTCCATCGTGCAACCTCCGTCGACGGACATCATACGCGAAGGGTGGTCACGCAATGCCGCGAATCATTGTGTCCGCGCGAGTGGAAGATTCACGAGCAGGTTCTGCGGCTTCATTCGCAGGAGCTGCTGGTCGTCCATCGCCATCGCGAGCCACACCGGCCGCCCGGCGACGTCGGTGCGCATGTCGGCGGGATCGGCGAAATCGAGACGGAAGAGCGCGAGCAGGCGCCGCATCCTGCCCTCGTCGACTTCGTCGCCGCGATAGAGATCGTTGAGGAGCCCGCTCGCCTCGGCATCGAGCCCGACGTGCCACGCCCACGGATCCTCGGTGATCTCGCGCTCGCTGCGAACCTCGACCCGTGCGCCGAGAAAATGGGCGATCCACGTTTCGATGACGCGCATCAGCGCGGTGTGCGCCGGTTGCCCGCGATTGAGGCTGATCGCGAGGTCGTGGCGCTCGTCGCGCTCCCAGTAGAGCTCGGCGTTGTCGCGCGACAGCACGTCGAGATCGATCGAGCGTGTCGGAACACGATTCTTCGCCAGGAGCTCGCCGAGCGACCCGAACGCCGTTCCCTCCGCGAAGCGCTCGACGGTCGCTTCGTCGGCGGCCATGACCGTGCCGTCCTCGGTGATCGCGATCTTCTGCGGCCGGAACAGCATCTCCGCAGTACGCGCGGCGATTGGATCCGCGGCGTCGCCGAGAATGTGGCGAAGCAGGATCTGCGTGAGCTCGGCGACGAATTCGGGCGGCACGTCGACGCCCTCTCCGCGGAAAAGCGCGACATAGGCGGCTTCGAGCGACTCGGCTGACGTGAGCCGGTCGCGAAAGCGCAGCCATATCGCGTAGTTCGCGCGGGCATCGGCGTCGGCGATCGCTGCAAGCTCGTCGGCTGCGACGCTCGCCCGCGGATCGCCCGCGAGCTTCGCGTGGAGCGCGAGCTCGGCTGCGCACGAATCCGCGATCGGCGCGAGCTCGGGGCGCGCGAGGTAGCGCGCGAGGAAGCGATCGGTGACCTCGAGCCGCCCGTCTTCGCGCGGCGCGAGCAGCCGGTAGTCGCAGCCGCTCCAGAAGTCAGGCACGGCGCGGGCGAGCGTTTCGCCGATCAGGCACCGCCGAGGAGCGCCTTCTTGAGATCGTCCTGCGCCGGATGGGCCCCGATCCAGATGTCGGTCAGCGCGCGGTTGAAGTCGCCACCGCCGATCGCACCGCGCTCCTTGCCGTCGAGGCTGATGTGCGTGACGTCGCCGACGTAGTCGAGCGTGACGACGCTTCCCGCCTTCGTCTCGTTGAACGAACGCATGATCGTTTCGAGTGCTGCGATCTGCGATTTGATCTGCGCACGCTCGGCATCGGTCGTATTCGCGACGAGCCCATCGTTGAGCGAATCGATCAGCTGCTGCGCCGTGAGGTCGCGCAGGATGTTCATCTGGATGCGCCGCGGTGACTCGGCGAGCACCGCCTGCGCCGTCGTCGCCTTCGCAGGCAGGTACAGACTACCGACGTAGACCTTGAAGAAGAGCTTCTTGCGCAGACCCGCACCGTTCAGCACGAGATCCGACCCGCCGACGCTCGCATGGTCGGACAGGTGCACGCCCTGCACCTCGACCGCCGACGCGGTCCGCACCGCGAATACGAGCAGCACGATAGCCACTACGGCGACCAGGATGCCGATCAGCCACGCGCTCGTACGCCCCGCGGTGCCCTTGCCGGTCGCGCCCTTTCCCGTCGCGCCCTTTCCCGTCGCAAGCTGCTTTCCGGTCATGCCCGCCTCCTCGGATTCCCGCTCAGGCCGCCTCGAATATTCCGGCGGCACCCATGCCGGTGCCGACGCACATCGTGACGAGTCCGTACTTCTGCCGGCGCCGGCGCAACCCGTGCACGATCGTCGCGGTGCGCACGGCACCGGTCGCGCCGAGCGCGTGACCGAGCGCAATCGCGCCGCCCAGCGGATTGACTTTCGCCGGATCGAGCCCGAGATCGTGGATGACGGCGAGGCTCTGCGCCGCGAACGCTTCGTTGAGCTCGATCCAGTCGATGTCGGCGAGCTTGAGCCCCGCGAGCGCCAGGGCCTTCGGCACGGCCTTCACCGGCCCGATGCCCATCAGCTCGGGCGGAACGCCGGCGACCGCGTAGCTCCTCCAGCGCGCGAGCGGCGCGAGGTCGAGCTCGCGCAGCACACGGTCGCTCACCAGCACGGCTGCGGCGGCGCCGTCGGAGGTCTGCGAGCTGTTGCCGGCGGTGATCGTGCCCTGGGCGGCGAACACCGACCTCAGCTTCGCGAGCCCTTCGGCGCTGATATCGGGGCGCGGGCCTTCGTCCTGCGCGGCTTTGCGCGAGCGCAGCGTCACCTCGCCTCGCCCCGCGACATCGCCGCGCGCGCGGCCGGGCTCGCGCAGCACGATGTCGACCGGCGAGATCTCGTCGTTGAACTCGCCTGCGGCCTGCGCGGCGAGCGCCTTCCTGTGCGAGCCCAGCGCGAAGGCGTCCTGGTCTTCGCGCGACACCTTCCACTTTGCGGCGAGCTTCTCGGTCGAGAGCCCCATGCCGTACGCGATGCCGACGTTCTCGTCGCCGTCGAACACGTCGCCGTTGAGCGCGAGGCGCCCGAGCATCGGGATCATGCTCATGCTCTCGGTGCCGGCCGCGATCATGATGTCGGCCTCGCCGACGCGAATTCGGTCGGCAGCGATCGACACGGCGTTGAGGCCCGACGAGCAGAAGCGGTTGACCGTCATCCCGGGCACGCTCGGCGGCAGCCCGGCGAGCAGAACGCCGATCCGCGCGACGTTCATCCCCTGCTCGTACTCGGGAATCGCGCAGCCGACGATCACGTCGTCGACGCGGGCACGATCGATCGCGGGCACCTGGGCAAGCGCACGTGTCAATGCGTGCGCGAGAAGCGTGTCGGGGCGAGTCGTACGGAACATCCCGCGCGGGGCCTTGCCCACCGGCGTGCGCGTCGCCGCCACCACCCATGCATCGCTGCGTTGTGTCGTCATCCTGTCACCACTCGTCCATCAGTTCCGCAACGGCTTGCCGGTCGCGAGCGTGTGCGCGATCCGCGCCTGCGTGCGGGCGTCGGCGACGAGCGCCATGAACTCGCGCCGCTCGACGTCGAGCAGCCACTGCTCGTCGACCGGCGTCCCGGCGTCGATCTCGCCGCCGCAGAGCGCACGTGCGAAGCGCAGCGCGACTTCGAAATCGTAGCCGGTGATGAACGCGCCCTCGCGCATATTCACGAGCAGCATTTCGAGCGTCGCGACGCCGGTCCGCCCTGCGGCGGGAATCGCGCGCGGCGCGAACGGCGGACGGTAGCCGGCGTCGGCGAGCGCTCGCGCCTCGGCGAGCGCGACGTACAGCACTTCGTCGGGATGCATCACGACGACGTCTGACGCGCGCAGGAACCCGAGCTCGCGCGCGTCGAGCGCGCTTCGCGACGCGGTCGCCTTCGCGACCGTCTCGAAATACGTGCGCAGGAACGGAAACTGGTCGCACTGGCCGCCGACGTGGCCGCGGCGCGCTTCGTTCGCGGCGCGAAGCGCGAGCTCCTTCGTGCCGCCGCCCCCGGGCAAGAGCCCCACGCCGGTCTCGACGAGACCGATGTACGACTCGAATGCCGCGACCGCGCGGTCGCAGTGAAGGATGAATTCGCACGAGCCGCCGAGCGCCATGCCGCGCA
>DASVGI010000028.1:0-26634 GCA_036379595.1 Casimicrobiaceae bacterium | reverse complement strand
GTCGGGTCGAACTGGCGGCCGCGCTGGGATTTCAGGAAGTCGATGCCGTCGTCGATCGACCAGGCGCTCTTGTACGGGCGCTCGGTGACCAGCGCGTCGAACACGTCGGCGACCGCGACCACGCGCGCGACGAGCGGAATGTCCTCGCCGTGGAGGCCGTTCGGATAGCCCGAGCCGTCGAAGCGCTCATGATGACCGAGAGCGATGATCGCGCCCATCGACAGGTACTTCGACGGGCTTCCTTTCAGGATGTCGTAGCCCATCCGCGGGTGGTTGCGCATCACCTGGATCTCTTCCGGGGTGAGCGGGCCGTCCTTCAAAAGCACCGAGTCGGGAATGCCGATCTTGCCGATGTCGTGCATCGGCGCCGCGACTTCGAGCACGTGCACGGTCTCGACGCCCAGACCGAGGTGGTGTCCGATCAGCGCCGAATACCGCGCCATCCGCATCAGGTGATTGCCGGTCGTCTTGTCGCGGAACTCGCCCGCCTTGGCGAGCTTGGAGAGCGTTTCGAGCTCGCGCTCGTGGATCTCGGCCACCGACTTGTCGACCTGGTACTGCAGCAGCCGCGCCTGGTCGGAAAGCACGATCTTGTGCCGGCGCAGCTCGAGCAGGTTCGCGCAGCGCGCACGAGTCTCGTGGTCGTCGAGCGGCTTGATCAGGAAATCGGTCGCACCGGCTTCGAGCGCGTCGTAGCGGATCTTGCGATCGTCGACGACGGTGATGACGACGATCGGCACGTCGATGCAGTGGGGCAGCGCGCGGAGTTGCTTGACGAGCTCGATACCGTCGAACTCGGGCAGCTTGTAGTCGGTGAGGACGATGTCGACGCGATTGTTGCGCGCGTACTCGAGCGCGCGCGACGGCGTGTCGAAGAGTTCGAGGTTGAGCTTCCCGTCGATCTGGCGAACGATCTCGGCGAGGAGGAGCCGGCTCGAGAACAGGTCGTCGACGATCAGCACCGTGTTGCGCTGCGCGCGCGCGAACGCCAGCTCGGAGATGACTCCGCTTGCGACCGCTACGGGCTTGGGTTGAGCCGACATCGTGTTCCTCGCAGGCTGCGGCGTGCGCCGACGGCAAAAGCGCCGCCACTCGCCCGGGTACAAAGCAATAACTGCGCCATCATCGCGAGCTCCGTCCCCGGCAGCCCTCGGTGACGAGCTTACCGCATCGGGCAACCTCTGTAGCGTCCGGCGATGAAAACGGCTGTCGAACGCCCGGTCGAGTCAGCGTGCCTGCGAAGCGCGGCGACGCCCGCCGCGACTTTGGCCCACCACGGGATCGATGCCGCGCGGCGGTGCCGGCGGTCCATTGAATGCGCTCCGGGGAACGCGTATAAATGGGAAGCGTTCCGCTTTCGGATCCGATCGGGCAGTGTCCCGGTGGGGGCAGCGCCCGGCACAAGGAGGTCACGACCATGGCAGCCGACTGGAAGCTCACGGGGACGTATTTCGAGACGTGCAACTGCGAGGCGGTGTGCCCGTGCAACGTCATGGGCTCGCCGACCGATGGAACCTGCACGGTGCTGGCGGCCTGGCACATCGATCACGGCACGTTCGGCTCGACGACGCTCGACGGCCTCAATGTCGGCTTCGTCGCGCACGCGCCGGGCAACATGTTCCAGACGAAATGGAAGGTCGCGCTCTACCTCGACGAGCGCGCGACCGACGCGCAACGCGATGCGCTCGGGCAGATCTACTCGGGCCAGGCCGGCGGACTGATGGCGAAGCTCGGCGGCTTCATCGGCGAGGTGGCGGGTGTGCGCAGCGTGCCGATCGAGTACCGTTCCGCCGGCCGCACGCGCAGCGTGCGCATCGGCAGTGTCGCCGCTGCGGAGATCGAGGCGATCACCGGCGGCGACGGCGTCTCCGAAACGCTGCTGGTGAACCCGCCGATCAACCTCGCGCCGGGCGAGCGGCTGGTGGTCGCGCGCAGCAGGCAGTACCGCTTCGCCGATCACGGCATGTTGATCGAGGTCTCGAACAAGAACGGGTTCTACGCGCCGTTCACCTACACGCCCGCGTGACTGCCGTCGTTCCGCCCGCGGCCGCGTCGGGACGCAGGGTGCGTGCGGTGCTGATCGCCGCGCTCGCCGCGCTGGCTGCGGCCGCGTGGCAGTGGCTGCTCCCGATGCACATGGCGCCGATGAGCGTGCTGCGGCTCGACATGCCGGCCGGTCCGATCGTGTGGAGCGCCGGCACCGCGCTGTTCGTATTCGTCGTGTGGAGCGTGATGATGGCGGCGATGATGATTTCATCCGCACTCGCGATGATCAGCGTGCACGACCGCGTCACGCGCGCGCGGAGCAGCGCGCACCCGCTCGCCTCGACGGTCGCGTTTGCCGCGGCCTACCTTATCGTCTGGATCGGCTTCAGCGCGCTCGTGACCGCGGTGCAGTGGCAGCTCGAACGCGGCGGTCTGATGTCGGACATGATGGCGAGCGCGAACGCCTGGCTTTCGGGCGGGCTGTTGATCGTCGCCGGTCTCTTCCAGTGGAGCCCGCTCAAGCATGCGTGCCTCGGCAAGTGTCGCTCGCCGATTGCATTCATTCTGAACGAGTGGCGGCCGGGTATCGGCGGCGCGCTCGTCGCCGGTTTGCGCCACGGGATCTACTGCCTCGGATGCTGCTGGGCGCTGATGGCGCTGCTCTTCGTGTTCGGCACGATGAACCTCGCGGCCGCGGCCGCGCTCGCGGTCCTCGTTCTCGCCGAGAAGATGCTGCCCTGGGGTCATCGCATCGCCCGCGGCGCGGGCGTGGTGTTCGTGGCGCTGGGCGGGTGGCTCGTCGCCGCTGCGATCGCCGGCTGACGCGGCGCCGCTGAAGTACGAGTACGTGGTCGGGGCGAGAAGATTCGAACTTCCGACCCCCTGCACCCCATGCAGGTGCGCTACCAGGCTGCGCTACGCCCCGACCGAGGCGGCGATTATACCGCCCGGGCCGCTGCTCCGCGGTGATTACGCCTCCGGAGGCGCGCCGAGCAATCTGCGGATCGCTTCGAGCTCGTGCAGCAACTCGCTGGAATCGAGCGCAGGCTCCGCCGTTCCGTTAGCGACCGCCGAGCCGATCATCGTCGGCGTGAGCTCGCCACCCGGCGTCGGAACAGGCGCCTGCGCCGCCGATCCGCGCGCAGCGCGCGCGGCGGCGCGCGGCGTTGCGCTCTCCTCGTCGTCGAGTCGGTGACGCGCGCCGTTGATCGTGAAGCCCTGCTCGTAGAGGAGGTCGCGGATGCGCCGGATGAGCAGGACCTCGTGGTGCTGGTAGTAGCGCCGGTTGCCGCGCCGCTTGACCGGCTTCAGTTGCGAGAATTCCTGCTCCCAGTAGCGAAGCACGTGCGGCTTCACCGCGCAGAGCTCGCTCACCTCGCCGATCGTGAAGTAGCGCTTGGCGGGGATCGGCGGCAGCAGCGCTTTGTCAGCTCGATGGCTCTCGGGCATGACTCGCGGCTTCGACCATCGCCTTCAGCTTCTGGCTGGCATGAAAGGTCACGACCCGGCGGGCGGTGATCGGAATCTCCTCGCCCGTCTTGGGGTTTCGACCCGGACGCTGCGGCTTGATGCGAAGCTGAAAGTTGCCGAACCCGGAGAGCTTGACGCTGCGGCCCTCTTCGAGGGCGGTTCTGATCTCCTCGAAGAAGCGCTCGACCATATCCTTGGCCTCGCGCTTGTTGAGGCCCAGTTGCTCGAAGAGGAGGTCGGCGAGTTCGGCTTTGGTCAGCGTCATGGGAATCCACTCATCGCAGCGTGGCGCCGAACCGTTCCTTCAGAGTAGCTACGAGGCCGGCGACGACCCGCTCGCTGTCGGCGTCGGTCAAAGTACGTTGAGTATCGCGCATAAGCACAAGAATCGCAACGCTTTTCCGCTCAGCACCGATTTCGTGGCCGCGATAGACGTCGAACACGTCGATGGTCTCGACCTCGACCGGAGCGGTCTCGCGCAACACATCAAGAATCATCCGCACCGCTATGTTTTCATTGACGATGACTGCAATATCTCGCCGCACTGCCGGCATCCGCGAGATGCTCTTCGCAACCGGAACCGGGACCGACGCGAGCGCGGCGGCGTCGAGCTCGAAGACGATCGGAGCTGTAGGGAGATCGAGCGGTTGCAGCAGGCGCGGATGGAGCTCGCCAACCCAGCCGACGACGGTGTTGCCAATGCTGATTTCGGCGCTGCGCCCCGGATGAAGCCACGGCCGCGGCGACGCACGGGTCGACAACGCGAGGGGTGCCGCGATCGCCGCGAGGTCGCCCGTAACGTCGTAGAGGTCGACGCGGCGCGCCTTCTCGCCCCATTGCTCGGGAACCGACGTTTCGAATGCGAGGCCGCCGATCTTCATCGGCTGCGCGAGGCCGTCGCGCAGGAACACGCGCCCCACCTCGAAGATCCGCGCGAATGCGGTACGCCGGCGGAGGTTCGTCTGCAGCGTGCCGATGAGCCCCGGCAAGAGTGTGGTGCGCATCGCGTCGAATTGCGCCGCGATAGGGTTCAGCACCTCGATCGGACGCACTGCGGGATCGAGCAGCCGCTCGGTCGCCGCGGCGACGAAGCCGAACGTGACGACCTCCTGCCAACCACGCGCGGCGAAGCGGTGGCGCAGCGTGCGCGGCGTCCGGCGTCCCTCGGCCTGCGGCAGCATGGCGGTCGCGTGCGCGCCGAGGCGTGCCGGAATCGCGTCGTAGCCGTGGATGCGCGCGACCTCCTCGACGAGGTCCTCCTCGATCGCGAGGTCGAAGCGATACGACGGCGGCGTCACGAGAAAGTCGTCGCCATGCCGTACGGCGGGAAGATCGAGGCGGCGGAACACGTCGGCGATCGCGTCGGGCGTAAGCGATAGCCCGAGAAGCTTCGCCGCACGCGCGCTGCGAAGCGCGATCGGCTCGCGCTTCGGTAGGGCGCCGACGACATCGGAAAGCGGACCCGCGCGTCCGCCGCAGATCGCGAGGATGAGGCCGGTTGCGCGCTCGACGCCGGCGGGTCCGAGATTGAAGTCGACGCCGCGCTCGAAGCGATAGCCGGCATCGCTGGCGAAGCCGAGCCGGCGCATCTTGCCCTGGATCACCGCCGGGTTCCAGAACGCGCCTTCGACGAGCACCCGCGTCGTATCGGGACCGATGCCCGAGCGCTCGCCACCCATGATCCCGGCGAGGCCGAGCGGGCGCGCGCCGTCGCAGACGAGAAGGAGGTCGCGGTCGAGCTCGAGCGTCTGGCCGTTGAGGAGCGTCAGCGTGTCGCCGTCGCGCGCGAAGCGGACGACGATGTCGCCGTCGAGGCGGCGATCGTCGTAGGCGTGCAACGGTTGCCCGAGCTCGAGCATCACGTAGTTCGTGATGTCGACCACGGCCGAGATCGAGCGGATCCCCGAGCGCTCGAGGCGGCTCTTCATCCATGCCGGCGTCGGTGCACGTGGATCGATGTCTTCGATCACGCGCGAGGCGAAGCGCGGGCACGCGTCCTCGTCCTCGATCTTCACACCCCGCGTCGCCGCACTTTCGATCGCGACCGGGGCTACCGCAGGCAGGCGCGCCGGAACGCCGGCGATCGCCGACACCTCGCGCGCAATGCCCGCGAGCGACAGGCAGTCGGGACGATTCGGGGTCAGCTTGATCGTGAAGAGCGCGTCGTCGAGTGCCAGCGCCTCGCGAAGGTCAGTGCCGGCGATCAGCGGTTCGTCGCCCGGCAATGCTGTGGTGCCGGAACCTGCACCGGCGACGCCGAGCACGAGGAGCCCCGATGCATCGTCACCGAGACCGAGCTCGGCGGCCGAGCAGAGCATGCCGTGCGAGTCGACGCCGCGCATGCTGCTCACCTCGATCGCGACGCCGCCGGGGAGCTTCGCACCGGCGAGTGCGCAGGGCACAAGCTGGCCCACCGCCGCGTTGGGCGCGCCACAAACAATCGTGAGGCGCTCGGCGCGTCCGACGTCGACCTCGGCAACGCGCAGGCGGTCGGCGGACGGGTGCGGCGCCAGCGCGTCGATGCGCGCGACGACAACGCCCGAGAACGCGGGCGCCGCAGGCTCGACCGCCTCGACTTCGAGGCCCGCCATCGTCAGCGCATCGGCGAGCGCCGCCGTGTCGAGCGGCGGATCGACCAGCGTGCGCAGCCAGCGCTCGGAGAATCTCATCGGAGGGCTCCGCTCATCGTGCGGTGTCCTGCATCAGGTGAACTGCGCGAGAAAGCGCAGATCGTTCTCGTAGAAGAGGCGCAGGTCGTCGACGCCGTAGCGGAGCATCGCGAGCCGATCGGGGCCCATGCCGAATGCGAAGCCCTGCCAGCGCTCGGGATCGATGCCGACCATGCGCAGCACATTCGGGTGCACCTGTCCGCACCCGGCGACTTCGAGCCAGCCGCCGTCGCCGAAGCGCATGTCGACCTCGGCCGACGGCTCGGTGAACGGAAAGAACGACGGCCGGAAGCGCAGCGTCACGTCGTCGCGCTCGAAGAAGTGGCGCAGGAACTCGTGGAACACGCCCTTCAGGTCGGCGAACGACACGTCGTCGCCGATCCACAGGCCTTCGACCTGGTGGAACATCGGCGAGTGGGTGGCGTCGCTGTCGACGCGGTAGACGCGCCCCGGCGCGATGATGCGGATCGGCGGCGCGTGCGTTTCCATCCAGCGCACCTGCACCGGCGACGTGTGCGTGCGCAGCACCATTCCACCTTCGACGTAGAACGTGTCGTGCATCGACCGCGCCGGGTGGTTCTCGGGCGTGTTGAGCGCGGTGAAATTGTGGAAGTCGTCCTCGATCTCGGGCCCGTCGGCAATCTCGAAGCCGAGCGAGTGGAAGAGGTCCTCGATGCGCTCGACGGTGCGGGTGAGGGGGTGCAGGCTGCCGGCTGGCATGCCGCGCCCGGGGAGCGACACGTCGAGCGCTTCGGCGGCGAGCTGCGCGGCGAGCTTCGCCTGGGCGAGCGCGTCGCGGCGCGCGGCGAGCGCTTCTTCGACGCGCGTCTTGGCGACGTTGATCGCGGCGCCGCGCGCGGCACGCGCCTCTACGTCGAGGTCACGCAGCCCTTTGAGCGCAACGGTGAGCGAGCCGCTCTTGCCGAGATAGCGGGCCTTCGCGTTCTCGAGCGCCGGAGCGTCGTCGCAGGCGGCGAATTCAGCCTGTGCTGCAGCGACGATGCGGTCGAGATCGTTCATGGCAGCGGTCGGAAAAAAAAGGGAGGCGACACTCGCCTCCCTGTTGCCTGTCGCGGGTGCTCAGGCGAGGGAGGCCTTCGCCTGCTCGGCGATTCTCCCGAACGCCTCCTTGTCGTGGACGGCGAGATCGGCGAGCACCTTGCGATCGATGTCGATCGACGCCTTCTTCAATCCGTTCATGAATGCGCTGTAGGAAAGGCCGAGCTCGCGTGACGCCGCGTTGATGCGCGCGATCCACAATGCGCGGAACTCGCGCTTCTTCGCGCGCCGGTCGCGATACTGGTACTGCCCCGCCTTCATCACCGCTTCCTTCGCGATGCGGTAGACGTTGTTGCGGCGGCCGCGGTACCCCGTTGCCTGCTCGATGACCTTCTTGTGCCGCGCGCGCGCGGTCACACCACGCTTGACTCTGGGCATCGCGGCTCCTTATGCGTAAGGCAGCATCGCCGCGACCGATGCGGCATTCGTTGCATGAATGCCCGTCGCACCGCGAAGCTGCCGCTTGTTCTTGGTCGTTCGCTTGGTGAGGATGTGGCGCTTGAACGCCTGCGAGCGCTTGACCGAGCCGCTCCCGCGCACGCGGAAGCGCTTCTTCGCGCCCGACTTGGTCTTCATCTTCGGCATGATGCCGGCTCCTATTTGCTGCCCACGGGGGTGCTCTCGCGCGCGGTCGGCGGGTGAGAGGCTTGGGCGCCTTGCGGCTTACCCTCCTCGGGCTTGTCTTGGTGATGCGGTTTCACCAGCGTCTTCTTCGGGGCGAGCAGCATCACCATTTGCCGCCCTTCGAGCCTCGGGAACTGCTCGACCACCGCGTACGGGTCGAGGTCGCCCCGAACGCGCTCCAGAAGTCGCACGCCGAACTCCTGGTGGGCCATCTCGCGGCCACGGAAGCGCAGCGTCACTTTCGCCTTGTCACCCTCGCCGAGGAAGCGCACCAGATTGCGCAGCTTGATCTTGTAGTCGCCCTCGTCGGTTCCCGGCCGGAATTTCACTTCCTTGACCTGGATCTGCTTCAGCTTGAGCTTCGCCTCGTGCTGCTTCTTCGCTTCCCGATACTTGAACTTGCCGTAATCCATGATCCGGCAGACCGGGGGTTTCGCGAGCGGCGCGATCTCGACCAGATCGAGCTCGGCTGCTTCGGCCCGGGCCAGTGCATCGGAAAGCGACACGATGCCCAGTTGTTCACCTTCGACGCCGACGAGGCGGATTTCGGGGGCGTTGATTTCGCCGTTGAGGCGCTGTTGCTGCTTATCCAGTGCGATTGCGTTATCTCCGTGAGTGACAAAAACGGCCGCGCGGCCCGGGACGGCGCAACCGGACCCGAAGGTCTCAGCCGCGTGCCGCGACCTCCTGCCGGAGGCGCGCGATCAGGGCCGGAATTGACATTGCGCCCAGATCTTCACCGCTGCGGGTACGCACGGCCACCGTGCGAGCCTCCTGTTCCCGATCGCCGACGATGAGCTGATAGGGAAGCTTCTGAAGGCTATGTTCGCGAATTTTATAGGTTATTTTCTCGTTGCGCAAATCGGCCGCGACGCGCAGCCCGCCTGACCGGAGCTCACGCTCGACCTCCGCCGCATAGCCGTGATGGCGATCGGCGATCGCGAGCACCACGGCCTGGACCGGTGCCAGCCACAGCGGCATCGCGCCGGCGTGGTTCTCGATCAGGATGCCGATGAAGCGCTCGAGCGAGCCGACGATGGCCCGGTGCAGCATCACCGGAACCTTGCGCGTGTCGTCGGCGGCGACGTACTCGGCGCCGAGCCGGCCGGGCATCTGGAAGTCGACCTGCATCGTCCCGCACTGCCACGACCGGCCGAGCGAATCCTTCAGGTGGTATTCGATCTTGGGGCCGTAGAAGGCGCCTTCGCCGGGAAGCTCGGTCCATTCGACGCCGCACGCGCGAAGCGCGTCGCGCAGCGCCTTCTCGGCGCGGTCCCACGACGCATCGTCGCCGAGGCGCGGCGTCGGGCGCAGCGCGAGCTTGATCGCGACACCGGTGAAGCCGAAATCGCGATACACGTCGAGCGCGACGCGGTTGAACGCAGTGACCTCGCTCTCGATCTGCTCCTCGGTGCAGAAGATGTGGCCGTCGTCCTGCGTGAAGCCGCGCACGCGCATGATCCCGTGCAGCGCCCCGGAAGGCTCGTTCCTGTGGCACGCGCCGAACTCGCCGTAGCGTAGCGGCAGCTCGCGGTAGCTTCGAAGGCTCGCGTTGAAGATCTGCACGTGCCCGGGGCAGTTCATCGGCTTGATCGCGAAGTCGTGCTTCTCGGACTCGGTCGTGAACATGTTGTCCTTGAAGTTCTGCCAGTGGCCCGACTTCTCCCACAGCGAGCGCTCGAGGATCTGCGGCGCGCGCACCTCCTGGTAGCCGTGCTCCTGGTAGACGCGGCGCATGTACTGCTCGACCTCCTGCCAGATCGCCCAGCCTTTCGGGTGCCAGAACACGAGCCCGGGCGCCTCGTCCTGCAGGTGAAAGAGATCGAGCGCGCGGCCGAGCTTGCGATGGTCGCGTTTCTCGGCTTCCTCGATCCGATGCAGATACGCATCGAGGTCCTCCTGCCGCGTCCACGCGGTGCCGTAGATCCGCTGCAGCATCTCGTTCTTCGAGTCGCCGCGCCAGTACGCACCGGCCACCTTCATCAGCCTGAACACCTTGAGCCGCCCGGTCGACGGCACATGCGGGCCGCGGCAAAGATCGGTGAAGCTCCCTTCGGTGTAGAGCGAGATCGATTGGTCGGCGGGGATCGACGCGATGATCTCGGCCTTGTAGTGCTCGCCGATCGATTCGAAATACCTGACCGCGTCGTCGCGAGGCATCAGCGTGCGCACGACCGGCACGTCGCGCTTCGCGAGCTCGTGCATCCGCGCTTCGATCGCCGCGAGGTCCTCGGGCGTGAATGGGCGCTCGAGCGAGAAATCGTAGTAGAAGCCGTCCTCGATCACCGGACCGATCGTGACCTGCGCCTGCGGAAAGAGCTCCTTCACCGCCCAGGCGAGGAGGTGCGCGGTCGAGTGGCGGATGACGTCGAGGCCGTCGGCGTCGCGCTCGGTGACGATGGCGACGTCGGCGTCGCCCGCGACGACGTGCGAGGTGTCGACGAGCTTGCCGTCGACGCGGCCGGCGAGCGCGGCCTTCGCGAGGCCGGGGCCGATCGATGCGGCGACGTCGGCGACGCTCACCGGGTGGTCGAAGTGACGGATCGCTCCGTCGGGAAGTCTGATGTCGGGCATGGCGGTCCTCGGAAACGAAAAAAGTGCGGTGGGGCCGCACTTTTCATCGGGACGGACGAAGCCGCCGGCGTGCCACACCGCTTGCTGCCTACCTCGGGCCTCCACGCGTTCGCGGTGTCATAACCATTCCTTTCGATACCGATCGACTGGCGGCTGCGCCCCATCGGGTCGCCCGAGCCGCACGCCTGGAATTATAGCGGAACCGGACCGATTACCCGTTCTGCACCCAGAGCCAGGCTCAGGTCGCCGCGAACGCGCGCATCGACCAGTCGCCGATTTTCAGGAGCATGGCATCGTCGTGCAAACCGGCGACGAGCTGGACCGCGACCGGCAGCGCGCCGGCGGCGCGCGGCACCGGAAGCGCGAGCGTCGGGACGCCGAGCGCTGTCCACATCCGGCTCATCAGCGGATCGCCGGTCCCGCCCTCGATCGGCGGCGCTTCGCCGGGCGCTGCCGGCGTGACGAGCACGTCGCAGCGACGAAGGACCTCGGGCAATCGTGCGCGTGCATTCTCGACGCACCGGAGTGCGGCGAGCCAGGCCTCGTAAGGGATCTTCTCGCCCTCACTGCAGGTCGCCCGGAAGGACGCGCTCAGCGCATCGGCGTGGTGCGTCATTTCGAAGACGTAATTGCGCGCCGTTTCGAAGGTCATGATCGTCTGCTGGGCGTCGATCAAGGCATCGAAGGACGCGGGAAGCTCGACCTCTTCCACCGACGCCCCCGCGGCGCGAAGCCTCGCGATCGCGCGCTCGAGCGCGTCGCGCGCGGCCGGCTGGGCAAGTGGCCACAGCGAAGTTCGGCAGACACCGAACCGCGGCGCTGCTGCACGGCTCGTCGGCGCCGATCGCGGTTGCCCGAGCACCACGTTGCGCATCAGCACGACGTCGGCGACACTGCGCGCAAAGATCCCGAGCGTATCGAGCGATGGCGCGAGCGGCCGAACTCCGGAGAGCGAGAGCTCGCCGAAGGTCGCCTTGTAGCCGACGATGCCGCAGAACGCTGCGGGTCGGGTCACCGACGCCGCCGTCTGCGTGCCGAAGGCGAGGGGGACCATGAAGTCCGCGACCGCTGCCGCCGAGCCGCTCGACGATCCGCCCGGAGTGCGCGTGCGATCGTGCGGATTGCGCGTCTTGCCCGGGTGGAAGCTCGCGAATTCGGTGGTGACGGTCTTGCCGAGCACGATCGCACCCGCGGCGCGCGCCGCAGCGACGCACGCAGCGTCCCAGGAAGGTCGCCGATCCGTGTAGAGCGGCGAGCCGAGCGCTGTCGGCATGTCGAACGTGTCGACCAGGTCCTTGACGGCGATCGGCACGCCGTGGAGCGGCCCGAGCGCCGCGCTGCGATCGGCTTTCCGGGCGTGCTCGAGCGCCTGCTCGCTCGCGAGAAACTGCCAGGCGCCGACGTCGCGCTCGCGTGCGGCGATCCGCTCGACGCAGGCGGCGACGAGCGCTTCCGAGGTGAGCTCGCCCCGACGAATCAGCGCTGCGGCGGTGCTTGCGTCGAGCCTGTGCCAGTCGCTCATGTCAACCTCCGGGCAATCGTGGTGACCTCGGGCCCGGATCGCCCGCCTCCGGGATTCCGCGGCGAGCTTTCGCCTGGACTACAATCTGCCGGCGCGCCACGGCGGCCTGTGCGGAATGGGAGGCTCGGCGCTTCGCGGCCGCGCATTCGAAAAAGCCAGGGAGGAGTCGCCATGCAACGCTTCGTGCTCACGGCCTGCGCACTCATGCTCGGCCTCGCATCGGCGGTCTTCCCCGTCGCTGCCGGCGCCCGGGATACGGTCAGGATCGTCTTCATCGGCCCGCTGACCGGTGGTAATTCGGCGCTCGGCCTCGGGGGCCGGAATTCGGCCGATCTCGCCGTCCAGCTTCGCAACGCCGACCCCAAGTCGAAATACACGTTCGACCTCGTCAAGTACGACGACCAGTGCAAGCCCGACATCGGCGTGCAGATGGCGACCAAGGCCGGCGCCGACAACAGCATCATCGCCGGCGTGACGCACTATTGCTCGGCGGTCGCGATCGCGACGGTCGATACGTATCACAAGTTCGGCCTGCCCGTCATCGTCTGGGGGGCGGTGCTGCCGGCAATCACCTACGGCAACGACTATCCCGAAATCCATCGTGTCAACGGCACGATGATCAACCAGAACGAGGTCAACGCCAAGCTGGTGACGGGTCTCGGCTACAAGACCTGGGTGATCATCCACGACACGACCGACTATGGGAAGGGTCACGACGAGTACTTCACGAAATTCCTGACGCAGGACGGCGGCAAGATCCTCGCCGACTTCGGCGTCGGCGCCGACCAGCAGGACTTCACGGCGATCCTCACCAAAGTCAAGGAGCTCAATCCCGACGTCGTCTATTTCGGCGGGCTGACGCCGATCGGCGTGCGCATCCGCAGCCAGATGGACAAGCTCGGGATCAAGTCGCAGTTCGAAGGGACCTCGGGGATCGTCTCCGATTCGTACATCCAGGCGCTCGGCCCTCTCGCCGAGGGCACGATCGCCTTCATCGACGGCGCGCCGGTCGAGAAGCTGCCGGGCGGGAAGTTCTTCCTCGAACAGTACGCAGCACACAAGTACGCCGAGCCACCCGAGGCCTATGGCGCGTACGCGTTCGTCGCGGCGAACCTGATCATGGACGCGATCGATACGGTGGGGCCGAACCGCAAGGCGGTCATGGCCGAGCTCGCGAAGACGAAGGACCATCCGTCGATCGTCGGTCCCGTCACGTTCGACGCGCACGGCCAGAACATCGTGCCGATCGTCACCGCCTATGTCGTGCAGGATGGGAAGTGGGTGGTCTGGGCCGACAGCGACTACGCGAAGGGAAAGCGCAAGCTGGCGGGGCAGAAATAGTCGCACTTCGCGCACGCCGATCGACATCGCCATCGGCGTGACGCGACGGTCGCCGTGATGGACGCGGGGGTCCTCGCGCAGTACGCGTTCAACGGGCTGATGCTCGGCGTCATCTACGCGATGGTCGCCGTGGGCTTCACGCTGTTTTTCGGCGTGCTCGACGTGATCCAGTTCGGGCACGGCGACGTGGTCATGGCGGGTGCCTTCGTCGGGCTTGCCGCCTGGCTCGGCCTGGGTGCGCTCGGCATCGTGGCGCCGGCGCTCGTGGTGATCGTCGTCGCGGGTGCGGCAGCGCTCGCGATGGCGCTGGTGGGTGCGTTCATCGCGCGCTATCTCGTCCTGCCGCTGCGCACGGCCCCCACGTTCAACACGCTGCTCGTCACGCTGATGCTGGGCTCGGTGCTGCGCGAGCTCGTGCGGCTGTTCTATCCGAACGGCTCCAATCCGCAGCCGTTTCCGCGGCTGTTGCCGGCGTACTCGGTCAACCTCGGCAACTTCACGTTACGCGCCGACAGCACGCTCCTGCTCGTCACCGGCCTCGTCACGATCTTCGTCGTGAACCTGATCGTGCGCCGGACGCGGCTCGGGCTCGCGATCCGCGCTGTCGCGCAGGACAGCGAGACGGCGCGCGTGATGGGCATCGACTTCGAGCGCGTGGTCCTCGTCACGTTCGCGATCGGCTCGGCGCTGGCGGGAATCGCGGGCGTGATCTACGGCCTCTACTACAACGAGGTGAACTTCGACATCGGGTTGCTGCTCGGCGTGATCGGCTTCAGTGCCGCGGTCGTCGGCGGGCTCGGCAGCATCTACGGCGCGATCCTCGGCGGCTTCCTGTTCGCCGCACTGCAGACGATCGGCTCGGTCGCGCTGCCGGTGTCGAGCGCCTACAACAACGTGTTCGCGTTTGCCGTCGTCATCGCGCTGATCACCTGGAAGCCGACCGGACTCATCGCCGAGGCCGTGAGCGAGCGCGTATGAGCCCATCGCCTCCGCTCGCGCGCGTCGAGCGACCGGGCGCCGCGCGGCCTCGCTGGATCGGGATGCCTGTCGCATTCGCCGCCGGCGGAGCGTGGCTGTGGGCGTTCCTCGCGACCGATCGGGTCTTGTTCCTCGCCGCATTGCTCGTCGTCGCCGGCGCCGCGCTCGTCCTCGCGCAGCGCGTCCGAAGAATCGCAGCCTGGCGCGAGAGCTTCGCGCAGCATCCGCGCCTCGCCACCGTGCTGGCCGCGATCGCGGTCCTCGCGGTCGCGGCGGTGCTCTACGACGCGCCCTATCCGCTGCTCATGCTCTGCACGGTGCTGTTGCTCACCGTCCCGTGCATCGGTCTTACGATCCAGACCGGCTATGCGGGCATCGTCAACTTCGCCGGCGCCGCGTTCTTCGGAACCGGCGCCTACACGGCAGCGGTGCTCGCCGCGCACCACGTCCCGCATCCGGTCGCCATCGTCGCGGGCGGGTTGGTCGCTGCGCTGGTCGGATCGGTGCTCATCCTCCCGGTGCTGCGCACCCGCGGCTACTACGCCGCGCTCGTCACCATCGCGTTCGGGATTCTCTTCAGCACGTTCCTCGAAGTGAACGACGCGCTCGGCGGACCGCAGGGCCTGAAATTGCCGGGCATCGATCTCTTCGGCTGGAAATTCAACCGCGACGTCGTGATCGGGGGCGTAAGCGGCTCGTTCTATCTGAACTACGTGCTGCTGTCGCTCGCGCTCGCAGTCCTCGCGTTCGTGTTCGCGCGGCGGGTCGAGCGCTCGTGGGTGGGTCTCGCCTTCGACGCGGTGCGCCTCGACGAGGTTGCCGCGGCGACCTTCGGCGTCGGCATCGCGCGCGCCAAGATCCTCGCGTTCACGCTCGGCAATTTCCTGTGCGGAGTCGCCGGCGCCGTCTACGCGATGATGCAGGGCTTCATCGCACCCAACAACTTCACGTTTGGCGAGTCGCTGATCCTCATCTCGATCCTGATTCTCGGCGGGCTCGGCAATCCGCTCGGCGTCGTCCCGGCGGCGCTCATCATCATCGTCGTGCCGCAGAAGCTGCAGTTCATTCAGGAGTACCGGTTCCTCCTCTACGGAGTTCTCGTAATCCTGATCCTGCTGTTCCGGCCCGAGGGGCTCGTGCCACGCCGCGTGCGCGACTATTTTCCGGGGACGTCTGCGTGACCGGCCCACCGGCTTCGGCGGCATCGCTTCTTTCGTGCCAGGATCTGACGATGGTGTTCGGCGGGCTCACTGCGCTCGACCAACTCGACCTCGACGTCGCTGAAGGCGAGATCCTCGGCCTCATCGGCCCGAACGGATCGGGCAAGACGACGTTCTTCAACGTGCTGACCGGCCTCTATCGGCCTCGCGCCGGCCGCGTGCGCTTCTGCGGGCGTGACATCACGGGGCTCGCGCCGCAGCAGGTCTTCCGTGCCGGCATCGCGCGCACGTTCCAGCGCTCGCGCCTGTGCCTGCCGCTGACGGTGTTCGACAACATCATGATCGGCAGCGGCGCACGACTCTCGCACGGGGTCGTCTTCAGCGTGCTTCGCCGCGGTGCGTTGCGAAGGCAGTACGAGGCGAGCGTCGAGGCATCGCGCGCACTGGTGGCGACCTTCAGCCCGCGCCTCGCCGCACGCCTGTTCGACGCGGCCGGGGCGCTCGACATGATCGACCGCAGGCGCGTCGAGATCTGCCGTGCCCTCGTCAGTGCACCGCGCCTGCTGCTCCTCGACGAGCCGTCGGCGGGCATGACACGCGGCGAGACGCGCGAGCTGATGGACGACATCCTGCAGGTTCGCGCTTCGCGCAGTGCGCTCACGATTGTCATCATCGAGCACGAGATGAAGGTGATCGAGCGCATGACCGAGCGCTGCGTCGTGCTGAACTACGGCGAGAAGATCGCCGAGGGGCCGTTTCGGGTGGTGGCTGCCGATCCGCGCGTGCAGGAAGCCTACCTGGGGCAGGCGGTCGCGTGAGCTTCGCCACGGCTCGGACGCGCAGGGGGCCGGGATGAGTGCGGGGCTCGAGGTCGGCAACCTGTTCGTCGGCTACGATCGGGCGGATGTGTTGCACGACGTCAGCGTCGCGGCACGCGCAGGCGAGATCACCTGCATTCTCGGATCCAACGGCTCGGGGAAGTCTACGCTCGTACGCTCGATCCTCGGGCTCACGCCGCCACGAAGCGGCCGTGTGGTCTTCGACGGCGCCGATATCACCGGATTGCCGACGCATCGCGTGATCGCCCAAGGGATCGCGTGCATTCCCGAGGGACGCAAGGTGTTTCCCAAGCTCACCATCGAGGAGAACCTTCGCCTCGGCGCCTACCGCGAGGCGGCCGAAGCCGTGATCGCGAAGCGGCTCGACGACGTATATCGCGTGTTCCCGCGCCTTCGCGAGCGCGTGGTACAGCTGGCCGGAACGATGTCGGGCGGCGAGCAGGCGATGCTCTCGATCGGCCGGGGCCTGATGGCCGCGCCGCGCATGCTGCTGATCGACGAGCCGTCGCTCGGGCTCTCGCCGCGTTTCGTGACGCAGAACTTCGAGGTGATCCGGCGTGTCAACGAAAGCGGCGTCACCGTGCTGCTGGTCGAGCAGAACGCACATCAGACGCTCGCGATCGCGCACCACGGCTACGTGCTATCGCAGGGCCGCGTGGTGGCGCAGGGAAGCGCCGCGGAGCTGCGCGAGAACGAGGAAGTGCGCCGCGCCTATCTGGGTTAGACAACAGGGTCGCGTCGAGGCGCGGGAGGAGACCGGGATGACCGAAGAGCAGGCCGCAGTCGAGCTCACGAAGGAGTTGTTGCGCTTCGACACGATCAACCCGACCGGCGACGAGACCGCCTGTGCCCGCCACCTCGGCGACCGCCTTGCCGACGCCGGATTCCGCGTCTCCTATCATCCGTACGGCGAGCGACGCACCTGCGTCGTCGCATCGATCGGCGGCAGTGCCGGCAGGTTGCCGCTGTGCATCACCGGCCACATCGATACGGTTCCGCTCGGCGGCAACGCGTGGCACCGGGATCCGTTCACGGGTGAGATCGACGGCGATCGGCTGTACGGCCGCGGCTCCAGCGACATGAAGAGCGGGGTTGCAGGCGCCGTGATCGCTGCGCTCGCGCTCAGCGACCGGCTCGGCGGCACGCCGGGGCTCACCCTCGCGATCACCGGCGGTGAGGAATCGGGCTGCGAAGGCGCGTTTCACCTCGCGCGCACGCAGGGCGCGCTCGGACGCGCCGGTGCGCTCCTCGTCGCGGAGCCGACGGCGAACTATCCGCTCGTAGGGCACAAGGGTGCGTTCTGGCTCGAGGCCCGCGCGCACGGTGTCACCGCGCACGGCTCGATGCCGGAGCGCGGCGACAACGCGATCTACAAGGCGGCGCGCGCGGCGCTTGCACTCGAGCATTTCGACTTCGCGACCGCGGCGCATCCGCTGCTCGGCCCTCCAACGCTCAACGTCGGCACGTTCCACGGCGGGCTCAACATCAATTCGGTTCCGGATCTCGCGCGCGTCGGAATCGACATCCGGACGATTCCCGGGCAGGACCACGCGGCGCTCCTCGCGAAGCTTCGCGCGCACGTCGGGAGCGACGTCGAGCTCGAGACGATCCTCGACATCGGCGGCGTGCACACCGACGAAGCCGATCCGTGGGTCGCCGAGGTGTTCGACGTGATGGCGCCGATCCTCGGGGAGGGGCTCGAGCCGCGCGGTGCCACGTACTTCACCGATGCCGCGGCGCTTCGCCCCGCTTACGGCAATCCGCCGACCGTCATCCTCGGGCCGGGCGAGCCGCAGATGGCGCATCAGACCGACGAGTACTGCCGGACGGAGCGCATCCGGCAGGCGGTCGAGGCGTACCTCGAAATCATCCGCCGCTGGTGCCTCGCCTGACGGAGATTCGCCGGACGGCGAAACAGAGAGCCCGGTTGTCGTCGAGCTGAACGGATTGGTAGGCGCGATTGGACTCGAACCAACGACCCCCACCATGTCAAGGTGGTGCTCTAACCAGCTGAGCTACGCGCCTGCAAAGAGGCTCGCATTCTAGCCGAGGACGCCGGCCGGAACAACGTGGCGCCGTAACGTGCGCTCGCGCGCGACACGACACGCATCGCCGAGCGCGGTTCGCCGGTTGCGGTCCGGGCGACGCTGTGAAACACTGCGACCGACAACGAGGCCGCAAATGGCCACAGGAACGAAGGAGGAGATCGTGCGCGCAATGAAGCTGGCGACTGCAGTGCTCGTCATCGGAGGTGTACTGGTCGCGACAGCGCCTGCGAGGGCGCAGGAGCACTATCCGTCGCGTCCGGTAGAAATCATCGTTCCATGGGGCCCCGGCGGGGGAGCCGATCAGCTCGCACGACTCACTGCGAAGCTGGTCGAGCCGATGCTGAAGACGTCGTTCCCGGTCGTGAACGCGCCCGGAGCGACCGGCGCCACCGGCATCACGAAGCTTCTCACCGGGCCGGCCGACGGCTACTCGATGGCGATCTACATCGCCGATTCGAACGCGCTTCTCGCCGGTCCTTCGCCGCGGTGGAAGCTCTCGGACCTGCAGCCGGTGGCGGTGATGATGCAGGTGCCGTCGTTTCTCTTCGTCGCAGAGAACAGCCCGATCAAGGATTGGGCGCAGTTCGAGAAGGAGGCGCGCGAGAAGCCGAACACGCTCAAGGTGGCGACGCTCGGCTTCGGCAGCGTCGACGACATGACGCTCACCTACCTCGCGTCGAAGGGCATCAAGGTGGTCGAGGTCCCGTACGCGAAACCGTCGGAGCGTTACGTATCGGTGATCGGCGGGCACGTCGATGCGCTGTACGAGCAGGCAGGGGACGTGCGTCAATTCATCAAGAACAAGCAGATCCGCCCGATCATCCTGTTCGGCAAGGAGCGCCTCCCGGCGTTCAAGGACATCCCGAGCTCGTACGAGCTTGGCTACCACATCGCGCTGCCGCAGTTCCGCTCCTACGTCGTCAAGGCGGGCACTCCTCCCGATCGCGTGAAGGTCCTGAGCGACGCGCTGGGCAAGGTCGCGGCAGATCCCGAGTTCAAGCAATTCCTCGAAGAGAACTACGCGGCGAAGGGGAGCTATCTTCCCGCGGACGAGGCCGAGCAATACTTCAAGCAGCAGCTCGCCGACATGAAGTCGGCGCAGGAAGCGGCCGGCAAGAAGTAGACGTTCGGCGCGCGCCGGCACCGCATGCCGCCGTTCAGGGCTTCGATCGCGCACCGGTTGCGTTTCGCCTGGCCCTGGGCGGCGATGCTCGTCGCCGCGCTCTATCTCTATCGCGTGGCGGGCCACTTTGCCTACGCGCCGCGGCCGGGTGAGCTGGGTCCCGACGTCTGGCCGCGAGCGATCCTCGTCCTGCTGATCGTCGTGTGCGCGCTGAGGATGGCGGGTTACCTGCTCGGGCGCGGTATCGATCACCCCGGCGCAACCGCCGAAGCGGGCGCCGATTCGGCCGAGGAAACCACGCCACGCTATTCGCGGCTTCTCATCGCGGGCATCGCACTCACGATCGTCTACGTGCTCACGATGGGAACGCTGGGATTCCTTGTCGCGACCACCCTTTATCTCGCGCTCTTCATGCTCGTCGGCCGCTACCGGCGGCCGGTCGTGATCGCGCTTTCGAGCGTCGTGGGAAGCCTTGCGTTCGTCTACGTGTTCATGAAGATCGTCTACGTGTCGCTTCCGCTCGGCGTCGGTCCTTTCCAGCAACTCTCGCTCGCGGTGCTCGCGGCGTTCGGCGTCCGCTGAGTGGCGATGGGCGACGTCGCGCACCAGCTCGCACTCGGATTTCTCGCGCTGCTGACACCGGCGAACGCGGCGTCGCTCGTCGTCGGCCTCGTCGTCGGCATGCTGGTCGCGGTCCTTCCGGGGCTGACGCTCGTGATGGGCGTCGTGCTCGCACTGCCGTTCACGTACGGAATGGGAGTGACGCCGGCGATCGTGCTCCTCACCGCGATGTACCTCTCCGGGACCTACGGCGGCGCGTTCACGTCGATCCTGTTCCGCATCCCGGGCGAGCCGCTCGACGTGCCGCTCCTGTGGGACGGCTACCCGATGGCGCGACAGGGCAAGCCCGCGCAGGCGCTCGGCTGGACTCTGGTCGCAGCACTCTGGGGCGGTCTCATCACGGCGGTCTCCGCGGTCGTGCTCGCCGTGCCGTTCGCGAAATTCGCGCTGCGCTTCGATGCCCCCGAATATTTCGCGGTCGTGATCTTCGGGCTGTCCGGCGTCGTCGCGCTGGGCGGCGCGTCGATGTCGAAGGCGCTGGTGAGCCTTTGCATCGGCCTTCTCCTTGCGACCGTCGGCGTCGACGACACGTATGGCGCCGATCGCTTCACGTTCGGCGTGCCGATCCTGAAGGACGGCGTCGAGTACCTGACGGTGATGGTCGGCGCCTACGGACTCGGCGAAGTGCTCACGCGGATGGAGCAGGGCTTCGCGTCGCCGCCGATGGGCGAATCGGGGCGCATTGCGACGCGGCTCCCGCGCTGGCTCGAGATCTGGCGCCTGCGCGCGACCGTCGCGCGGAGCTCGCTCGTCGGCATCCTCTGCGGGATCGTTCCCGGAGCGGGGGCGACCGTCGGCTCGTTCATCGCCTATGGCACCGAGGCGCAGTACGGTCACCGGCGCGACAAGCTCGGCAGTGGCATTCCCGAAGGAATTCTCGCGCCGCAGGTGGCATCGACGGCGACCGTCGGCGGGCACATGGTCCCGCTGCTCGCCCTCGGCATCCCCGGCAGCGGAGCGACCGCGGTCATCCTCGGCGCCTTTCTGCTGCACGGCGTGCAGCCGGGGCCGCAGATCTTCCAGACGGAGGCGCACATGGTCTACACGATCTTCGCGTCGATGTTCGCTGCGGTGGTGGGAATGTGCCTGCTCGGCTATTTCGCGATCCGGCCGCTCGTGCGCGTCCTCGCGCTTCCGGAGGCGGTCACCTCGGCCTTCGTCGCGCTGTTCTGTTTCGTCGGCGCGTACAGCGCGCGCAACAGCACGACCGACCTGTGGATGATCGTGATCTTCGGCGTCGTCGGCTACCTGTTCGAGCGCCACCGCTTCCCGGTCGCGCCGATGGTGCTGGGATGCATCCTCGGCCCGGTTGCGGAGACCTCGTTCATGACGAGCATGATCGCGAATCAGAACGACTGGACGATCTTCTTCCGGCGACCGATCAGCGGCGTCGTCATGGTGCTGACGATTCTCGCGCTCGCATTTCCGGCGTATCGCGCGCTGCGCCAGCGCGCGGCCTCGCGCAATGTCGCGGGGTCTGCCACGTCGACGTAGCGACAGCGCCTCAGCGAAGGCGCAGCGCCAGCCATAGTGCCACCCATAGCGCGCCGATGAGGATCGGCTGGTGGACGAGGTAGACGCCGAGGCTGTGCCGGCCGAGACGGCCCAGTAGCGCCGGTGCGCGATCGAGCCAGCGGAGCGCCGCGAAGTGCGTGCGCACGAGGAAGTGGCCCGCCGCGATCCCGAGGAGGAGCACGCCGGTCCACGGAAACAGCGGCACGTAATCCTCGGTCGGCGGCTTCGCCGTCATGAAGCCGAGCCAGCCCAGCACCCGGTTGTCGAAGGCGGCGTCGTGGAGCGTCACGCCGAGCACGATCACGGCGACGCCGGTGAGTGCGGCGGCGCGCGGCCGCCGGACGAAGGGGTGCGCGAGCACGAGCGAGACGGCGATGCCGTGCAGCACGCCGAACCAGATCCAGGTTTGCGGAAACATCAGCCAGCTTCCCGCGCTCACGAGCACGGCGGCGCCGGCGATGACGCCGACGTGACGAAGCCAGCGCCGCGAGCCGGGACGCGCTTGATCGGTCAGCACAGCGCTCACTCCGGCGATCGCGAGAAACGACGACAGGATCAGCGTGCGCGCGGTGAGCCAGCGCAGGTCGTACTCGAAATTCGCGTGCAGCAGCCCGAAGTAGCGCAGGTCGAAGCAGAAGTGATAGGCGACCATCGCGACGATCGCGAGCCCGCGCGCCTGGTCGAGCGCGGTGACGCGAAATGTCACCGATGTCCCGACCACGCGATGTGCACGATTCCGGAGGCGTCGGGGGGCCCGAGAAGTGCGAGCGCGCTGCGCACGATCGGCGGGGTCGTCACGCGTGGCGCGAGCGCCACGTTCGCCGAGACCGCACCGTCGCTGACGACGACGTCGCCCGACAGCGCGAGGTCGCCGCCGCGATTGGCGAACGTCCCGCGAAGATCCTGTCCCACCGTCTGCGGCCGCAGCGCGAGCTCGATGTCGCCGAAGTCGAGCCCGATGCCCGCGAACGCGATCCGCGCGCGTTGCCAGCGTGCGTCGACGCTGCCGCTGCCGCGCCCGTCGGCCCACTCGAATCCCGGCGACTCGAGCGAAACGACGCCTCCGGCTGCGAGCGCGCCGGCGAGCGGCGCAAATCGCGCGGCAACCGAGGCAACGAGCGCCGCCGGGACGCGCGCATCGGCGCTTACCACGTGCACGCGTTCGCGGCCTGCGTCGACGACGGCGAGCGGCTTGCCGTCGGGAGTGGTCAGCGTCACCGCGAGCGTGCCGCGCGCGAGGGCAGGGAGTGCCACGCGCCACGCGAGCGGCAGGCGCGCATCGCTTCCGGTCGCGACGAGCGTGCCTTCACCGCGCCACCAGAGGCCGCTCGTGGCGGTGAGCCGCCATGCGTCCTGGCTGCGCTCGGCAAGCGCAGCGTCGACGAGTGCCGCCGGAGCGAGCAGCGCCGCGGCGACGGCGATCAGCACCACGCCGATCGCAGTCCGCGCAATGCGCACGCGCGTCGTCAATGCGGAGCGCCCGCGCGCAGGCTGAGCTCGGCGCGCACGCCGTCGGCATCGGCGAGCCGCGCGAGCACCGCGTGCTCGACGTGGAGCCCGTCGCTTCGTGCGAGCGCGTCGAGCGCGCGCACCAGCGCATCGAACGGCACCGCCGCGACGATCACGTCGACGCTGCCGTCGTCTCCCGCACGCGGCGGCGCGAGTGGGGTGAGCCCGTGCTGTGCGAGGGCACGGGTGACCGCGATCGCCGAGTTGCCGGCACCTGTTGCGGGGACAGCGCGCGCAAGACTATCTTCCATCGCGCGATCGGCGCGCGCGGCGGCGAGGAGCGCCTCGGCGCGTGCCGCATCGGCACGCGCGCGCTCGACGGCGCCGGCGAGCGGTCGCAGCACCGCGAAGACGACGATCGCCGCAACGACGATCGCTGCGAGTACGGCGAGCACCGCCCGCTCGCGCGCGCTGCGCCCGAACCATGCATCCGCGATGGCCGCGCGGCCGATCATGACGCAGCCGGATCGAGTGCGAGTCGCAGTCTCGCGCCGGACGCAACCGGCACCGCGAGCGCATCGATCCCGGCGTCCTTGAGCCGCCGCACCAGCGCGTCGAGTGCGCTCGCGTCGACTCCGGTGACGGTCAGCGTCCACGCGCCGTCGCCGTAGGTGGCGGCGGTGACCGCGGCGCGCGGAAGCGCGGCGAGCGGAGCCGCGGCGCGCGCAAGGAGCAGGAGCGCGTCGGCCGGCGCCTCCTTTCCTGCATGGTGCAAGAGCTCGCGATGACGGCGCGCGAGCGCGTTCGCGATCGTCTCGGGACCTCCCGTCGCGGTGATCCCTGCGCGCTGCGCGAGCGCGGCGAGTGCGCTCGACGCCTGCCACCGCTGGATTGCAAACGTGGTCCATTCGATCGCGAGCCCGGCGATCTCGACGCCGAGCGCGATCGCGAGCAGCAGCAACGGAAGCCGCAGCGCGCGCGGCAGCGCACCCTTCTTCCCGCCTTCCCGCGCGCCGGCATCGCGACGAGCGAGGAAATCCGGCGCATCGCGCCACGCCTGCGCGTCGGCGTCCTGCCAGCGCCAGCCGGAGACGGCCGTGAACGCGACGGCCGATCGCTCGCTCCAGCGCGCGAGGGTCGTAGCCGGCACGTCGAAGGCGACTTCGACGCGTTGAGGTGCGGCCCCCTGGTGCCGCGCCTGCGCGAGCGCTGCGCTGAGCTCGGCGGGAGGCTCGCCGTCGGCGCCGGCGGGCGTCGCGGCGAAGCTGCTGCCGTCCGCGCGCCGGACGAAGCCGCCGCCGGCTCCCGAGGCGTACCACGTCCAATCGCGGCCGATCGGTGCCAGCGCGGTCTCGGGCACCAGCCTCGCGATGCGCGGCGTGAAGCCGGCGATCTTCGCGACGAGCGTCTGCGTCGCGACGGCGACCTGCGTCGTGCCGTCGGAACGAGGGCTCGCGGCGACTGCCGACGACTCGATCGGCGTCGCGAGCTGATCCTCGATCGCGTAGGCGGCCGCGCGATCGAGACGCTGGCGCGGCAGCGCCGGAAGCCTGACTGTCACGAGCCGCGCATGCGCGGCCGCGAGCACGCCCTCGATCCGGTCGGCAGCGGGCCACGCATCGGGCGGCGACGTGCCGTGACGCAGCGTGCGCCCATCCGCGGCAACGGCGATCCACGGACAACTGCTGCCCGGCGCGAGCCGATCGTCGACGAGGATGCGCAGGATCATGCGGGCGCAGTGTAGCGAATGCTCAATCGACGCGTTGCCAGACGATCGTCACCGCGCCCGCGCGCGTGTGAAGGAGGGCGCTTGCATCGGCAATCGTGTCGCCCTCGCGGGCCCGCACCGCGACCAGGAAATACTCGCTGCCGACTGCGTAGCGATCGAAATCCCCCGTCGTGGCGCCGGACGGGAGCCGCGAGCGGAAATCGTCGATCGACGTGAACGGCCGCGTGCGCCGGCTTTCGGCCAGCGCATCGGCTTCGTCGCGGTCGAGACCCTGGAGCGCCGCGGCGAGCAGCGCCGCGGGAGCGGTATTCACGTTGAGCGGTGTCTTCGGCGGCAGCGCGACGACGTACGGGGCGAGCGCCGTCAACGTCGGCAGTGCGAGGCCGGGAACTGCGGCGAGCTCGCCGGCGACGAGCGGAACGAATGCGCCGTGTCCGGCACTCGCCGCGAGGTACTGTCGCGCGGCGATCCAGTTGGCGATCCGCGGAATGGCGTCGGCAGGCAGGCCGAGATTCGCCGCGAGCCGCTCGAAGCCTGCTCGCGCGCCGCGCCCGGGCTCGTCGAGCGCGAGGTTCCCGAGGTTGAAGAGCCCCTGCGCGTCGGTGATGCGGCCTTCGACGCTGCCACCCTCGATCGGCGTCGGCGGCAGCGGCAGCGCCCACGGATCGTTCAGCGTCACGATCGGCGCCGCACCCGGCGTGACCATGAGGATCTGCCGCGCCCACTTGATTCCCGCGCGCGCGAGCGACTGCGCCTGCACCTGGTCTCGCCGGTGCGCGACCTTCGATGACCACAGCGATTCGTCGGCGACGAGCGCGGCCGCGACGGCTGCGGTCAGCGCGGCGACCAGCATCGCGACGATCAGCGCGAGGCCGCGCATGCGCGAAGGCGCGCGAAGTGGCCTACCCGTCGTCGCAGAGCGCGCCGATCGCATCGTCAACGCAGCGCGAGGATCCGCTCGATTGCGCATCGGTTGCTCACCGCAGCGCGAGGATCCGCTCGATCACGCTGCCGTCGGCCTGCGTGATCTCGATGCGCACGCCGCGCGGGATCGGATCGTTCCCGGCGAGTGGCCACGACGGCGACCACGTCCCGGTACGAGTGAGTTGCAGCACGCGAAAGCCGCGGATGCCCTGCGCCAGCGTGTAGATCGCCGGCTCGGTGCCGGGGGCGTCGTCGAGCTGCGGCCAGTACAGCACTTCGAGCTGGTCGCCGTGCAACCGGTAGCCGACGCGCTGGCCGCCCGCGCCGGGCTCGTCGGGTGCGCCGGTGCTGCCACGGGCGAACGAGAGCACCGTGTCGCCGTTCGCGTCGAGCGCCGCCGCCCAGCCGGGAGCGACGGCCGCGACCGTGCTGTCCGTCGTGATCGCGCCGCGTGCAGGCACATAGCCGGGCGCCTCGCCGACTCGCGGCAGCGCGTCGCGCATGTCCGCTTCCATTCGCGCGAGCACCGCGTCGAGGTCCTGCCAGCGCCGGCTCTCGGCCGATACCGCCGCCTCGCTGCCGGTCATCGCGTCGGTCGCGCGCCAGGCGAGCACCGCGACGACGCCGAGGATCGCGATCGCGACGAGCGCCTCGACGAGCGTGAATCCGCGGTTTCGCGCAGCTCGGCGCATCGGACCGTTACGGCTGCCCGCGGACTGCCGCATCGGTTGCACCATCGTCGGGGCCGGTCACGCCGAGATAGCCCACGAGATGCGCGAGTGCGTAGTCGGGCTCCGCGGCTCGCGCGACAGCGATCTCGATGCGCCGGAACGCAGGGTTGGGCGTCGGCGCAACCTGTTCGCGCCAGGTGAACGCAACCCCCGCTTCGTGCGCGGCGCCCGAGCGTGCCCCGGTCGCCGGCCACGGGCGCTCGAGCTCAGCGATCGCGAGGCGGTTCTGCGCCACCCACAGCGCGAGCGTCCGCAGCTTCAAGGTCGTCGCT
>DASVGI010000027.1:0-30734 GCA_036379595.1 Casimicrobiaceae bacterium | reverse complement strand
TGACGCGACGGCCGTACGCCAACGCCTGATCGGTCGGGTGCCTCATGGATGACATCGAGTAGCCCATGATTCATTACTCGTCACCGTCGACCCTGGATATCAATACCCTTGCATTGCACCCGCGGCACCCCGAACGCGCGTGGGTTGTCGTCGAGCAGCGTAAGGGTGAGCCTCAGCGCTTTGCATACGACCCTGTCGCGCGCATGTTCGTCGTGACCGAGTGGCGCTCACTGTTGCACGTGCGTGGATTTCGCGGAGTGTACGGTTGGATTGGCGGGACCGGCATTCCGCCGGACCCGCACTTCGACGTCTTGCTGTACACCGACAGTGACCCACAGCCTGGGGCAATCCTCGATGGCGCCATCTGCGGCGTTTTCTTCCGCGGCGATGGCGACCATAAGTTCCTTACGGTCGATGACGCATGGGCAGGACGCATGGCGAAAATCGACTTGTCCGCGTTGCCGGCGGAAGTCATCGCCGAACTGAATAATTTGTATCCGCGCTTCGACCCGACCAGGGGAGAGGGCTGGTTCGGCGCCGATGTCGCCGTCGCGCACCTCCGGGATAACCATCCCGGATTGGATGTGGGCGCGCTTCTGCGATAGGCGTCGAGCGCTCGTGCCTTCCGGGCTTGACTTGTCACGCTCGCTCGCGAAGTACCTGGATCGTCAGCTTCATGCAGTACGATCTCGGCTACATCGACCTGGAGCAGAAGACCCTGCAACCCCTGGATAACCCGTTCGGCCCGAGGCTGTTACCTATGTCTTCGGTATAAACCGTCACCTATGTGACCGGAATAGACCCGGTCCGCACACTGTGATTTTGGTAGCGAGCGAGGGACTCGAACCCCCGACCAAAGGATTATGATTCCTCTGCTCTAACCAGCTGAGCTAGCTCGCCACAACCGCGAATTATAACGTCGATCCGGCTGCCACCCCGGGGCGGCCGGCGTAAGCCTGAGCCCGACCCGACGGCGCCCGGGAGCCTTCCAGCATGTCGCTCGCGCAGCCGCTCCTCGACCTGCCGTGGTATGTCCTCGTCGCGCTGCCGGCCGTCATCCTGCTCGCCTACACGGTGTTCGGTGCGACGGGCTTCGGCTCGTCGATCATCACCGTGCCGGCGCTCGCGCACGTCTTTCCGCTCACGTTCACCGTCCCGCTCGCGACGTCGCTCGACGTCCTCGCGGCGACGACGACGAGCCTGCGGCTGCGCCGCCTCGCGTTGTGGAAGGAGGTTGCGCGCATCCTTCCCGCAATCGTCGTCGGCATCGCGCTCGGCGGAACGCTGCTGCTGCATCTTCCGCGCGCGCCGGCGCTCCTGGCGCTCGGCATCTTCGTCACGGCCTACGGTGCGTGGGTGCTGATCGGGCCGCGCCAGTTCACACGCGCGCCCGGATGGGCGGCATGGCCGATTGGCATCGTCGGCGGAGTGTTCTCGGTGCTCTTCGGCACCGGCGGGCCGATCTACATCGTGTACCTCTCGGCACGCATCGGCGACAAGGCAGCGCTGCGCGCGACGTCGGCGATCATCGTCACGGTGAGCGTGTGGATCCGCTTCGGGCTCTTTGTCGTGACGGGGCTCCTGCTCCACGCACAGCTTCTCCTCGCCGCCCTCGTGCTGTTGCCGGTGATGTTGGCCGGGTTGCGGCTCGGCAATCGCCTGCATCACGCACTCTCGCGCCAGGGTGTATTGAAACTGATCGCCGGGCTTCTCGTCGTGAACGGGATCTCGCTCGTGCTGCGCGCCATCGAGCTTCTGCGCATCTGAGGTACGATCGCCGGGATTGACGCGGCGCCTCCATGTACCCACCGAGCACCACCATCGAATCGGAGGTCGACGCCGGCCTCGGCATCAGCAGCGTCGAGCGCGAGACCGGACTGTCGAAGGACGTCCTGCGCATGTGGGAACGCCGCTACGGCTTTCCGCAGCCGGTTCGCGACGGCAACGGCGAGCGCCTGTACACGCCGGCGCAGATGGCGAAGCTGCGCGCGATCAAGCGGCTGATGGACGTCGGCATGCGGCCGGGAAGGATCGTCGGCCTCTCGCTCGCCGAGCTCAACGCGCTCGCCGATACGCATGCGCCGGCGCGCGTGGACGCGGCGCCCCCGGCGATGGAGCGCGACGTGCTTGCGCTCGTCCGCGCGGCGGACGTCGGCGGCTTGCGCGACGCGCTGACGACCGCGCTTTCGCGCCAGGGGCTGCAGCGCTTCGCGCTCGAGACGATCGGGCCCCTAAATCATGCGATCGGCGCGGCATGGATCCGCGGCGAGCTCGACGTGTTCGAGGAGCACCTCTACAGCGAGGAAGCGCAGTCGGTGCTGCGGGCGGCGTTGCACGCGTTGCCGCGGCCGCACAACGGTCCGCGCATCCTCCTCGCGACGCTCGCCGGTGAGCCGCACGGGCTCGGCCTCCTCGTCGCCGAGGCAGCGCTCGCGTCGGAGGGCGCGCGATGCGTTTCGCTCGGCACGCAGGTGCCGCTCGAAGAGATCCGCCGCGCCGCGGCCGCGCATCGCAGCGACGTCGTCGCTTTGTCGTTCTCGTCGGCCTTTCCGCTGCGCCAGGCTGGTGACGCGCTGGCTACACTGCGCCGGCAACTGCCGCCTGCCGTCGCGCTGTGGGCCGGCGGCGAGGCGCTGGCGCGCATCCGCACGCCGCTTCCGGGCGTGCTCCTCGCGATCGATCCCGGCAATGCGGTGGCGGCATTGCGCGTGCTGCGCGCACGCACCGGAGTCGTTGGCGGCGCTGCCTGACCGCCCGGCGTGTGGACCGCGGTCACGCTGTGGGTCACGCTGTCGATCGCGGTGATTGCCTTTGTCGCCGATGCCTCGCACTCGATCGCGCGTGGCAGCACCGTTGCCGCGTGGATCGCGGGCGCGTTCGCGTGGTATTTCGGCGCGGTCGCCGTGCTGACCGCGGTCTACTTCGCGGTTGCGTGGATCTTCCGCTCGCCGCGTCCGCCGGCGATGCGCATCACGCCCGTCGCGACGCTGCGTCTCGTCTGGTGCGAATTCCTGGCACTCGCCGGGTCGGCGCCGCGGATGATGCTCTATCGCTGGCTCGTCCCCGACCCGCCGCCGGAACGCATCGCCGTGCCGGTGCTCCTGCTGCACGGCGTGCTGTGCAACGCCGGCGTCTGGCACCCCCTCGCGCGGCACCTCGCGTCACGCGGCATCGGCGGCGTTTATGCGCTCTCGTACGGTCCGCCGCTCGCGTCGATCGAGCTCTTCGCCGCGCAGGTCGAGGAAACGATCGATCGCATCCTGAAGGCGACCGGCGCCGCGCAGGTGATGATCGTCGCGCACAGCATGGGCGGCCTCGTCGCGCGCGCGTATCTGCGGAGCGGTGGCCCAGCCCGCGTGGCGGGAGTCGTGACGATCGGAACGCCGCATCACGGCAGCGTCGAGGCGTGGCTCGGCATCGGAACGTCGCTCGCACAGATTCGGCCAGGCAGCACCTGGCTCGCCGCGCTCGAGCGCGAGCCGCTGCCGCCGGTCCCGATCGTGTCGCTTTGGTCGTGGCACGACTCGATGGTCGTGCCGCAGACGTCGGCGCGGCTCGATGGCGCGATCGACGTGCCGCTCGTCGGCATCGGCCACAACGCGCTGCTCGGCGATCCCGCCGTCTTCGCGCGGGTCGAGGCCGAGATCGCCGCAGCGCGCGCTACCAGTGAATCCCCTGGGTGAGCTGGGCGAAGGCGATCTGCTCGGGCGAGAGCTGGTGCGGCTCGCCATTCTTCTTCCCCTTCGCGGCGGCCGAATCGGGGAACATGTTGTAGGCGGTGTTGAGGAGCACCTGCGTCACCTTCGGCGCGAGCGCATGGCACACCGCGCCGAACACGCCGAGGCGGGTCGCAATGCGCACCGGCCTGCGCACGATCGCGTCGACGACGAGCCCCGCCGCTTCATCGGGAGAGAGCGTCGGCAGGTTCTCGTACATCTTCGTGGGGGCGATCATCGGCGTGCGCACGAGGGGCATGTTGATCGTCGTGAAGTGGATGTTGCTGTCGAGGAGCTCCGACGCGGCACAGGCCGAGTACGCATCGAGCGCCGCTTTCGATGCGACGTAGGCCGAGAAGCGCGGGGCGTTCGACAGCACGCCGATCGACGAGATGTTGATGATGTGCCCATGCTTGCGCTCGATCATGCCGGGCAGGAAGCCCATGATGAGGCGGATCGCGCCGAAATAGTTGAGCTGCATCGTCCGCTCGAAATCGTGGAAGCGCTCGAACGAGTTGACGATGCCGCGGCGGATCGAGCGCCCTGCGTTGTTGATCAGGTAGTCGCAGCCGCCGTGCTCCTTCGTCACGCGTTTCACCAGCGCGTCGCACGATGCGGGCTCCGAGAGGTCGGCCGGGCAGATGAACGCGGTGCCGCGCAGTTTCTCGATTTCGGCCTTCGTCTCGGCGAGCTTCTCTTCGCCGCGTGCGACGAGCACCACCTTCGCGCCCGCCTCGCCGAGCTTCAGCGCCGTCGCGTGCCCGATCCCCGAGGACGCGCCGGTGACGACGACGACCTTTCCTTTCACGCGGCCGGCGAGGCTGCGGTCGACGAAGAGATCGGGATCGAGGTGGCGCTCCCAGTAATCCCATAGCTTCGCCGCGTACGACTGCAGGTTCGGCACCGCGATGCCCGACCCCTTGAGCGCCTTCGCCGCGACACGGTTGTCGTAGCGCGTCGGCCAGTTGACGAAGCCGAGCACGTCGCGCGGGATGCCGAGGTCGGAGAGCACCACCTTGGTCGCGCGCTTCACCGGGGCGAGCGACCCCAATCCGTAGAGGATCGGCGCGGGAATGAAGCCGAACATCCGCGCGTTGACCCGCATCGTCATCTTCGGCGCATGGGCCGCTGACGCGAAGATATTCAGCACTTCGCCGATCCGGTAGGGGTGCGGATCGGTGAGATGGAAGCACTTGCCGTCGAGGCCGCGCTTGTGCGCGATGTGATCGATCGCCGCCGCGACGAAGTCGACCGGAACGATGTTGACGCGACCGCCCTCGATGCCGATCGTCGGCATCCATTGTGGCAGGATCGAGCGCATCTTCTGGATCGTCTTGAAGAAATAGTACGGCCCGTCGATCTTGTCGATCTCGCCGGTCTTCGAGTGGCCGACGACGAATCCCGGGCGATAGATGCGAAACGGCCGTCGGCACTCGCTCCGGACGATTCCCTCTGCGTCGTGCTTGGTGCGAAAGTATGGATGGTCGAGCTCCTCGGCCTCGTCGAACATGTCCTCGCGGAACACGCCATCGTAGAGACCGGCCGCGGCGATCGAGCTCACGTGATGCAGGCAGCCGACGCCGATCGCGTTCGCGAATTGAACGACGTTGCGCGTGCCCTCGACGTTGGCGAGGCGCTGCGATTCGGCGCTCGCAGCGAGATCGTAGATCGCGGCGAGGTGGAACAGGTGATCGATCTTCCCCTTGAGCTTGCGCAGATCTGCCGCAGCGATGCCGAGGCCGGGCTTCTCGATGTCGCCGACGACCGCGACCACGCGCTTGTCGTCGACACCCCATGCCTTGCGCAGCTTTGCGAGCCGTGGCAGCGAGTTCTTGCGCACCAGGAGATAGATCGGTCCGGGGCGGCGAAGCAGATTGTCGATCAGGTGCCGGCCGATGAAGCCGGTGCCGCCGGTGACGAACGAGGCCATGGCTGTCTCCCGTGGGAATGCGCGCGATTGTACTTGCGACTTCGGCCTTCGCAGCGCCCCGAACCCGCTTTAGAGTGCCTACTCTATCGCCGTCGCTTAGAATCCTTTTGACGGCGATCATGCGGGGGCGACATGCTGAAGAAGGCCAGGGCGCGGGCAGCCGCGCAACGAGCGGAAGGCGGTGCGAACGAATCCGGTGACGGAGGATCCGGCTCGGCGAAGAAGACGAGCGGGGGACCGGGTCCCGCGTCGATCCTCGATTCATCGCGTCAGATCTGGCTCGCCGGCCTCGGAGCCTTCGCGCGCGCCCAGGCCGAAGGCCGCAAGATGTTCGACGCGCTGGTGAAGCAGGGCGAGTCGGTGGAGTCGAAGACGCGCCGTGCTGCCGCCGAGACCGCTCATGCTGCCCGCAGCGCCGCGCAGTCGCGGGCGAAGGAGATGCAGAAGATGGCGGGAGGAACCTGGGATCGCCTCGAGGGCGTCTTCGAGGACCGCGTCGCGCGCGCACTCTCGCGACTCGGCGTCCATACGCAGGCCGACGTCGATCGTCTCAGCGCGCGCGTCGACGCCCTCGCCGAAGCGGTGAACGAACTCGTGAAGGCCCGCTCAGGGGCTGGTACGGCCGCGAAGGCGCCGCGGCGTGGCGCGCGGTCCGCGTCGAAGGCACAGCCGAAGACGGCGCCAAAGACGACGCGCCGCGCGAAGCGGCCGGCCGCTGAATAGAAGCGGCCAGTTGCTGACTAGAGACGGCTGCACGCCGGCTGGAAGTGGCGGGCGGCTGAGTAAACGCAGCCGGTCGGCAGCTACTCGCGATTCAGCCGCTCGACCAGTTTGATGTAGTTCGCCATCGCGTCGGTGACCGTCATGCCCTTCAGCTTCGACCACGCGTCGAACTTGGCTCCGGCGACGAAATCGAAGGCACCCGGACGCGCGCCCGCGACGTCTCCATCGGTCGCCTGCTTGTAGTACGCGTAGAGCTTGAGGAGCGTCGCGTTGTCGGGACGCTTCTTCGTCTGCTTCGCGGCGGCTGCTGCGCTCTTGAACCGCGCGGCCAGATCGTCTCCGGCGGGGGCCTTCGCTGCGGCGCTGTTTGCCGCGCCCTTCTTCGCTGCGGTGGGCATGGACGCTTCTCCTTGTGAGCAAGTCCAGGACGGATCACGTTTTCCGGTTGGATATTATCGCGTTAGGCGCGGCACCACGTCCCAGCAAGGGGACCACACTGAGGATCAATCAGGCTCAAGGCCAACGACCGCCCGCTGCTCGTCGCTTGACCGAGGAAGACGCGCATGGGAAGGTACCTGACCCTCACCGACCGGCAAAGAATCGCTTGGAGGCCGTTCTACGCGGTCGTTCCGAACTGACGCGACTCTAAACAACCGAAATTCGAGGTATCACCCGCCGGCAGAGCACCACTTGAGAATCCTGGAAATCTGTCCGACTGCGCGGGATCACCTCTGACTTCTTTCGCCCGATGTTCGAGACTGAGGCCATGTGATGCCGCTCGGAAAGCAGCAGCAAGCTCTCGCACCGGCGACCGAGCCCCTCTATCGCGAGATCCGCGCTGTCCTGCAGACCGCGCGTGCCGGCGCGTACCGCGCTGTGAACGTGATGATGGTCCACGCGTACTGGAACGTCGGCCGGCTGATCGTGCAGCATGAGCAAGGCGGCCGGCGTCGTGCGCGCTACGGTGAGGCGCTCCTTGAGGAGCTTTCCGATCGACTGACGGCGGATTTCGGGCGGGGTTTCGACGCCACCAATCTGCGCAAAATGCGCCAGTTCTATCGCATGTTCGAGATTCGAGACGCGGCGCGTCTCGAATTGACGGGTGGCACCAGTGCCGGGAAACGAGGCGCGCCGCGCCTCGCTTCCGGACGCGAGCCGATTCGTCACGTCGTGCGTGATGAGCTGAGCTGGAGTCATTATCGGCTGTCGATGCAGGTCGCCGACCCGGGAGCTCGTGAGTGGTGCATGCATGAAGCGGCCGGACAGCACTGGTCCACACGCCAGCTCGACCGGCAAGTCTCCGCTCTCTACTACGAACGACTTCTCGCGAGCCACAAGACGGGACCCGTGCGCAAGGAAGTTGGCCGGAAGCTCGCCGCAATGGAGCCCGAGCACTTCATCCGGGACCCCTACGTGCTCGAGTTCCTCAATCTGGTGGAGTATCCGGCGCTGCGCGAATCCAGGGTCGAGCAGGGCATCATCGACAATCTGCAGGCACTTCTGCTGGAGCTCGGGAAGGGATTCGCCTTCGTGGCCCGCCAGAAGCGGATCCGATTCGAGGACGAGGATTTCTACGTCGACCTGGTCTTCTACAACTACCTGCTGCGCTGCTTCGTGCTGATCGACCTGAAGGTCGGCGCGCTTACCCATCAGGATATCGGCCAGATGGACAGCTACGTTCGCGTCTTCGACGCCCATTTCCGCCCGAAAGACGACAACCCCACCATCGGACTGATCCTGTGCTCGAAGAAGAACGAGGCAATCGCCCGCTATTCGGTCCTCAGCGAGGGCAAACGGCTCTTCGCGGCCAAGTACGTAAAGGTCCTGCCCAGCGAAGCCGAGCTGCAGCGCGAGATCGAGCGCCAGCGTCGGATGATCGAGACGCGGCGCAACGGCGGCGGAAAGGCAGAGGCCTGACAACAGCATGCAGTGGACGGCGCGACGCGCCACCGTTGATCACCGCTGACACCAGGCGTTAACAGATACTAATGGAAAACGTGGTACGTCCCGGTTTTCCCCTGCCCAGATGAAGCGCCAACGGATCTCCGCCGTCGACACCGCGTGGCTGCGGATGGATTCGCCGGGCAACCTGATGATGATCTGCGGCGTGCTGTTCTTCCGCACGCGCATCGACATCGCGCGCCTGCGCGACGTGATCGCGAAGCGCTTCCTCGTGTTTCCGCGCTTCCGTCAGCGCCCGGTGGAGACGGTCGCAGTGTCGTACTGGGAAGACGACGGCGCCGTCGATCTCGAGCAGCACGTCGTCGGCGTCGCGCTGCCGGGACGAGCGGGGCCGCGCGAACTGCAGGCGCTGGTGTCGCGACTGATGTCGACTCCGCTCGACCCGGCACGACCGCGCTGGCAGTTCCACCTGGTCGAGAACTACGCCGGCGGCAGCGCGATCGTCATGCGCATTCATCACTGCTACGCCGACGGCATCGCGCTCGTGCGCGTGATGCTGTCGATGACCGACGCCAGCGCCGACGGGCCGCCTGCGATGCCGTTCGCGCCGCGCGCGAAGCGAAACGCGGGCGACGACCCGTTCGCCACCTTGCTCGCTCCGGTCAGCGGCGCGCTAGCGCTCGCGCGCCGCATCGGCGCCGCGCTGATCGACGAAGGGGCGGCGCTGTGGCAGGACCCGGAGAAGGCGGCGGTGCTCGCCGAGCGCGGCGGCGAGTTCGCTGTCGAGATCGCGCGCCTCGCGCTGATGGCGCAGGACACGCCGACGCGCTTCAAGGGCGTGCCGGGTGGGGCGAAACGCGTCGCATGGGCGGCGCCGATCCCGCTCGACGAAGTGAAGACCATCGGGCGCGCGCTCGGTGCGTCGGTCAACGACGTGCTCCTCGCCTGCGCAGCGGGGGCGCTTCGCGCGTACCTCCTTGCGAAGGGAGATGCGACGAACGACGTGATGATCCGCGCGCTCGTTCCGGTCAACCTGCGGCCGGCCGAGCAGGCGTGGCGCCTCGGCAATCGCTTCGGGCTCGTGTTCCTCGATCTGCCGGTCGGCGTCGAGAATCCGATCGAGCGCCTGTACGCGGTGCGCGCACACATGAATGCATTGAAGGGGAGTCAGCAGCCGATCCTCTCGCTGGGGCTCCTCGCCGCGATGGGCGCCGGGCCACGCATCCTGCACGACGCGCTGCTCGCCGCGCTCGCGCGCAACGCGACTGCGGTGATGACCAACGTGCCGGGGCCGAAAGTGCCGCTCTATCTCGCCGGAAGCCGGATCGACAGCCTGATGTTCTGGGTGCCGCAGGCCGGCGACATTGGCATGGGTGTCTCGATCCTCTCCTACGACGGGCACGTGCAGTTCGGCGTGACGACCGATCGGAAGCTGTGTCCGGACCCCGCGCGCATCGCCGTTGGCTTCGGCGAGCAATTCGAGCAACTCGTCCTCACCACCCTGATGAGCCCGTGGCCGCGCGAAGGCGACCTCGATCCCGCCGTGGCCGCGCGTGCAGTCGCTAGCCGAGCTCGTCCTTCGCGTGCATCACGTCGAGCTTCTCCATCGCGTCCGCGGGCGTGAGCTTCGCGGCCGCCTCGTAGAGCTTCGTCGCTTCGGCGAGGCGGTCATTGCCGAACATCAGCAGCAACCCGTTCGCGTGCTCGATGCGCACGATCGGTGACTCGGGAAAGAGCTTCGTCGCGCGCTCGAATTGCGCCAGTGCCGCATCCTTCTTCGCGCCGTAGGTGAGCCCGGCGACGAGCGCACCGACCTTGCCGATGACCTCGGCCTGATAAGCGCCGAAGGCGGTCGCGGCCTCGGCGTGCTTCGGATCGAGCTCGAGCGCGTGCTCGAGCGCCTCGCGGATGCGCCCACCCATCCCCTGCGCGAGCGCCTTCGCGACCGAGATCGTCTGCCCGTAGCGGCCGAGCGCGTAGGCGACGAGGTAGTGCGCGTTGGCGTCATTCGGCGCTTCGCGGCGGTGCGCCTCGGCCCATTTCGCCGCCTGATCGAAGAGCGCGAGCTTCGTCTTCGCGTCGCGTTCGAGGTGCTGCGCGTACACGCACTGCGCCTTCACCGCGGCGTTGACGCCGGCGCCGCCGACGCCGGTGCCCGTCCGCACCGCATTGTGGAAGTCGCCCGCGTGATAGTGCCGCCAGGCGTCGGCGACGGCGGCGTCCTTCGGGTATGGCTCGCAGTCGCCTTTGTGCAGCCGCGGCCACGCCTTCTTCAAGGCTGCGCCGTCGTAGCGGTACGCCGAATCCGCGTACGGAAACTCCGCCCAGGCTTTCGCCATCACGTCCTCCGTTACAGGTATTGTTCGGACAGCCGCTCGAGATGCGCGCGCTCGCGCTCGCGCAGGAACGGCGCGATCAGCGCGAGCACCTGCGCGGCGGCGCGCTCGAAATGCATCGCACTCGGATCGTCGCCGGGCGCGGCACGAGCACCCGGCCCGCGCGACAGCACGCGCTGGAACGACATCCAGCAGGTCGCGACGACGACGACGTTCGTCGCGAGCGCGTCGATCGCGCGATCGTCGGCGTGCAGGATGCCGTCGGCGCGGAGTGCCTCGCAGATCGCGACGATCAGCCCGCGCAGCCGCTGGTGCAGCGCCGCGATCCCCTGCCCGATCGCCGGGTGGCGCGACGTGATGTCGTCGAGGTCGCGGTAGAGGAAGCGGTGCGCCCACATGCGCTCGAACAGGAGATGCAGCAGCAGCCACAGGTCCTCGATGCCGGGCGAGCGGTTCTCGGGAAGCGCCAGCAGCGGCAGCACGGCGCGCTCGAAGGCGGCGTGGAGCTCGCCGACAATCTCCTCCTTGTTGCGGAAGTGGTAGTAGAGATTGCCGGGGCTGATGTTCATCTCGTCGGCGATGTGCGCTGTCGTGACGTGCGGCTCGCCGTCGCGGTTGAACAGGACGAGCGCGGTCTCGACGATCCGCTCGCGGGTACGCCGAGGGGGCTTGCGCGGCATCGGCCGTCGCTTCAGCGCAGAGCGCGAAGGACCTCGACCTCGCGCTCGAGATGGCGCAGGACGAATTCGAGATCGCGCCGCACCGCGCGCAGGCCGGCGTTGCGCTTCCGTCCCGCGTGGAGCGGGCGCGGATCGGCGAGCGCGGCGGCGATCTCGCGTGTCGGATCGTCGAGGCGCGCGTCGCGAAGCGCGAGGCCATGGCGCGCGAGCTTCGGCGCGAGCTCGACGCGCCGTGCGCGCAACTGCGCGCGCACCGACTCGAACGCGACCGCGCACAGGCGCCGGCGCTGCGAGTAGCTGAAGATGCGCGCGAAGAACATCTCGACGTCCTCCGGGGCGGGCTCGAACAGCACGATGTCGGTGCCGGGATAGCGCGCCGCATAGCGGTCCATCCCGGCCTGCATCCGCGAATGGATGACCGCGCGGAAGGTCTGCGACAACACGAGCGGCAATCCACCGCGCGCGAGGCGCTTCACCGAAAGGCGCCCGTGGCGCCAGGCCGACCGCGCGTCGAGCGGCACGAGCGGATTGATGCCAATGAGAAGGTCGATGCCGACGTCGAGCGCGAGCGATGCGTTCAGCGTCTTGTTGAGCGCGCCATCGACATAGTGCGTGCCATCGACCTCGACCGGAGGAAAGAGCCCCGGCAGCGCCGCCGAGGCTTCGATCGCGCGAGAGATCGGCACGTGCTCGTAGCCGGGGCTGCCGAACGCGACCGGTTGCCCGGTATCGAGGTTGGTCGCGACGATGAAGAGCCTATGGCGCAGGCGCCGGAAGTCGTTGGTGCGGCCCGGCGCCGCGAAGAGCTGCGCGAGAAAGGTCTCGATCGCGCGGTTGTCGAAAAGCCCCGTCGGCATCGCGTGCGCGAGCGTCGCGAGCGCTTCGAGGGCGCCGCGTCGCGCCGGGTCGCGCACGAACTGGCGCAACGCGCGCCACGAGAGGCGCGGCAGGCTCAATGCGCGCCGGCCGAACTCGCGCAGTGCCGGCTTCAGGAAGAGGTCGGGAGTCAGCGCCTCGTGACGCCCGCCATCGATGAACAGACGGTACATCTGCGCCGGCGACATTCCGTTCGCGAGCCCGGCCGCGACGAATCCTCCCGACGACACGCCGACGCAGACGTCGAGGGCGCCGAAGTCGAGGCCCTCGATCGAGTCGTCGAGCGCCACGAGCGCGCCGATCTCGTAGATGCCGCCGAGCGGCCCGCCGCCGGCGAGGGCCACGCCGATACGCGCAGGGGCGCCGGTTGCGGGCGCCCCTGTGCTGCGTGATCGCTGCGCGCGGTCAGTCGTCATCGTGCTCCACGTTCATTGCGCACCGGCGCGACCCCGGATGAGGATCGCCGCCGTCGCAATGGTAGCCGAAGCGCTGCGCTTACGTGCGCCGCGAAGCGCTACGCCTTCGTGCGCCGCGAAACGCGCCGGCCGCGGCCGGCAGTCGCGCGGGTCGGGCCCTTCTTCGCGCGGGGAGCGCGCGTGGCCTTCACGGCCGCCTGCGGGCGCCGCGCAAAACGCTGCAGCGTGTGCTCTGCGCTCTTCTGCACCTCTCCCGCGAGCTTGCGCGCGTGCTCGACCGAAGCCTTGACGCGCGCGCCCACGTCGCGCAGCACGAGCGACTCGAGCGCTTCGCCCTGGCGGACGAGGCTCCTGAACATCGGAGCCGCTTCGCTGCCGGCCCAGCGGCGCGTGACTGCCGCGGCGCCGAGCGACGCGAGCCACACGCGGCGCGGCGCTTCGAGCCACGGGTTGCGGAGGGTCGAAAGTTGGGAACGGGTCACTGCGTTCATCGCTATCTCCTGTCTGATCGAATCGGCCATCGGGCGAACGCGATCGAGGCTACCCCTGGGCGCTAGAGCGGTCACACTAATCGCAACCGGCTCGTGCGATCACGCGCACCCACGTCAGGCGCGCACCCACGTCAGGCGCGCATCCGTGTCAGGCGCGCATCCGCTTCGCGAGCGCGGTCGCGAGCTTCGCGGTGATCGCATAGATCGAGATCTGCGGGTTGGCGCCGATCGACGTCGGAAAGAGCGACGCATCGAAGACGTAGAGGTTGGCGAGCTGGTGATGGCGGCCATCGAGATCGACCACCGCGCGCTTCGGGTCGGGCCCGAAGGCTGCGCCCCCCATCACGTGCGCCGAGAAGACCGGAGTCGCCTGCGGTCGCAATTCGAACTCGGCGATGGCCTTCGTCGCCGCTGCCTCGACCGGATACACCGCTCCATTGCCGTGGATCGGCATCACGCGCGTTGCCCCCGCCGCAAACTGGATGCGCGCCATCGCTGCGAATGCCCTGCGCATGCCGTCGAACACATAGGGTGTCAGCGCGTAATCGAGGATCGGCGAGCCGTCGCCGGCGAGCCTCACGCGACCGCCCTCCGACTGTGGGTGGAAGCCGTCGCGCACGAGCGCGATCACCACCTGCAGGTTCGGCAGGTGCCGCAACCACGCCGCGTGCGCTTCGCCGTGCCCAGGCAGCGTGATTGCCGCGAGCACCGGATGGATCGGCGGCACTTCGAGCTTGAAGCCCGCCGGCCCATCCGGCGCGGCCTGGTCGAGATACTCGTCCGAATAGATCGTTTGCGGCGCGCCGCGGAAGGCGATCACCGGGCTCGGCATCTCGGCGACCGATACCACGGTCGGGTGCAGGAACGTGCGCAGGCCGAGGATGCCGTAGGGATCGGGGACACCGCTTCGCAGCAGCAGCGCAGGCGTGCCGATCGCACCCGCGGCGCCGACGAACGCTCGCGCATGGACGGTGATCCGTGCACCCTTCGGGACAGTGCCCGACGAATCCATCGCGCGGCACTCGAGCGTCGTGACGCGGTCGCCGGCGACGACGAAGCGCTGCGCGCGCGCGCGCGTGACGAGCGTCGCGCCCTTGGCGAGTGCTGCCGGAATCGTCGTCACCAGCATCGACTGCTTGGCGTTGGTCGGACAGCCCATGCCGCAGTAACCGAGGTTCCAGCAGCCGCGGACGTTGCGCCGGATCGAGCCGTACGTGAGTCCGAGCCGCTCGGCGCCTTGCGCCAGCGCGGCGTTGTTCGCATTCGGCGTTTGTGCCCAGGAGACGACGCCGACGCGCGCCTCGGCGCGCTCGAACCAGGGCTCGAGGTCAGCGGGTGCGAAGCCTTCGATGCCCCACTTCGTACGCCATTGTCTGAGCGTCGTTTCAGGCGTGCGAAACGAGCTCGTCCAGTTGACCGTCGTACCGCCGCCGACGCAGCGCCCCTGCAGGATGCTGATCGCGCGGTCGGACGTGCGCCGCGCCGCTTCCTCCTGATAGAGCTCGCGGTAGGCCTCGTCCTCGCGCATGTGGAAGTCGGTCGAGGACTTCAGCGGACCTTCCTCGATCATCACCACCGAGAGGCCGGACTGCGCGAGGATCTCCGCCGTGGTGCCGCCTCCGGCGCCGGTGCCGACGATCGCGACGTCGGCTTCGAGGGCGAGATCCTGCGTCGCGCGCGACGCGTCGATCACCTTCCAGCCTGCTGCGAGCCCGGTGCGGATCGGATCGACGATCGAAGTCATGACAACTCCGGCGGGCCGGGATAGCCGATCGCCGGCCACGACAGCGGATTCGCGTACCACGCGGCGAAGGTGATCTGATGCAGCGCGTCGTACGCGGCGCGCTTTCTCGACAGGCGGCTCGTGCGCAAGCTGTCGAGGAAGACATCGGCATCGGCTTTGGTCATCGCGGAGAGCGAGACGAACGACCCGCCGAGGACCCAGCGTAGCGGCGCCCAGGCGAGGAGCGCGAAGAGCGAGGTGAGCTCCTCACGCGCAATCGGGGCGAGACCCTCGATCGCCGTCGCGATGCCGGCGAGCGTGTCGTCGAGCGCGCGTGCGCGCGTGGCTGGATCGCTCGGCAGCGCGCCGGCGAGGAGCGCGGGAAGGAGTGCGTGCATCACCTCGACGCCGTCGGCGGAAAGCGCGCCGGCCGCGCGCGGGGCTTCGACGTTCGCCGGGCCCGACGGCCGCTCGATCACGCGCGCGAGCCCGAGCAGCATTGCACCGGCAATTCCGGCGAAGATCAGGCGGCGGCGGGCGGGGTTCATCGTGGAATTCGACGCAGCGCGCGAGCCTCGTGCTTCCGCTCGGGCGGTGCGGGCTCGCTGTCCGCCACGATAGGCCGCGAACGCTAGAGCGTGCAATCTAATCCCCGTGGTACGCTTTCAGAAGACCTTGCGACGATGCCGCGCCTCTCTCCCGAAGACCCCGCATCCGCACTGCTCGCCGCGCTCGAGCGGGTCGCCGGTCATCACGCCGCCCGTGCCGCCGATCCGGGCGTCGCGCGTCTTCATGCCGCCATAGGACGCTGGCAGGCGCGGCGCCTGCGTCGGACCTACGCCGATCTCGAAGCGCTGCCGCGCTACACCGCGGCGATCCGCTTTTTCGAGTCCGATCTCTACGGCGGCGGGGATTTCGCCCGCCGCGACGCCGATCTTGCGCGCGTCGCGCCGCTGATGAAGCGATTGCTTCCGAATGCGGTGATCGCGACCGTCGCCACCGCGGTCGAGCTCAACGCGCTTTCCTTCGACCTCGACGCGGCGCTCGGTCGCGAGCTGGCACGTGCACGTGCGGATTCCGATGCGAACGCCCCCGCTGCCGCGCCTCCAGCTCCCGAGGAAGGTGAGCCTGAAACGTTCACCGTTCCCCAATACTGCGCCGCGTACCGCGCGGCGGGCCGCTACGACGACCGCGTGCTGCAGATCAGGATGGCGGGTGACGTCGGGCTGGCGCTCGATCGCTACGTCCACAAGCCGATGCTGCGCACGGCACTGGGCCTCATGCACAAGCCCGCCCACGCCGCCGGGCTCGGCGCGCTGCAGGATTTTCTCGAGCGCGGGTTCGAAGCGTTCGCGCGCATGGGAGGAGCAGTCGAATTCCTCGCCACGATCGAAACGCGCGAGCGCGCCGTGCACGAAACGATCATCGGCGGCTCGGATGCACCGTTTCCCGATCCCGGTATCTGAGCTCGGGCGCGCCCGCGCGAGGCGTGCTCGCCGCGGCGCCGCGCCTCAGGCTTTGCGCGTCGTCGTGAGCGAGTCGAGCTGCGCGTGGATCTCGCGCTCGAAGGCAGGCTTCAGCACCGAGAGGAGGAGCCCGAGCTTCACGTCGAGGCGGATCTCTTTCGCTCCGACGTGCATGCGGCCCGACAGGCCGGTGCGCTCGAACACCACGTCGTCGCCCTCCCAGGACCACGCGAGGTCGAAGCGCTGCTCGAGGTCCTGCGCGACGCGCTCGGCGGCGTCGCGCGCCTTGCGCTGCGTCAGCGAATGCCGTTTCGAGATCGAGATCGATGCCATCGCAGCCCCCAGACGGGTAACTATACCCAGCGCCGGACGCTGGCGCGATACGCGTCGTACGCGTGGCCGAACCGATCGCGCAGGCGCGCTTCCTCGAATGGAATCACGATGCCGTTGACGAAGGCCACCGGAATCGGCAACAGCACGAGCGGCCAGACCTCGACGAGCACACCGGCAGCACCCAGGTAGACCAGTATCAGGCCAACGTACATCGGGTTGCGCGTGAAGCGATAGGGTCCCCGCGTCATCAGCGTCGACGCGGTGCCGTGCGGAATCACCGTCGTGCGCGCAAGCGCGAACATCGTGACGCACGAGAGCCCGAGCAGCACTCCGCAGGCGAGCAGTGCGACGCCGATCGCGCGGCTCGTTGCGGCGATGCCGGATGCCTCGATGTCGAGCGGAACGAGGTGCTGCAGACCGAGGCCCACGCCGAATGCGACCGCAAACAGCACGGGCGGCGGTACGTGCATCAGCGGAGGGGTGCGGGTCATGGGCTCCCCGCCCGAACCGCACGCCGAACGAGCTCGGCGAACTCGACGAGCGAGCGCACTTCGGGGACGCCGGCGTTCGCCGGCGTGCGCAAGCCGCCCTCGTTGAACCATACCGCCTGGACGCCGAACGTGCGTGGCGCGAGGGCGTCGTGCTCGAGCGAGTCGCCGACCATCGCGATGCGGGCGAGAGGCACCTGGAGCGCGGACTCGACGACGCGCCAGAACTCGGGCTGGCTCTTGCGGTAGCCGAGCTCGGTGTAGCAGAAGATCGTCGCGATGTAGTCGCGCAGGCCGACACGGGCCAGCGCGCGCTCGATCATCGGGCGGCGCGAGACCGTCGCATTCGTCGCGATGCAAAGCGGTGCCAGGCCGTAGAGAGTAGCCAGGCATTCGCGAGCCCCGGAAATCGCCGAGACCTCCGGCCACATTCCCATCGGCAGCGCCTCGGGACCAGCCTCGGACATCAATGTGCCGCCCCAGTCGAAGCAGACGGCGTCGATCGGTGCGCGGAGCGGCATTTCGGCTGCAGTCGGGTGTGCGAACAGCGCTGATCCGCTACGGTGCGAGGTGAAAAGCCCGCTTGTCGGTGCCGCGGCAGCCGCTCAACTCCCGCGGTCCGCCGGCCAAGGCACGAGACCCGTGGCCTTCGCCGCATCCCAAAGCTGCCAGTCGTAGGTTGCCAGCGTGACAAGGTCTCCCATCACCTGCTGCCAGAAGTGCGCCGCGGCCAGATGCGTGGCGTCGTATCCACGCAAGCCCTGCTCCCACGCGAGCTCCGCGGCGCGAGCCATGAGTACCTCAGTCATCTGCAACCGTACGAACGACTCCCACTCGGACGTAAATGCTCGCAGTGCGGCCGTTGCGGAGGCGTGCGAAATCAGCTTCATCCGGGCAGCCTTTCCCAAAGCCGCCGCCACTTCGGGCCGACTCACGATGGCGGTCCCGACCAGAGTGGCAACCTCGACCAGGGTGCCCACGTCAGTCGATCCAGCCTCGGCCACGTAGCGCTTCACGAGCGCGCTTGCGTCGAGATAGACGATCACTCGCGGTCCTCGACCAGTAGTTCGGCAACGGTCTTCTTCCCACGCACCCGTGCGCTGGGCATTCGACGACCAAGCTTGCGCTGGTTCCACGCGAGCAAGCCCGATTGAGCGATCGCCGTCACCCGATCCACGACGGGCGTCGAGTTCGGCACGATGCGCCCGATCGGGATGCCGCGGTCCGTGATCTCGACCGTTTCACCCGCCTTGGTGAGCCGCAGGTAACGCGAAAGCTGGCTCTTGAGCTCGCGAATGCTTACGACGGTCGGTTTCATGGAAGTGCTCGCTATTCAGCGTACGTAACTACATTATATCTCATTGTAGTCGCGTGGATTATGCAACTGGATTCCGTCGCAACGCTTTCGCGTGGCGCCTGTGCCGCCCCGGGTACGGGTCGGCTTGACACTCTGCTCGTTCGAACGTAGGATTGAAACGGTCGTTTGAATCCGAACGAGAACAAGGCGTCGCGTGAAATCCGAATCAATCAGGGCTGCCACGAAATTGGAAGCGTCATCCGCCATCCCCGCGCGGCGCGAGACCACCATCCGCCCCCGCGACCCGGCGGCCACCCGCACGCGCATCCTCGACGTCGCCGAGGCGCTCTTCATGGAGCACGGCTTCGAGGCGACGAGCCTGCGCGCAATCACCGCGGCGGCCGACGTCAACCTCGCCGCGGTCAACTATCACTTCGGCAGCAAGGAAGAGCTCTTCCAGTCGGTGCTGACGCGAAGGCTCGACCCGATGAATCAGGCTCGCCTCGAGCTCCTCACCGCGCTCGAGGCGCGTGCCGGGCGCAAAGCGCTCTCGTGCGAGCGGATCATGATGGCGCTCTTCATCCCTGCGCTGAGGCTCGCGCGGGATCACGAGAAGGGCGGCAAGGATTTCCTGCGCCTCCTCGGCCGCGCCTACGCGGATCCGGCACCGTTCATCCGCCGCTTCCTCTCCGAGCAGTACGCGGCGATGATCGCGCGCTTCAAGGCGGCATTCGCGCGCGCGCTTCCCGAGCTTCCGAAGAAGGAGCTTTCGTGGCGCCTCCACTTCATCATGGGCGCCCTTTCCTACACGCTCGCCGCCACCGACGCGTTGAAGCTGATCGCCGAGCTCAATCCGCACGAGACGGCGAACGACGAAGTCCTGCTGCGGCGCCTCGCACCGTTTCTTCTTGCGGGGTTGAAGGCTCCGCTCCCCGATCTTTCGCAGGTCGAGCGCGAGCTCGGCCGCGAATCGTGGGTGCCGGGCTGACCCACCGGAGGCATCGACATGATCGTCCTCTTTCTCGCAATCGCGCTCGTTGCGATCGTCGCACTCGCTTACACCAACGTGGCGGGAATCGTCTGGCCGCTCGCGGGCCTCGTCTGGATCGCCGCCGCTCAAGCCGCAGGCGCTTTCTCACCTACTTGGGCGATCGCGCTGGCCATCGTCGTCATCGTCGTGTCGATTCCGCTCGCGATTGCGCCGCTGCGCCGAAGGCTCGTCAGCGCGCGGCTCCTCGCCGCGTTCCGGCGCGTGCTGCCGGCGATGTCGCAGACCGAGCGCGATGCGCTCGAGGCGGGCACCGTGGGCTGGGACGCCGAGCTCTTCGCAGGGAGGCCCGCGTGGGAGAAGCTCCTCGCGATCCCGAGGACGAAGCTCACCGCCGAAGAGCAGCACTTCCTCGACAACGAGGTCGAGACGCTCTGCAGCATGGTCTCGGACTGGGAGACGACCAACGTCTACAAGGATCTTCCCGCGCCGGTGTGGCAGTACATCAAGGAGCACGGCTTTCTCGGCATGATCATCCCGAAGGCGTGGGGCGGGCTCGGCTTCTCGGCCTACGCGCATTCGCAGGTGATCAGCAGGATCTCGACGCGAAGCGGCACCGTCGCGGTGTCGGTGCTCGTTCCGAACTCGCTCGGGCCGGGCGAGCTCCTGCTGCACTACGGCACCGACCTGCAGAAGCGCTGGTATCTGCCGCGTCTCGCGCGCGGGCTCGAGCTGCCGTGCTTCGGGCTCACCAATCCGTACGCGGGCTCCGACGCCGCCGCGATCCCCGACTTCGGCATCGTCTGCCGCGGCCAGCACGAAGGGAAGGAAGTGCTGGGGCTGCGCATCACGTGGGAGAAGCGCTACATCACGCTGGGGCCGGTCGCCACGCTGCTCGGGCTCGCGTTCCGCGCCTACGACCCCGATCACCTGATCGGCGAGCGCGAGGACATCGGCATCACCTGCGCGCTGATCCCGACGTCGCACCCGGGCGTCAACATCGGCCGGCGCCACATGCCGTTGAACGCGGTGTTCCAGAACGGGCCGAACTGGGGCCGCGACGTGTTCATTCCGATGGACTGGGTGATCGGCGGTCAGCCGATGCTCGGCCACGGCTGGCGGATGCTGATGGAGTGCCTCGCCGCGGGGCGCGGCATCTCGCTGCCGTCGTCGAACACCGGCATGGCGAAGCTCGCCGTGCGCACGACCGGCGCGTACGCGCGCGTGCGCACGCAATTCAAGACGGCGATCGGCCATTTCGAAGGGATCGAGGAGCCGCTGACGCGCATGGGCGGCAACCTCTACCTGATGGACGCGGCGCGGATGCTGACCGCGACGATCGTCGACCAGGGCGAGAAGCCCGCCGTCGTCTCGGGCATCGCGAAGTACCACATCACCGAGCGTGGCCGCCAGGTGATCAACGATGCGATGGACGTCATCGGCGGCAAGGGCATCTGCATGGGGCCGTCGAACTTCCTCGGTGCCGCGTACATGCAGATGCCGGTGTCGATCACCGTCGAGGGTGCCAACATCCTGACGCGAAGCCTGATCATCTTTGGCCAGGGCGCAATCCGCTGCCATCCGTACGTGCTGCACGAGATGGCGGCGACGCGCGCCGCCGACCGCAGGCGCGCGGTGACGCTCTTCGATGGCGCGCTGTTCGGCCACCTGCGGTTCATGCTGCGCAACGTCGCGCGCACGCTGGTGACGGGGCTCACCGGCTCGCACGTCGTGCGCGTACCGGGCGACGTCGATCCGGCGATGCGTCGCTACTACCAGCAGCTCTCGCGCTTCTCGTCGGCGCTCGCCTTCCTCGCCGACGTGTCGATGGGCACGCTGGGCGGCGCGCTGAAGCGGAAGGAGAAGCTCTCGGCGCGCCTCGGCGACGTGCTGTCGCTCCTCTACCTCGCGTCGGCGACGCTGTGGCGCTACGAGCAGGACGGTCGCAAGGCGGCCGACGCGCCGCTCGTCCACTGGGCGATCTGGGACGCGATGTTCAAAGCGCAGAACGCGATCGAGGGCGCGATCTCGAACTTCCCGAATCGTGTCCTTTCCGAGATCATGTGGCGCGTTGTGTTCCCGCTGGGACGCCCCTACGAAGTGCCGTCGGATCGCCTCGGCCACGACGTCGCGAAGCTCCTGATCGAGCCGTCCGAGACGCGCGATCGCCTGACCGGCGGCATCTTCATCGGTGCCCCCGACGAGCCCGTCGGCCTCCTCGAGCGCACGCTTGCGCTGACGCTCGCCATCGAGCCGCTCGAGCGCAGGCTGAAGGATGCGCATCGTGCCGGCGCTTTCGATACGAGGACCTTGCCGGGCGAGGATCCGAACGCGATGCTCGCGCGCGCGGTGCGCGCCGGAATTCTCGACGAGGCCGAGGCGAAGCAGATCGCCGAGCAGCGCGCGCTCGTCGCCGAGGTCGTGCGCGTCGACGATTTCGCGCAGGACCTCGGGACGTCGCTGCTGCGGCAGGGTGGGACGGCGACACAGTCTGACGTCGTCGCGACGCAGCCGAGCACAGCCGGGGCGCAACCGGGCGCCGCTGCAACACAGCCGGGCGCCGCGGCGAATGAGGGAACGCCGGCGCAGCAAGGCGACACCGGCCGCGCGCGGGCCCGCGCCGGATGAAGCCGGTCTACATCATCGACGGCGCCCGCACGCCGTTCCTGAAATCGCGGAACCGCCCGGGACCCTTCGCGGCGTCGGACCTCGCGACCGACGCCGGGCGCGCGCTGCTCCTGCGGATGCCGTTCGCGCCAACCGATCTCGACGAAGTGATTCTCGGCTGCGCGGCGCCCGCCGTCGACGAGGTCAACATCGGGCGCGTCACGGCGCTCAGGATGGGTTGCGGGTTGCGCGTCCCCGGCTGGACGGTGATGCGCAACTGCGCGTCGGGGATGCAGTCGATCGACTCGGCGATCGACGCGATGGCGGTCGGCCGCTCGAATCTCGTACTCGCCGGCGGCGTCGATGCGCTCTCGCGCGTGCCGCTCATCTTCTCCGAAGCGATGGTCGGCTGGCTCTCGTCGTGGTATGCGGCAAAGACCTTCGGTGCGCGTGCGGCGCTCGTCGCGCGCTTCCGCCCGCACTTCCTCGCTCCGGTACTCGGCATCATGAAGGGCCTCACCGATCCTGTCGTCGGTCTGCTGATGGGGCAGACGGCCGAGAACCTGGCCTGGCGCTTCGGCATCTCGCGCGAGGCGATGGATGCCTACAGCGCGCGCAGCCACGCACGCACTCTCGCTGCTCAACGCGAGGGTCATTTCGCGCGCGAGATCGTGCCGCTCTACGACGGCAACGGGCATCTCTACGCCGCCGACGACGGCGTCCGGGAGGATTCGACTCCGGCGAACCTCGCGAAGCTGAAGCCTTTCTTCGACCGCAAGTACGGCAACATCACCGCGGGTAACAGCTCGCAGATCACCGACGGCGGCGCCTGGGTCGTGCTCGCGACCGAGGAGGCCGTGCAGCGTCACGGGCTCACGCCGCGCGGGCGCATCGTCGACTTCGAATGGGCGGCCCTCGATCCCGCCGAGATGGGGCTCGGCCCGGTCTATGCGGCATCGCCGATCCTGAAGCGCCACGGCCTCGGCGTCGGCGACGTCGACGCGTGGGAGATCAACGAGGCGTTCGCGGCGCAGGTGCTCGCGTGCCTCGCCGCGTGGAAGAGTGAGGCGTTCTGCCGCGACGAGCTCGGCCTCGCCGGCGCGCTCGGCGAGATTCCCGACGATCGCCTCAACGTCGACGGCGGCGCGATCGCGATCGGGCATCCGGTCGGCGCGTCGGGAACGCGCATCGTGCTGCACGTCCTCGAAGTGCTCGAGCGAATCGGCGGTCGCCGCGGCCTGGCTGCGATCTGCATCGGCGGCGGGCAGGGTGGCGCGATGCTGGTCGAGCGGATCGGCTGATATGAATACTGCGACCACCGCAGATATGGATGCTGCGACGACCGCAGGCCGCACGCGCGAAGGCGCGATCGCGGGCACCGCGGCTCACGCGAGCTGGACGCTCTCGCGCAACGGCGACGGCCTCGCGTGGCTCACGTTCGATCGTCCCGATGCCGCGGCGAACACGCTGTCGGCAGCCGCACTCGACGAATTTGCCGCGATGCTCGACACGCTCGAGCGCGATCCGCCGCGCGGTCTCGTGATCCGCTCAGGCAAGCCAAACGGTTTCATCGCCGGCGCCGACGTGACCGAGTTCGGCGCGATCCACGACGGGGCTGCCGCTCGGGCGCTGGTCGAGCGCGGCTGGCGCGCGTTCGATCGTCTGGCCGGCGTTCGCTATCCGACGGTCGCGCTGGTGCGCGGCTTCTGCCTCGGCGGCGGGCTCGAGCTCGCCCTCGCCTGCCGCTATCGCGTCGTCGTCGACGAGCCGTCGACGCGACTGGGGCTCCCCGAAGTGATGCTCGGCATCGTCCCCGGCTGGGGCGGCATCAGGAGGCTGCCGGCGTTGATCGGTGCCCCGGCTGCGCTCGATCTGCTGCTGACCGGGCGCACGATCGACGCGCGCCGCGCGAAGAAGCTGGGGCTCGCCGACGAATGCGTCCCGCCGCGCATCATGGAGAACACGGCACGCGGCGTGCTGCTCGCGCAACCGGCACCGAGGAAACCCGGCTTCCCGCTCTCGCTGACGCTCACTGGTCCGGGCCGCAGGTTCGTCGCTGGCCGTGCGCGCAGAGAGGTCGAAAAGCGCGCGCCGCGTGCGCACTATCCGGCGCCGTATGCGATCCTGGAGCTCTTCGAGCGTTACGACGGAAACGCGCTCGCGCCGCCGGAGGGCGATCCTGCCGCGATCGACGCGCTCCTCGCCACGCCGACGGCGAAAAACCTGATCCGCGTGTTCGGGCTCCAGGAGCGTCTGAAGAGTTTCGGCAAGGCCGACGCCGCCGCGGTCAAGCGCGTGCACGTGATCGGAGCGGGCGCGATGGGCGGCGACATCGCGGCGTGGTGTGCGCTTCGCGGCATGACGGTGACGCTGCAGGATCAGGACGCCGCGCGCCTCGCACCGGCGTTTGCGCGCGCGACGACGCTGTTCGCGTCGCGCCTGAAGGACAAGCGCCGGATCCGCGACGCGAGCGATCGCCTGATCCCCGACGTCGGGGGCGACGGCATCGCGCACGCCGATCTCGTCATCGAGGCGATCTACGAGAACGTCGACGCGAAGCGCGCGGTGTTCGCCGCAGTGGAGAAGCGCGCGCGGACCGACGCGGTGCTCGCGACCAACACGTCGTCGATCCCGCTCGAAGACATCGCCTCGGTGCTGTCGGCGCCGCAGCGGCTCGTCGGCATCCATTTCTTCAATCCGGTCGCGAAGATGATGCTGGTCGAGATCGTCGCGGGGCGCGCGAGCGATGCGGGCGCGCTCGCGCGCGCCGCGGGCTTCGCGCGCGCGATCGACCGGCTGCCGCTGCCGGCGAAGAGCGCGCCGGGCTTTCTCGTCAATCGCGTGCTGGCGCCCTATCTGCTCTCGGCGATGCGCTGCGTCGACGAGGGCATCGAAGCCGAGACGGTCGACCGCGCCGCCGTGGCCTTCGGCATGCCGATGGGACCGATCGAGCTCGCCGACGCCGTCGGCCTCGACATCTGCCTCGCCGTCGGCCGCATGCTGTCGCGCGATGCGCCGGTGCCGCGCACGCTCGCCGAGCGCGTCGACGCGGGGAACCTCGGCAGGAAAACCGGGCGGGGCTATTACGTGTGGGCGGACGGAAAGCCGCAGAAGCATCCGTTGGCCACTTCCGGTACCGTAACGGACGACGCGCTCACCACGAGGCTCATCGACCCGATGATCGCCGAAGCGAAGGCGGCGCTCGCCGAAGGCATCGTCGCCGATGCGGATCTCGTCGACGCCGGCGCGATCTTCGGCATCGGTTTCGCGCCGTTTCGTGGCGGCCCGCTGCACTACGCGGCGAGCGTCGCCGATCGGGTGTAGCATCGTCAGCGCGCAACGGAGGGCGTGGTGGATCGAATCTGGCTGAAGAGCTATCCCCCGGGAATTCCTGCCGATATCGACGTCAACGAGTACGCGTCGGTGCGCGAGCTCTTCGAGGAGTGCTGCCGCACTTACGCGAGCCGCCCGGCGTTCTCGTGCATGGGGCGCACGCTCTCGTTCGCCGACCTCGACGCGCTGTCGTCGACGTTCGGCGCCTGGCTGCAGGGCGCGGCAGGATGCCAGCGCGGCGCGCGCGTCGCGCTGATGATGCCGAACATCCTGCAGTATCCCGTGTGCCTGTTCGGCGCGCTGCGCGCCGGGTGCGTCGTCGTCAACACCAATCCGATGTACACGGCGCGCGAGCTCGAGCACCAGCTCACCGACTCGGGCGCCGAGGTGATCGTCGTCGTCGAGAATTTCGCGCACACGCTGCAGGAGGTGATCGCGCACACGCCGATCCGTCACGTGGTGGTGACGTCGATCGGTGAGTTCCTCGCAATCAAGGGCAAGCTCGTCGACCTCGTGCTGCGCCGGGTCAAGAAGATGATCCCGAAGTGGTCGCTGCCGGGCTCGATCCGGCTGAACGACGCGATGCGTCAGGGCCGTAAGCTCGCGCTCACGCGCGTGCCGCTCGCGCACGCCGACCTCGCCTTTCTCCAGTACACCGGCGGAACGACCGGCGTCGCCAAGGGCGCGATGCTGACGCACGGCAACATGGTTGCGAACATGCTGCAGGCCCGCGCGTGGGTGCGCCCGTTCCTGAGCGCGGCCGGCCAGCGCGAGGTCATCATGACCCCGCTGCCGCTCTACCACGTGTTCTCGCTCACCGCGAACTGCCTCGTGTTCATGTCGCTCGGCGGCGAGAACGTGCTGATCACCAATCCGCGCGACATTCCGCGCTTCGTGCGCGAGATGCGCCGCTATCGCTTCACCGCGATGACCGGCGTCAATACGCTGTTCAACGCGCTCCTCAACCATCCGCGCTTCGCGTCGCTCGACTTCTCGTCGCTGCGTCTCACGTTGGGCGGCGGCATGGCGGTGCAGGAGGCGGTCGCCCGGCGCTGGAAGGAGGTGACCGGGGTCACGCTGGTCGAAGCCTACGGGCTCACCGAGACCTCACCCGCGGCGACGATCAATCCTCTCGACATCGAGGCGTTCAACGGGACAATCGGCCTGCCGATCTCGTCGACGTGGGTCACGCTGCGCGACGACGACGGCCACGACGTGCCCCTCGGGCAATCCGGCGAGATCTGCATCAAGGGGCCGCAGGTGATGGCGGGCTACTGGCAACGGCCCGACGAGACGGCGAACGTGATGGCGGCCGATGGCTACTTCAAGAGCGGCGACATCGGCATCATGAACGAGCAGGGCTTCGTGCGCATCGTCGATCGCAAGAAGGACATGATCCTCGTCTCGGGCTTCAACGTGTATCCGAACGAGATCGAGGGCGTCGTCGCCGAGCACCCGGGGGTGCTCGAATGCGCGGCGGTCGCGACGCCCGATCCGAAGTCCGGCGAAGCGGTGAAGCTCTACGTCGTGCCGAAGGATCCGACGCTCACCGTCGAGGAGATGATGAGCTTCTGCCGCGAGCGGCTGACCGGCTACAAATGCCCGCGCGAGATCGAATTCAGGCGCGAGCTGCCCAAATCCAACGTCGGCAAGATCCTGCGCCGCACGCTTCGTGACGAGGCGCGCGCCGAGGCCGAAGTGCGCAGCGCGAAGTCGGCTGCCGTGCAGGTCGGGAGCGCGTCTTGAGCGAAGGCACGCGAAGCGTCACGCTGCCACCGGGGATCCCGGCGCTGCGCGTCGCGCCGATGCCTGCCGATGCGAACTTCCACGGCGACATCTTCGGCGGCTGGATCATGTCGCAGGCCGACATCGCCGGCTCGGTGCCGGCATCGCGTCGCGCGCGCGGGCGTATCGCGACCGTTGCCGTCAATTCGTTCGTGTTCAAGGAGCCGGTGCTGATTGGCGACGTCGTCTCGTTCTACGCGACGATCCAGAAAGTCGGCCGCACGTCGATCACCGTCGCGGTCGAGGTGTACGCGCAACGCAATCCGCGCGAGGAGATCACCGTCAAGGTGACCGAGGCGAGCCTCACCTACGTCGCGGTCGGGCCCGACCGCAGGCCGCGCCCGCTGCCGCCGGAATGATTCTCACCTGCGGGCGGCACGTGTGCGGCGCAATGTCCTTGGGAAAGGTCAATTTTCTGCAAGCGATGAAGCGGTATAGTCAGGCGGCGAAGGGCCGCACGCGAATATCCAACCGAACAAGGAGAGCGTCAGTCATGCACGAGCGATTCCTGAAGCGGAGCCAGATCGCAACGATCGTCGGCAGCATCGCCCTCGGCCTTGCCGGGGGGCAGGCGTGGGGTGCCGGCTTCCAGTTGAACGAGACGTCGGCGTCCGGGCTCGGCAACGCATTTGCCGGCGGCGCCGCGGAGGCGCAGGACGCCACCACCGTGTGGTCGAATCCGGCCGGCATGTCGAAGCTCACGTCGCCGCAGGTTGCCGCCGTCGTGAACCTCGTGACGCCGTCGTTCAAGTTCCAGAACGACGGCTCGCAGGCTGCAGCGTTCCAGCCGCTCGGCAATTCGGGCGGCGACGCCGGCAGCCTCAACATCGTGCCGAACCTCTACGCGGTGATGCCGATCAGCCACGACTGGAGCGTCGGCCTCGGCGTCAACGTTCCGTTCGGCCTCGTGACCGAATGGGGCAACGGCTGGATCGGCCGCTTCCAGGCGCTGAAATCCGAGGTGAAGACGATCAACGTCAATCCGTCGGTGTCGTGGCGCGTGAGCGACACGCTCGCTGTCGGTGTCGGCGTCGACTGGCAGCGCGTCGACGCCGAGTTCACGAGCAGCGTCAATTACAGCGGCGCGCTGATGCAGGCAGCGGGCCAGGCGGTGGCGGGCGGACTGATTCCGCCGTCGCTGCTGCCGACAATCGCGTCGCTCGTTCCCGGGCTCGCCACGCACACACAGGTCAAGGGCAACGACAGCGCGTGGGGTTGGAACATCGGCGTACTGTGGGACGCGACGCCCGATACGCGGATCGGCGCGCAGTACCGCTCGCAGCTCAAGTACCACGTCGAAGGCAACGTGAGCTTCGACAACCCGGCGCTGCCTGCGGTGCCGCCACCGCTCGCTCCGGTAATCGGCGGGCTCGGTGCGGCAGTGAACGGCGTGCTCGCGAATGGCGGCATCACCGCCGACATCAAGTTCCCGGACATCGCCAACGTGTCGGTGTTCCACAAGCTGAACGACCAGTGGGACCTGATGGCCGATGCGCAGTTCACGCACTGGTCGGTGTTCAAGCAATTGACGTTCGTGCGCACGACAGGCGAAGTCCTCGCGAGCACGCCCGAGAACTTCCGCGATACCTGGAAGCTCGCGGCGGGCGCCACGTATCACTACAACGACCACTGGAGCTTCCGCGGCGGCGCCGCGTGGGATCAGTCGCCGGTCAACACGACCGACCGCACGCCGCGACTCCCCGATGCCGACCGGACCTGGCTGACCTTGGGCACCCAATACAAGGTCAATCGCAATCTTGCCCTCGATGCCGGCTTTTCGTACGTCTGGGTCGCGCGCGGTGACACGAACCAGAACGCCGGGTCGACGGCCGCCGACGGCCTGATCAAGGGGCACTACGACGGCAGCGCTACGGTTATCTCGGGGCAGCTCACCTATACCTTCTGATGTCTTCCACTCCGTTTCGTATCCGCCGCGTCGCCGTTCTCGGCGCCGGCGTGATGGGCGCGCAGATCGCCGGTCACCTCGTCAACGCCGGGATTCCGGCGCTCCTGTTCGATCTGTCCACACAGGGTGACCCCAATGCGCTGGCGAAGCGCGGCGTCGACGGGCTGACGAAGCTCGAACCGGCGCCGCTCGGGCTGAAGTCGCTCGCCGCCGAGATCGCGATCGCGAATTACGACGACGATCTCGCGAAGCTCGCCGACTGCGACGTCGTCATCGAGGCGATCGGCGAGCGCCTCGACTGGAAGCGTGACCTCTATGCGAAGATCGCGACGTCGATCGCGCCCGCGGCGGCGCTCGTCTCGAACACCTCGGGGCTCTCGCTCGCCTCGCTCGCACAGACCCTTCCCGAAGGGTTGCGGCGGCGCTTCTGCGGCGTCCATTTCTTCAATCCGCCGCGCTACATGCGCCTGGTCGAGCTGACGCCGACGGCGGATACCGATCCGGCGTTGCTCGACGCGCTCGAGACCTGGCTCACCACGTCGCTCGGCAAGGGCGTGATCCGCGCGCACGACACGCCGAACTTCATCGCCAACCGCATCGGCATCTTCTCGGTGCTCGCGACGATGCACCACGGCAGCGCACTCGGCCTGCGCTTCGACGAAGTCGATGCGCTGACCGGACCGCTGATCGGGCGTGCGAGGAGTGCCACCTATCGCACCTGCGACGTCGTCGGTCTCGACACGCTCGCGCACGTCGTGCGGACGATGCAGGACGCGTTGCCCAATGATCCATGGCACGCGATCTATGCGCTGCCCCCGGTCCTTGCCGGGCTGATCGCGAAAGGCGCGCTCGGCCAGAAGACGCGTGGCGGCTACTACCGGAAGAAGGGCAGCACGATCGAAGTGCTCGACCCCGCCGCAGGTGAGTACGTCGCGAGCGGAGCCGGAGTCGCGCCCGAGGTTGCGACGATGCTCGCAGAGCGCGATGCGTCGAAGCGCTTCGCTGCGCTGCGCGCTTCGAGTCACCCGCAGGCACGCTTCCTGTGGGCGATCCACCGCGATCTCTTCCATTACTCGGCGTATCACCTCGCCGAGATCGCCGGCAATGCGCGCGACGTCGACCTCGCGATCCGCTGGGGCTTCGGCTGGCGCCAGGGGCCGTTCGAGCTGTGGCAGACGGCGGGGTGGAGTGCCATCGCCGACTGGATCGACGCCGATCGCGCGTCGCGAACGACGCTGGCTCCGGTCGCGCTGCCGGCGTGGGCCCGCGGGAGCCGCGTCACCGAGGCGAAAGGCGTGCATACGGCGGCGGGCGCATTCAGCCCGGCGACGGACGCGTTCGTCGCGCGCCCGGCGCTTCCGGTCTACCGCCGGCAGCGCTATCCCGAGCCGGTGCAGGGCGAGAAGAGCGATCCCGGCACGACGATCTTCGAGACCGACGCCGTCCGCCTGTGGCATCTCGATGCCGACGTCGGCATCGTGTCGTTCAAGACGAAGCAGAGCACGATCTCGAATGGCGTCATCGACGGCATGCAGCAGGCGCTCGATCGCGCCGAAGCGGAGCTCGCCGGCCTCGTGATCTGGCAGCCGCGCGAGCCGTTCTCGCTCGGCGCGAACCTCGCCGAATTCGCGCAGGCGGTCGAAAAGAAGGCGTGGGGCGAGATCGAGGCGAGCGTCGCGCGCTTCCAGCAGACTTCGCTGCGCCTTCGCTACAGCGCGGTGCCGACGGTCGCCGCGGT
>DASVGI010000026.1:0-59793 GCA_036379595.1 Casimicrobiaceae bacterium | reverse complement strand
CCTATGCGGTGAACGAGCGCCAGGAGAACATCGGCGCACGACGGTTGTACACGGTGATGGAGCGGCTGCTCGAGGACGTCTCGTACCACGCGGCGCGCCGCTCCGGAGAGTCGATCGCGATCGACGCCACGTTCGTCGAGGCGAAGCTCACCGGCATCGCCGGCGACGACAACCTCGCGCAGTACATCCTCTGACCCACGCGCGCCGCACCGGCCACTCGCCGCCGCGCGTTGACGGCCGCTCGCCGCCGCGCGTTGACGGCCGCTCGCCGACGCGCGCTGACGGCGGATCGCGATGCTGAGCCGCATCGCCGACATCATCCTGCCGGTGTTCTCGATCATCGGCTTCGGATGGTTCTACGCGCGGCGCGTGCGGCCCGACATGGCGATGGTCAACCGCATCAGCATGAACGTGCTGGCGCCGGCGCTAGTCTTCTCGGCGCTGGCGAGCAGGGATTTCGACGTCGCCGCGAACGGCATGCTGATCGTCGGCAGCGTCGCCGTCGTGCTGGGGTCGGGCGTGCTCGCGTGGCCGTTCGCGCGGCTTCTTCGCATCGACGCGCGCACCTTCGTGCCGCCGATGATGTTCAACAACTGCGGCAACATGGGTCTGCCGCTCGCGGTGCTCGCCTACGGCAGCGCCGGATTCGCGCCGATGGTCGCGCTGTTCACGATCTCCAACCTGCTCCAGTTCACCGTCGGCGTGTGGATGATCGACCACCGTGCGCGCTTCGCGAGCCTCGCGCGCAATCCGATGGTGATCGCGACGGTGCTGGGGTTCGCGTTCGCGCTCACGCACCCGCCGCTCCCCGGCTGGCTGTCGGTGGCGATCAAGATGGTCGGCGACGCGCTGATCCCGATGATGCTGTTGTCGCTCGGCGTGCGCCTCTTCGACGCGAGCTTCGCCGACTGGCGCATCGGCGTGATCGGCGGAATCGTGTGTCCGCTCACCGGCATCGCGGTGGCGGCACTCGCGGCGCCGGTGCTGCGGCTCGACGCCGCTCAGCAGGGACTCCTGATCGTGTTCGGCAGCCTCCCTCCTGCCGTGCTGAACTTCATGGTCGCCGAGCAGTTCCGCCAGGAGCCCGCGAAGGTGGCGTCGATCGTGCTGATCGGCAACCTGCTCGCGGTCGTGTTCGTGCCGCTCGGACTCACGTTCGCGCTGCCGCCGTGAGCCATCCGACCGGTGCGATCGCCATCCCGCTGCTGCTGCTCGTCGCAGCGCTGAGCGTCGTCGCGCGGCGCTTCCGCGTGCCTTCGCCGATGCTGATGCTGGTTGCCGGCACGGCGATCGCATTCGTGCCGTGGATCCCGCCCATGCGGATCGAGCCTTCGCTCGTGCTGTTGTGGCTCCTGCCGCCGCTCCTCTATTCGTCGGGGGTCGGCATGAGCTGGCGCGGGTTCCGCTCCAACCTGCGCCCGATCCTGCTGCTCGCGATCGGCTGCGTCCTGTTCACCGCGAGCGCGGTCGCGGTCGTCGCTCATTACGCGGTCGGCATGCCGTGGGCGGTCGGGTTCGTGCTCGGCGCGATCGTCTCTCCCCCCGACGCGGTGGCACCGATCGCGATCCTGCGCACGCTGCGGCTTCCGCGGCGTCTGACGACCGTGCTCGAAGGCGAGAGCCTCGTCAACGACGCGACGGCACTCGTCACGCTGGGCTTCGCGACCGCGGCCGTGGTGACCGGCTCGTTCTCGCTTACGAATGCCGCGGTCGAATTCGTCGCCATCGTCGTCGGCGAAATCGCCTTCGGCATCGCGATCGGCTGGATCATGCTGCGAGTTCGTCGTCTCGCAGCGGAAGCGCGTGCGGAGATCCTGCTGGCACTCGCGACGCCGTACGTCGCGTTCTGGCCGGCGCATGCGATCGGCGGATCGGGCGTCATCGCCTGCGTCGTGGCGGGCCTCTACGTGTCGTGGAACGGCCGCAGGCTGATCCGGCCGGCGACGCGGCTGCAGGGCTATTTCATCTGGGACCTCGCCGTCTGGGCGACCGAGGCGGTGATCTTTCTGCTCGCCGGGCTGCAGGCGCGTCAGGTGTTCGCCGCGCTCGCCGACGGCCAGTGGTCGCGTGCGCTGATTGCTGGCGGACTCACCACGCTCACCGTGGTGGTCGTCCGCTTCGTATGGGTCTATCCGGCGACCTACCTGCCGCGGCTCGTCGTCCCGCGAATCGGTCGCGCCGACCCGCCGCCGGATTGGCGACTCCCGTTCGTCGTCGCGTTCTGCGGCCTGCGCGGAGCAGTGAGCCTCGTCGCGGCGCTCCTCGTTCCGGCGACGCTCGACGGTGCGACCTTTCCGGAGCGCAATCTCGTGCTGTTTGCAACCTACTGCGTCGTCGCATTCACGCTGATCGGTCTCGGCTCGGCACTTCCCGTCGTCGTGCGGCGCCTGCGGATCGATCGGATGAGCGCCGACGAAGCCGCCCGCAATGCGCGAGACGAGCGCCGCGCCCGCCTCGAAGGAATCGACGCGATGCTGCGCGTCGTCGGGCCGGGTGCACCGTCTGCGCACGAAACCCGGCACCGCATTGCCGAAAACCTCGAACAACGCGCGCGGAAGATCCGTAGTCGGATCGACGGGCATCCGGAAGCAGCCGACGAGGAGGACGACGCGCTGTGGCTGGAGGCAATCGAGGCCGAGCGCGAAGCGATCGCCGCGGCCTACGAGGCCAACCGGATCACCGACGAAGCGCGCCGCCGGATCGAGCGCGAGCTCGATCTCGAGGAGGCGCATCTGCACGAGCGGGGAGCGTCACCGTGATGCCCGACGGCCCTGACCGCGCGCCACACGATTTCAGCGTGCGCTCACGCGCCCGTGTTGTCGTCGAAGATCGGTGACGGCGTGATCGCCGGCCCGCGCGGAGTGCGGTGCGCGAGCATGATCGCGTGCTTCGGCCGCGGCTTCGCCTCCACGAGCCGCGCCGGAGCCTCACCCGGTGTTTGCGACGGCTTCGCCGCTATGACGTTGAAGCCCCCAGGAACATGGTCGAGCCCATTGAACCAGGCATAGGACTCACCCGTCAACGGACTCAATGTTGTCGTCGGCAAGGGCGGCTCCGCTGACTCCGAGCGCTATCGCGGCGACGGTGTAGCGCAGAACGAATGACGTTTTGTTTCGAGACATGATGATCTCCTCTGGAAGGTCGGTTGATCCTGCGTGCGCTCTCGACTCCGATACGGCGCGCGCACCCTTCCTACCTCGCGCGATGCGGGGATATTCCGGGGGAGACATGGAGCCATACCTGCGTGCGCCGAGCGCGGCTGCGCGCTCACCGGCGATCGCCGAGCGATGTGCGACGATCGAGGCGTGCGCCGCGCGGCGGCGATCCTACTGCCCGCCGCGCACGAGTGTCCGCGCGAGCCGTTGCAGCGCGTCGGGCTCGGCATCTGAGACGACGACCCAGACCCAGCCACCTCCACGTCCGCGCAACACGTTGAAACCGCGGATCGACCGCGCCTGCGTCACGTCGTCCGCATCGGGACGCACGTAGACATCGGTCGCGTCCTTTCCGTAGCGATAGGTCACGTCGTCCGCATCGGGGTGCACGTAGACGTCGATCGTGTGCTTCCTGTAGCGATAGACGAGCGTCGCGGTGTCGTGTCCGTCGAGGCTCGTGATGCGACCGCCGACGAGCGGAAAACCTTCGCTGGCGAGATCGCGCACGGGAGGTGAGTAATCGAGTCGTGCCGACAGCCACGGCTTCACCGTGTGCTGGTCCGATGACGCGACGACGATCAATCGCTCGCCGAGTGTTGCGCGGACGTGCGCGGCGACTGCCTGCGCGACGATGTCGTGCTCGGTGCGATAGCCGATCATCGCCGAGCCGACGGTGAACGCGAGCAGCGTCGCCGCGCACCCGGCGAGTGCGCCGCCGCCGAGCCAGCGAAGACGATCCCCGGTGATCGCGGCGAGCGCGGTGCCGATCCATCCGCGGCGCAGGCGCGCGGCGTCGCGCTGCCGGGCGGCACGATGCCCGGCCGAGTCGGCGCCAGGGTCCGCCTGCGCACCCGCACGCGCGTCCGCCTGCACGGCCGCCATCACGCGTTCGCGCAATCCCGCCGGCACCGCGTAGTACGGCGCTTCGCTGCGCAGACGCTGACGCAGCGCGAGCACCTCGGCATGCAGCGCCGAGCACGTCGGACAAGAGCGCAGATGCTTCTCCAGCCAGACGCGCTCGAGGCCGCGCGCCTCGCCGTCCGCGAGCGCGGCCATCCGCGATGCAGCCTTGTCACAGTTCACCGTTCATCTCCCGGCTTCGACAATCACGCGTAGCTGCTGCGAGCCCTGTAGCAGCGCGCGTGCGCGCGCGAGGCGCGACATCACGGTGCCGATCGGAATGCCGACGACGCGCGCGATCTCCTTGTACGAGAGCTCCTCCATCTCGCGCAGGATCAGCACCTCGCGAAACGCGAGCGGGAGCTCGGCGACGGCGTCGGTGAGCGTCTTCGCGTCGGATCGGCGCAATACCGCCTGCTCCGGGTCGATCGCCGCCCGGTCGATCGCGGCGGCAACGGCTTCGTCGTTATGCACGAGCTCGGCCGGACGGTTGCGCTCGCACCAGTCGTAGAAGGCGTGACGCACGATGGTCAGGAACCACGACCGCGCGTCGCCGCGATTGAGCGAGTCGATGTAGCGCATCGCGCGCAGACACGCGTCCTGGACGACGTCCGCCGCGTCGTCGGCGTCGCGCGCGAGCCAGCGCGCGAGGTTGTAACCCGCGTTGAGGTGCGGCATCACGAGCTTCTCGAAGCGTGCGTGGTCGGGCAAGCCGTATCTCCCCTCCCCGACCGTTCTTACCGGCCCGCGCCCGACTTTATTCCCGCGTCGTTGCGGGAATAACCGCTGCGCCGCGACGGTAAGCCGCACGACACCTCCGTCCACCGCCCAGGAGATCCGACATGACGAAGCACGACCTCGATCGCGCGCACTCGGCCGCACGCCGCGGCGCCCTCGGCTGCATCGCGCGCTGGAGCGGCGCCGCCGTCGTCTGGAGCGTCGCCGGGGGTATCCCGTACGCCGTCGGTGCAACCGGAAACGGTATGCGACCTCCGCGTGCCGAAACGCCATTCACCTTCGTTCAGATCAGCGACACGCACATCGGGTTCAGGAAGGAAGCGAACCCCGATACGTCGGCAAGCATGCGCCAGGCGATCGCCGAGATCAACGCGCTGCCGCAGGCGCCGGCGTTCGTCGTGCATACCGGCGACTTGAGCCATCTGTCGAAGCGCGAGCAATTCGGCGAGGTGCGCGAGCTGCTGCAGGAGCTCGCGGTCGATCGCGTGCACACGGTCCCGGGCGAGCACGACACGATCGACGACGGCGCGACCGGCTATCTCAGGTATTTCGACCACGACGGAAACGGACGCTCGTGGTACAGCTTCGATCACGGCGGCGTGCATTTCGTCGGCCTCAACAACGCGCTCGCGTTCAAGCTCGGGCATCTCGCGGCGCTAGGCGACGACCAGCTCGCGTGGCTGAAAACCGACCTCGCCGCGGTCTCCCGCTCGACGCCTGTCGTCGTGCTTGCGCACATTCCGCTGTGGACGATCTGGGAGCCATGGGGATGGGGAACGGCGGATTCGGCGCAGGCGATGGCGCTGCTGCGCCCGTTCGGCTCGGTCACCGTGCTGAACGGCCACATCCACCAGGTGCTGCAGAAGGTCGAAGGCAACGTCGAGCTCCACACGGCGATGTCGCTCGCGTATCCGCTGCCGACTCCGGGCCAGGCCGGCGTCGGCGAGCCGGGGCCGGTCGCGGTGTCGATGGAGGAGCTAGGGCGGAAGCTCGGCACGCGGCGGATCAGCGTGCGTCCCGGGCGTCATCCGCTCGCCCTCGTCGACCGTGCGCTCGAAGCATGAGCCGGGACGAGGAGAACGTCATGCGAAGACCCCTCGCGATCGCACGCCCACGCCCGCTCGCACGCGCCGCGTCGATCGCGTGGCTCGCGCTCGTCGCGCTGTCGCCCCTCGCGGCGATCGCCCAACCGACAGTGACGATCGACATCAGGAGCTTCACGTTCACGCCGAAGGAGGTCACCGTCGCACCCGGCACGCACGTGGTCTGGACCAACCGCGACGACACGCCGCACACCGTCACCGCGACCGATCACGGCTTCGCATCACCCGGGCTCGACACCGGAGACACGTTCGAGCACACGTTCGGCGCCGAAGGCGATTACGCCTACCTCTGCACGGTGCACCCGTACATGACGGGTGTCGTGCACGTCAGGAAGCCTTGAAGTGCTCGACTACGAGCCGAGTGCGTCGAGAATCGTCGCGCGGCGCAGCACCGCGGGAAGGAGCAGCGGCGCGCGTCCCTTGCGGTAGAGGACATAGACCGGTACGCCGCTGCGCCCGAGACCGGCAAGTGCCTCGGTGATCGCCGGATCGCGGCGCGTCCAGTCGGCACGCACGAGTGCGACGCCGTTCTGCGCGAATGCGTCGCGCACGCGCGCGTCGTCGAGCACGAAGCGCTCGTTGACCTTGCAGGTGATGCACCACGCGGCGGTGAAGTCGACGAACACCGGCCGGCCTTCGTCGACGAGCGAGGCGACGCGCGCGGCCGACCAGCTCTGCCACGGCCCCGAATCGCTCGACGCGACCGCGCGCACGGCGGCGCCGTTCGCGGACGCCGGTAGACCAGCGAGCAGGGGCCAGACAACGACGACACCGGCGAGCGCACCGATCGTCGCGATCGCATTCCAGGCGCGACGCGCGCTGCTCCTCGCGTTGCGCCACGCCCACAGCGCGAATGCCACGAGCACGAGCGTGATGCCGATGCGCATCACGCCGTCGTTGCCGATCTGCGCGCCCAGCACCCAGACGAGCCACGCGACCGTCGCATAGAGCGGAAAGGCGAGAAGCTGCTTCAGGTGCACGAGCCACGCGCCGGGTCGTGGCAGCACGCGGCGCCAGCGCGGGAACCAGGCGAGCAACGCATACGGGAGCGCCATGCCGACGCCGAGCGCGACGAACACGGCGAGCGTTGCCGGCACGCTCGCGGCGAGCGCGTAGCCGAGCGCCACGCCCATGAACGGCGCCGTGCACGGCGAAGCGATCGCGACGGCGAGCAATCCGGTGGCGAACGCGTTCACGTTCCGGTTCGCGTGCGACCACGCCGCCGCTCGCGACGGCGCGAGCGTGCCGAACTCGAAGACCCCGGAGAGATTGAGCGCGAGGACGAAGAACAGCACCGCGAGCACCGCGACGAACGCCGGCGACTGAAGCTGGAAGCCCCAGCCGAGCTCGTCGCCGGCTGCGCGCAATCCGGCGAGCGCGCCGCCGAGCACTGCGAACGTGACGACGACGCCGAGCCCGAACGCGATCCCTTCGCGCCGCGAAGCACGGCGATCGTGTCCGGCGGCGGCGAGCGCGAGCGCTTTCAGCGACAGGACCGGAAACACGCAGGGCATCAGGTTGAGGAGCAACCCGCCGAGAAAGCCGAACGCGAGCGCGAACGGTAGTGAGAGATCTGCGGTCGCCGGGCCGGATGCGAAGCTCGCGTTCGACACGGCGGGCGCGGGCTTCGGTCCCGCCGTCGCCGTACCGGTCACCGGCACGTCGAGCGCGATCGCGGTGATCGCGCCGCCGGACGCGGGCCAGCCGCGCGCGGCCGTCAGCACGCCGTCGAGGCGCGCGAAGCTTCCGGCAAGCTCGTGCGACACCGGCAGCGTGATGCGCAGGCTTCCGTCAGCCTCGCGCTTCACCTCCTGCGGCGCCGACGGCTCGATCCAGCGCGGCTCGCTCGCGAAGAAGCCGAGCGATCCCGGATCGGCCGCCGCGTCCTGCGGCCGAAGCACGAGCGCAATCGTCGAGCCGGAAGCTTCGGCGGTGGCAGTCCAGCCTGCCGGCAACGGACGCGGCAGCTTTGCGCGCGCCGCGTCGATCGCCGCGGCCCAGCGTGGATCCGGACTCGCCTCGCGCGCGACCGGAAGTGCGAGTGTGAGATCGGCGCCCTCGGGGATGCACGTCTCCTTGCACACGAGCCAGTCGGCGCGTGCGGCGACGACCGCATTCGATCCGACTTCGGCGGTCGCCGGAACTGCGATCGGCACGAGGTGCAGCGTCTCACCCTCGTAGCCGTAGTTGACGAGGGGGCCTGCGGGGAGCCGGCGCGGTGCCGGCCATTCGATCGCGCCCGCAGTCCAGCCCGAAGGGGGCCGCCAATCGAGCGTCGTCGGCAGGCCCGATTCGCCGGGATTGCGCCAGTACGTGTGCCAGCCGGGCGCGATGGCGAGCCGAAGCGCCACCATCGCCGTCGTGCCGGGGACGAACGCCGTCCTCGCGGCGACGAGCTCCGCGGTGACGTGCGCGGTCGTCACCGGCGCTGCGCCAGCGACCGGCGCGGTCGCGAAGGCAGCGACGAGCGCGGCAGCGATCAGTCCGGCGATCTGGCGAAGCATAACGGCGAATTATCGCACCCGGGCGGCCCCGGTCACCCGGATCGGACGACCACGGCCGGTATAATCAATCACTTATCGATAGTGATCGCGCCGATCCGCGAAGCCCCGAGATGAAGCCGTTCGATCCCGCCGCCATCGAAGCCACCGCGCAGGAGGCGTGGAAGGCGCGGGATGTCTATCGCGCGATCGAGAACGATCCGCGCTTCCCGAAGGGGAAGTACTACTGCGTATCGATGCTGCCCTACCCGTCGGGCAAGTTGCACATGGGGCACGTGCGCAATTACACGATCAACGACATGATGTACCGGCAGCTGCGCATGCGCGGGTACAACGTGCTGATGCCGATGGGCTGGGATGCGTTCGGGCTGCCGGCCGAGAACGCGGCGATGAAGAGTCACGAGGCCCCCGCGAAGTGGACCTGGGACAACATCGCCTACATGAAGAAGCAGCTCCAGGCGATGGGGCTTGCGATCGACTGGTCGCGCGAGCTCGCGACCTGCGACCCGGCGTATTACCGCTGGAATCAATGGCTGTTCCTGAAGATGCGCGAAGCGGGCATCGCCTACCGCAAGAGCGGCACCGTCAACTGGGATCCGGTCGACCAGACGGTGCTCGCGAACGAGCAGGTGATCGACGGGCGCGGCTGGCGCTCCGGCGCACCGGTCGAGAAGCGCGAGATCCCGATGTACTACCTGCGGATCACGCAGTACGCCGACGAGCTCCTGCGCGAGCTCGACTCGATGCCAGGGTGGCCCGAGCGCGTGAAGACGATGCAGGCGAACTGGATCGGGAAGAGCGAAGGTGTGCGCTTCGCGTTTCCGCACACGATCACCGGCGCCGATGGCGCGCCGATCGGCGGCGGTCGGCTGTACGTGTTCACGACGCGCGCCGACACGATCATGGGGGTGACGTTCTGCGCCGTGGCCGCCGAGCATCCGCTCGCCACTCACGCAGCGCGGGACAACCCCGAGCTCCGCGCATTCATCGACGAGTGCAGGCGCGGCTCGGTGATGGAAGCCGACCTCGCGACGATGGACAAGAAAGGCATGCCGACCGGCCTCACGGTCAGGCACCCGCTGACCGGCGCCGATGTCGACGTCTGGGTCGGCAACTACGTGCTGATGGGCTACGGCGACGGCGCCGTGATGGGCGTGCCGGCGCACGACGAGCGCGATTTCGCGTTCGCGAAGAAATACGGGCTGCCGATCACGCAGGTGATCGCGCCCGCCGCCGACCAGCACGGCGGCACCGTGGCATCGGCGCCCGCACCATTCACGACCGAGCGCTGGCAGACATGGTACGAGGACAAGACGATCGGCGTCTGCGTGAACTCGGGCCGCTACGACGGCCTCGCCTATCAGCAGGCGGTCGACGCCGTGGCCGCCGATCTCGCCGCGCAGGGCCTCGGCGAGAAGCGCACGACGTGGCGCCTGCGCGACTGGGGAATCTCGCGCCAGCGCTACTGGGGCACGCCGATTCCGATCATCCACTGCGCGTCGTGCGGCGAAGTCCCGGTGCCCGAGAAGGACCTCCCGGTCGTGCTGCCCGAGGACTGCATCCCCGACGGCAGCGGCAATCCGCTCACCCGGCGCGAGGAGTTCCTGCGCGTCGCCTGCCCGTCCTGCGGCGCTCCGGCACGCCGCGAGACCGACACGATGGATACGTTCGTCGACTCGTCGTGGTACTTCATGCGCTACACGTCGCCGGGCGCGCCGACGATCATCGACGATCGCGATCGCTACTGGATGCCGATGGACCAGTACATCGGCGGCATCACGCACGCGATCCTGCACCTTCTCTACGCGCGCTTCTGGACGAAGGTGATGCGCGACATGGGGCTCGTCGGCTATGGCGAGCCGTTCACGCGCCTCCTGACGCAGGGCATGGTGCTCGCCCACGCGTACTTCCGCCGCAACGAGAAAGGCGGCATCGACTACGTCCCGCCCGCGGACGTCGAGCCGCTGCGCGATGCGTCCGGCACGATCACCGGGGGTCGCTCGAAGAAGGATGGCCTTCCGGTCGAGTACGCCGGGCTCGGGACGATGTCGAAGTCGAAGCTCAATGGCGTCGATCCGCAGGAGATGATCGATCGCTACGGCGCCGATGCAGCGCGGCTCTTCGTGATGTTCGCGAGCCCGCCCGAGCACACGATCGAGTGGTCGGATGCCGGCGTCGAGGGCGCGCATCGCTTCCTGAAGCGCCTGTGGAACTTCGGCCAGACGCGCGGCCTGCGCGGCGACGTCGCCGCGTTCGACTGGAGCGAGGCATCCGACGCACTGCGCGACCTGCGCCGCGAGATCCACCTCGCGCTGAAGCAGGCCGACTACGACTACCAGCGCGTGCAGTACAACACCGTCGTCTCGGCCGGGATGAAGATGCTGAACGCGCTCGAAGGTGTCACCGGCGACGATCGCGCGTCGCAGGCGCTGATCCGCGAGGGGTTGTCGATCGCGCTGCGCGTGCTCTACCCGGTCGTTCCGCATACGACGTGGATGCTGTGGAACGATCTCGGCTACGGCGCCGTCCACGGCGATCTCATCGATGCCCCGTGGCCGGAAGCCGATCCCGCGGCGCTCCTGCAGGAAGCGATCGAGCTCGTGCTGCAGGTCAACGGCAAGCTGCGCGGCAAGCTCGTCGTACCTTCGGACGCCGGCGCCGCCGCGATCGAGGCGGCGGCGCGCGCGGCCCCCGAGGTCGCACGCCACGGCGGCGGAGCGCCGATCAGGAAGGTGGTGGTCGTGCCGGGGCGCCTCGTCAATGTCGTGGTCTGAGCGCGGTGCGCGCGCGGCGCGTCGCGCCGCGATCGGCATCGTCGTCGTGCTGTCGGCGAGCCTCGCATCCTGCGGATTCCACCTGCGCGGGCAGGCGAGCTACTCGTTCCATTCGATCTACGTGAACGGCGCGGGCTCACCGCCGCTCGCGAAGCAGCTCGATCGCGCGCTCGAAGCGACCGGCAGCGCGCGCGTCGTTCCGACCGCGAAGGAGGCCGAGGTGGTGCTCGATCTCACGCGCGTCGCCGACGACAAGGAAGTGCTGTCGCTGTCCGGCGCGGGCGGCGTGCTCGAATATCAGCTCATCAAGCGCGTCGAGTTCAGGCTGCACGGCCAGGACGGTGCGCCGTGGCTTCCGCCGGCCGAGATCACGCTGCGCAGGACCTACACGTTCAACGAGACCGAGGTGCTCGCGCGCGAGGCGCAGGAGCAGCGGCTGCTGCACGACATGCAGACCGACGCCGTCTACCAGATCATTCGGCGGCTGCAGGCGGCGCACAAGCCGGGCTGACCGCCAACCGTCGGACTCACCCCCAACAACCGGATTGATCGCCGATACGCGATGCAACTGCGCTACGACGCTCTCGCCGGCCAGCTCGCGCGCAGGCTCGCCGCGCTCTACGTCGTTCACGGCGACGAGCCTCTTCTCGTCATGGAGGCGGCCGACGCGATTCGCGCGGCGGCGCGCCGCGCAGGCTGCAGCGAGCGCGAGGTCTTCGTCGCCGAGGCGCACTTCCGCTGGGAGAGCCTCGTCGCAGCCGGCGCGAGTCCCGGTCTCTTCAGCTCGCGCCGCCTGATCGACCTGCGCATTCCATCGGGCAAGCCCGGCACCGACGGTGCCGCCGCGCTCGTTCGCTACGCCGCGAAGCTCGGTCCGGACGACGTCACGCTGATCACGCTCCCCCGCCTCGATCGCGCCGCGCAGGGCTCCGAGTGGTTCACCGCACTCGCGAGCGCCGGAACCTCAATCGCCGTGCCGACGCTCGAGCGCGCCGAGCTTCCGGCGTGGATCGAGGCACGCCTCGCGCGAAGCCGCCAGCAGGCGGGAAGCGAGACCCTCGCCTTCCTCGCCGACCGCTGCGAAGGAAATCTCGTCGCCGCGCACCAGGAGATCGAGAAGCTCGCACTCTTGCTGCCGCAGGGAATGCTCGATCACGACGACGTCGAGCGCGTCGTCGCCGACGTTGCGCGCTATGACGTGCGCGATCTTTCCGAGGCATGGCTTTCCGGCGACGCGGCGCGGACGCTGCGCATCGTCGCGATGCTGCGCGGCGTCGCGGAACCGGTGAACCTCGCGCTGTGGCAGCTCGCCGAGGACGCGCGCGCGATCGTCGCGGTCCACGACGCGCGGCGCGATCGCATGCCGATCGCCGCCGCGCTGCGCGCCGCGCGCGCCTGGGGTCGCCGGCAGGCGGCGCTCGAGCGCGCGACCGGGCGCATCTCTGCCGACGCAGCAATGTCGCTCTTGCGCGAGCTCGCCGGCATCGATGCGCTCGCCAAGGGTCAGGGGGTCGGGGACCCCTGGGACGCGCTCACCTCGGCCGCGCTCGCGCTCGCCGGACATCCGGTCATGCTGGCGCTCTCGGGCTCACGCGGGAGCCTCGCCGCCTGAACTGCGCGTGCGCCGACAGGTCGTCGGTGCCGCGCAGGGCTTCCCACCGACGGCTCCGGTCGCTACTCTAGGGCCTGTTCACGACACGTACGCAAGCGCGAAGCTCGCGGAGGCGGCCCATGTATCAGAAGGTCCTCGTCGCATTCGATGGCTCCCCGGAGAGCCGGCTCGCCGTCGACGAATGCAGCCATCTCGCGCCGATCACCGGGCGCGAGATCCACCTGATCTGCGTGCTGCACGACCCCTCACCGTACCTGCTCGCGGGCGAGTTCGTGCCGGAGCCGGCCCTCGCCGTCGATCGCAGCCGGATGGAAGCCGACCTCGCGGAAGCTGCGGGGAAGCTCACCGCGCGCGGCTTCTCGGTCACCACCCATCTCGAGGACGGCGAGCCGGTCGACGTCATTGCGCGAACTGCGGAAGCGCTCGGCGTCGACCTCCTGATCCTCGGTCACCGCCGCAGCAAGAAGTTCGCGCTTCGCTGGTGGCGCGGCTCGGTCGAGAAGATGCTGGTCGAGCGCGTTCGGTGCAGCATCCTCGTCGCCGGCGACCCGTCATCGCACTGACGCGCGGCGTGGCGCCAAGGGAGCGCCGCACCTCGCATCAGCGCCCGTCGAGGAGCACCAGCGCGAGCGCGGCGAGCGCCGCGGTCTCGGCGCGCAGCACTCGCGCTCCGAGGTGAGCGACGCGCGCTCCGCGCGCCACGGCGTCGCCGACTTCCGTTTCGGTGAAGCCGCCCTCCGGCCCGACGATGATTGTATCGATGGCGGCGTGCGCGTGAACCGCGGCAAGACCGTCGTCAGCGCTGCGCTCGACGAGCACCGGCGCCGCGTCAGGCGCGAATCCGCCGGCGATCCAGTCGTCCCAGCCGATCGGCGCAGCGACCGAAGGGATGCGATTGCGACCGCATTGCTCGCAGGCGGCGATGACGATCTGCATCCAGTGCCCGTGCCGGCGCAGCAGGCGGTCGCGGTCGGGCGCCTGGCTGCGCCCGGCAACCAGCGGAACGATCGTCGCCACGCCGAGCTCGACCGCCTTGCGCACGACGAAATCCATCGCGTCGGCGGCGATCACTGCCTGCACCAGCGTCACCCTGTGCGCGCTTTCGCGCTCGACCGGATCGTGGCGCTGCGGCACGACGACGACCTCGTGCCGCGACAGCGATGCGATCGTCGACAGCCATTCGCCGCCGGCGCCGGTGAAGAGGGTCAGCGCATCGCCGCGCCGCATCCTCAACGCATGCGTGACGTGGCGCGCCGTCGCGTCGGGGAGCACGAGCGGCGCTCCGGCGACCGGCGATAGCCCGGTGTCCCCGATGTAGGCGCGCGGCGTCACGCCGCGGCGCGGGCAGGTCCGGCGAAGCGCACGAGCGCGTCGAGCACGCGGTCGGGCTGCTCGATCATCAGCGCGTGACCGCTTCCGGCGAGCGTCAGCGTCTCGACGCGACCGAGCGCATCGATCAGCGCGCGCGCGTTGCGCGGAGGCGCCATCACGTCGCGCTCGCCTGTCACGACGAGACCGTCGCAGCGCACCGCAGCAGCCGCTGTGAGGCCATCGGCGTAGCGATGGCATGCCTCGAGATCGATCGCGAGCACGCCGGGCGCGGTGCGCTCCATCAGGCGCATCGAATTGCCGAGCATCCACAGCCCGGGCACGCGGTTGCCGCCGAGCTGCGCTGCCGGCCCGAACGACCAGCCGTTGATCAGCTCGAACGCGACATGGTCGTCGCGCGCGGCGGCGGCGAGCAGATCGTCGGCCACCGTCATCGGCACCGCGGGTGCCAGGAGCGCGATCTTTGTCACACGATCGGCGTGGCGTGCCGCGCATTCGAGCACCGCGAGCGAGCCCAGCGAATGCCCGACGAGGACCGTATTCTTCGCGCGCGCAGCATCGAGAAACGCGACAATCCAGTCGGCAATCGCCGCGACGCTCGCGAGCGCAGGACCTTCCGAGCACCCGTGCCCGGGAAGATCGAGCGCCAGCGCATTCCAGCCGTGCCAGGCGAAATAGCGCGACTGCAGCGCGAACACGCCGTGATCGTTCGCCGCGCCGTGAACGAACACGATCGTCGGCTGTGCCGCGTCGATTTCGCGCGATCCGGTGTACGCGTAAACGCTGCGTCCGTCGACGTCGAGTCGCATCAGCGGCTCCTCGCGCCGGCGGCGCTTACGCCGCCTGTCTCGGCAGCGCCCATCATGTCTTCCCCGCCGCGTAGAGCGCGCGGCCCAGGTCTTCGATGAGATCGGACGGGTCCTCGAGCCCGACCGAGAGCCGGATCGTCCCCTCGGTGACGCCGGCGCGCTCGAGGTCGGCCGCGCTCATGCGAAAGTGTGTCGTCGACGCCGGATGGATGACGAGCGATTTCGCGTCGCCGACGTTGGCGAGGTGAGAGAACAGGCGCAGCGCCTCGATGAAGCGGCGCCCCTGCTCGCGCGTGCCGGCGAGATCGAAGCTGAACACTGCGCCGCAGCCGCGCGGAAGAAGACGCTGCGCGAGCGCGTGATCGGGATGCTCGGAAAGCTCCGGATAGCCGACCGCGGCGACCATCGGATGCTCTTTCAGGAACGCGACGATCGCGCGCGTATTCTCGACGTGGCGCGCCATCCGCACCGGGAGCGTTTCGATTCCCTGCAGGATCTGGAACGCCGTCGTCGGCGCCATGCACGCGCCGAAGTCGCGGATGCCTTCGCGCCGCGCGCGCAGCAGGAACGCCGCGGTCGACGATTCCTCGCCGAAGACCATGCCGTGGAAGCCCGCGTACGGTTCGGTGAGACCGGGGAAGCGCTCGCGTACGCCGTCGGCGTTCCAGTCGAAGGCGCCCGAATCGACGAGCAGGCCGCCGATCACCACGCCGTGCCCCGAGAGGAACTTCGTCGCCGAGTGATAGACGAGATCCGCGCCGTGCTCGAACGGCCGCACGAGCCACGGCGTCGTGAACGTCGAGTCGACGAGAAGCGGCAGGTGGTGCTCGTGCGCGAGCGCGGCCACCCGCGGAATGTCGAGCACTTCGAGGCGCGGGTTGCCGAGCGTCTCGCCGAAGAGGAGGCGCGTCTCGGGACGGATCGCCGCGCGCCATGCGTCGAGATCACGCGGATCGACGAACGTCGTCGTGATCCCGAAGCGCGGCAGCGTGTAATCGAGCAGGTTGTGCGAGCCGCCGTAGAGCGAGCGCGATGCGACTATGTGCGAGCCCGCCGAAAGCAGCGTCACGATCGCGAGGTGGAGCGCGGCCTGGCCGCTCGCGGTCGCGATCGCGCCGATGCCGCCTTCGAGCGCAGCGATGCGCTCTTCGAGCACCGCACAGGTGGGGTTGGCGATCCGCGAGTAAACGTAGCCTGCACGCTCCATGTTGAAGAGCGCCGCGGCGTGATCGGTATCGGGGAAGACGAACGACGACGTCTGGTAGATCGGCGTCGCGCGTGCACCGGTGATCGGGTCGGGTCGCGCACCCGCGTGCAGCGACAGCGTGTCGAACTGATGCGTTCTGGGCTTCGTCATCGCGGTCGCTTCGACATCGAGATCCGGCGGCGATCATACGCCATCGCTCGCCGCGCCGGAGCGCGCGGGCCCGCAGGCGCCGGCGCACATCGCGGGCCTCGCCGCACCGTGACGCGAATGCGGGCGTCGCCAAACGGTGGCGCGCATCGCGGGCCTCCAGGCGCGGCGGCGTATGCTTCCCGCGTGCGATAAGTTTGTTACGTGCGATGAATCCCGTGTTCACGATCGGCCATTCGACGCGGCCGCTTCCCGATTTCCTCGCGCTTCTCGCGCGCTCCGCGGTGACGCTGCTCCTCGACGTGCGCACGGTGCCGCGCTCGCGCCACAACCCGCAATTCGATCGCGATACGCTTCCGGCGGCGCTGGCCGGTGCGGGCATCGGCTACCGCCACGTGCCCGAGCTCGGCGGACTGCGACACGCGCACAAGGATTCGCCGAACGGCGGCTGGCGCAACGCATCGTTTCGCGGCTACGCCGACTACATGCAGACACCCGAATTCGCGGACGCGGTCGATGCGGTCATCGCTCTCGCCGCAAGCGAGCGCTGCGCGCTGATGTGCGCGGAGGCCGTCCCGTGGCGCTGCCACCGGTCGCTGATCGCCGACGCGCTCGGCGTTCGTGGAATCGAGGTTCTCGACATCGTCGGCGAGGGTGACGCGAAGCCGCATCGCCTGACGCCGTTTGCTCGCGTCGACGGCACGACGATCACCTATCCGCCGGTGCCGGCGCAGCCGGGCCCGGACGCGCGATGATTGCGCCGGCTTCCGTGCGCGCGCCGGGATAGAGCCGCGTAAGCACGTCGCGCGCGAGCCCGGCGAGCGCATCGCGCCACGCAGCCTCGTGCACTTGCGCGTCCGCGCCCTTCGCGCGCAGGTCCGCGAGCGCGCGCATCCCGCCGCGACGCTCGATCGTCTCCATCACCACGTTGCGCCAGAACGCGGGATGCTCGCCTTCGCTCCATTCGCCGCGCCCGCGACCGTAATGGGCGACCGCGAGATAACGCAGGATCGCAGCCGGAACGAGGTTCGCGACAAACTCGTCACCCCAGCGCAGCGTCGTCCCGGTGGTGCCGCGCACCAGGTTGACGCCACGCGCCACGCCTGCCGCGCCGACGGCACCCGCCACGCCGCCGGCAACGAGCCCTGCGCCGAACGTGAGCCCGCCCGAAGCGAGATCGGCGACGAGGCCGGAGAGCGCGCCCGAGACGAAGCCGCCGACGATCGCCGCCTTCTTCTCGTCGATCGGCGCCGTCGCGACGACCTGGCCGGCAAGGCGCGCCGTGACGACGGCGGCTGCGCGACCTTCGAGATGATGGATCGCGATCAGCCGGTCAGTGCTCGCGCGAATGTCGGCGTCGAGCCTCACGGCAAGCGCTTCCATCGCCACGGTACGCGTCTTTGCGCCGCCTTTGAGCGGCAGGCCGACCCTGCGTCCGACGTCGCGAAGCGACTCGGCGAAGCTCGCCTCGGCGACGGGCTCGCGATCCGCCGCCGCGCGTGCGATCGGCGCGGCGAGCGTCTCCATCGACGCGTCGAACTGCGCCTCGCGGTGCGCCTCCCACGCGGTGGTGAGGCGCGCAAACGCCTGCCGCTGTGCCGGAGCGAGCACGCGCGCCACGGCATCGAGAAGCGTCGCTTCCTGCACCCAGCAGCGCGCGAAGGCGTCGAGCGCGATGACGTCGCGAAGGATCGTGTGCTCGCCCAGCGCCTCGCGCCAGCGCGCGATGTCGGCGGTTTCCTCGGCTGCGGGCCGCGGCGGGCCGGTCTGGTTCAGGAGCGCGATCACCGGCTTGCCGATCCATTCGAGGATGCGCATCTCGGGTTCGAGGTAACCGGCATCCTGCGGCTTCTCCGACGCATTGACGAGATAGAGCACGACGACCGCTTCGTCACGGACGTTCCTCACGGCCTGCTGCGTCGACCAGAACGGGCGATCGCGCAGGCGATCCCACGTCGAGGCGAGGAACCACAGCAGCGGATTCGCCGATTGAGCGAGACGCCTCGCGAGGCGCGCGCTGTCGCCGAACCCGGGCGTGTCCCACAGGACGAGCGTGTCACCCTCGGGCGTCTCGATGAGCGTGTGCCGCTCGGCGGCGGACGTCACGTGCGCGGCGTCGCGAACCTCGCCGACGTCCTCGCCGAGCAGCGTTCGCGCGAGCGTCGTCTTTCCCGCATTGGTGTGCGAGATGAGCGAGAGTGCGATCGTTGGCGTGGCTTCGCTCATCACGCGTCCCGTCCGAGCTCGGCAGCGAGTGCCGCCGCGTCGGCGTCGAGGTCGGGTGCAGCGAGGCGCATGAAGATCGGCGTCATCGATGCGGACTCGAACGCGTCGCGCCACGCCGCCTCGCGCTCGGCGATCCTGCCGGGCTGTCCATGGAAGCGCGCGGCGAATTCGGACGTGTCGACGATGACGATCGGTGCCGCCGCGGCATCGCGACCGTGGGCGAGCGCGGTGACGAATGCGACGTGATTCTCCACTTCGGGCGTTGCACTCAGGTTGAAGAGCGCGATCGCGTCGGCGGGCGCGGCGGCATTGCCGCGTGAATCGTTGCCGCGTGGATCGATGCCGGGTGAATCGTCAGCCGGCGGATCGTCGCCGTAGCGCACGGGCTCCGTCCAAGTCGAGTCGATCGGCGTCTCGAGCGCCCGCGTCAGCACCGCTTCGAGGCCCGCGCGGCTGCGCGCCGGAGCGTCGTAGCTGTACGGGATCACGCGCACATGCGTCGTGCCCGACCGCCAGGCGCGGGCAAGGCGCCGGAAGTACGGCGCATCGAGCGCGAGCGGAAAGCGGCGCGAAGCTCTTATGGCACCCGTCCACGCAACAGCGGCGAGAACGAGCCGCGGCACGATCACCACGACGAGAAGGGTCCCCGCGTAGAGATGGATCCAGCGCGCGGCATTCGCGCCGGCGCTCCCCGGTCCGACGCGCGCGAGCTCGTCCGCGCCGGGAACGGTGAGGCCCGTCACAAGCGCGCCGGGTGCCAGCACGATGCGAAGCAGCGTCGCGACCTGCCCCGCGTCGAGAAAGGTGCTTTGCCACACCGCGCGGTATTCGAGCGCGAGGCCGCGAACGTACAGCGCCGCGATGGCACCGACTGCGACGGCAGCCGCGCCGACGTGGAGAAGACCGGTCGCGCGACGCTCGCCGAGCGGCATCGCGAGTCGCGTCCACTGCATCGCGAACGACGCGCCTGCCTCGACGAGGGGGCCGCTGCGGATCGTGCGGCGCCAGCCGCCGGCGATCACCGCGGCAAGCTTCGCGATGCCTGCGCGAAGACGATGAATCGACTGGCTCTTCGGCCGCATCCAGGCGCGAATGTGCATCCACGCGAGCACGAGGTAGACCGCGAGGTTCCACGCGAGCAGCGCGGCGAGCGGCGGTGCGAGCAGGTTGATCCTCTGCGACGGGCCGATGCGCGCAGCGCCGACCCCGACGACGAATGCGACGGCGATCGTGATCGCGCTAACCACGCCCCAGTCGACGCGCGCACGGGCGAGCGCTTCGAGCGTGGGTACCCGCCGCCGCAGTCGCGCGAGCGCGAGCGCTGCCCGGCGCGCGATCCACGCGCCGAAGGTCGCCGATTGTCCGAGCTCGCGCGCGGCCGTCTGGCCGACCTCGACGCGCTCGGCATCACTCCATAGACCGCGCGCCGCGTCCGCCGACTCGATTGCCTGAACCAGAACGACCGCACGCGCTGACGCTTCATTCATCCGTGACCGTGCTCGACGAGCTATGATGAACGCGATCGAATGCTACCAAGGCGGCTCCCGGCAAGGTGACGAATCCCGAGCAACCGCGCTCCGCGCCGGCGAAAGGACGCGGGGCGACGTTCAACCCCGACAACCGCTTTGCGAGCCTCCGTCGCGAAAGCGCTGTCGACGATGAGCCTGCCGGTGACCTGTCGCCGCCGGCCCTGAAGACGACGGTCACGGTCACCCGCGCGCGCACGATCGTCATGCGCAACGATTCGCCCGACATCCCGTTCAGGCAATCGGTCAATCCCTACCAGGGCTGCGAGCACGGGTGCATCTACTGCTACGCGAGGCCGACGCACGCGTATCTCGACCTCTCGCCGGGCATCGATTTCGAGACGCGGCTCTTCGTCAAGCCCGACGCCGCGCGGCTCCTGCGTGCCGAGCTTGCGCGGCCGGGATACCGCTGCGACCCGATCGCCCTCGGCAGCAACACTGATCCCTACCAGCCGATCGAGCGCGAGTGGCGGATCACGCGGGCGGTGCTCGAAGTGCTGGCGGAGTGCCGGCATCCGTTCACGATCGTCACCAAGTCCGCGCTCGTCGAGCGCGACATCGACATCATCGCGCCGATGGCGAAACAGCGCATGGCGCGCGTCTACGTCTCGGTGACGACGCTCGATCGAGAGCTCGCACGCAGGATGGAGCCGCGCGCCGCGGCGCCACAGCGGCGCCTGCAGGCGATCGCGACACTCGCACGCGCCGGCATTCCGGTCGGCGTCATGGTGGCGCCGGTGATTCCGCAACTCAATGATCGCGACATCGAAGCGATCGTCGAGGCCGCAGCCGGCGCCGGCGCGACCTCGGCAGGCTGGGTGCTGCTGCGGCTGCCACGCGAAGTCGCACCGCTCTTCCGCGACTGGCTCGCAGCGCACTATCCGGAGCGCGCGACGCACGTGATGAGCCTCGTTGCGCAGATGCGGCGAGGTCGCGACAACGACCCGGCCTTCGGCGCGAGGATGCGCGGCGAGGGACCGCTCGCTGCCCTCCTTGCACAGCGCTTCGAGCTCGCGTGCCGCCGCTATGGCCTCGCCCGCGGGCGCGATCAGAGCGCGCTCGATACGACGCAGTTCCAACCGCCGCGTATTGCGCATAAGGGAACGACTTCGGTCCAGCGCGATCTGTTCGACGACGAGGAGGAGGAAGCGACGCAATGAGATGGGGACGACATGCGGCATGCTGGGTCGCGGCGATCGTGTTCTTCGTGTTCGGCGCGATCTGGTACGGAGTGTTCGAAGCGCCGTGGTCGGCCGCCGTCGGGACAAGCTTCGATCAGATCGCGCGCGAGCAAGGGGGGAGGCCACAGGCCTACGCGATCGGCTTCGTCGCGATCCTCGTCATGTGCTACGCGCTTGCATGGTTGATCGAACGCCTCGAGGCGTCGACGCTCGCCGGCGGCCTCAAGCTAGGCGCCGGTATCGCGCTTTGTTTCGTCGCGGCGTCGCTCGCGCTCAACTACGGCTTCGAAGCGAGGCCGGTGACGCTCTGGTTGATCAACGCGGCGTATGCGGTGATCGGCCTCGGCGTGGCCGGCGCGATCATCGGCGGATGGAAGCGACCCGCCTGAGCCCGCGCCGACGGATAGGATGACCGCATGCTCGACTCGCTGATCATCGCGTTCGACCGCGCGCTCCATACGCTGACCAACGCGGTGAGCGCCGCCCGCCCGACGCCCGATGCCGGTATTGCCGACGCGGAGCTGACGCCCGAGGACAAGCGTCACGCCGCCGGGCTGATGCGCGTCAACCATACCGGCGAGGTGTGTGCGCAGGCGCTCTACTCGGCACAGGCGTTCGTTACGCACGACCCTTCTGTCCGTGCGCGCTTCGCAGAGGCTGCGCGCGACGAGGAGGATCACCTCGCATGGACGCACGAGCGCCTCGAAGAGCTCGGCGCGCGCACGTCGCTCCTGAATCCGCTGTGGTACGCAGGATCGTTCGCGATCGGCGTGGCCGCCGGGATCGGCGGCGATCGCTGGAACCTCGGCTTCGTCGTCGAAACCGAGCGGCAGGTCGAGGAGCATCTCACCGCTCACCTCGATCGACTGCCGGCGAACGATGCGAAGAGCCGTGCGATCGTCGCGCAGATGCGCGACGACGAGGCGCGGCACGGCATGATGGCGTATCAGGCAGGCGGTATGCCGCTGCCGCTCCCCGTGCGCGGCGCGATGCGCGCCGCCGCCGACGTCATGCGCGCGCTCGCCTATCGCGTGTAGCGGCGGCGCCACGCGCGCAGCGCGGCGAGCCGCGCGCGGCGCAGTGCGGCGGCGATCGCGGCGCTGCGCGTGCCGCCGGCGCTGCCGGCGCCGCTTGCATCGATCGCGCGTGCCGCCGCATCGCGCGCAATCGCCGCGGCATCGACCGCGCGCACCGCGGCGAGCGCTTCCTCGATCGCGACCGCCGCGCGGTTGCCGCGGTCGCGCCCGGCTGCAGCAGTGATCTCGCGGCTCGCTCGCACGACGAGATCGAGGCGCGCGGGCCTGCGCAGCGCATCGACCGCATGGAGTAGCTCGAGGAGCGTCGCCGGGGCGGCGGCCGCCGGATCCGCAAGGACGTGCTGCCAGCGTGCAACGAGCCGCGCGACGTCACGGCAATTCGCGGGAACGCGCAGTCGCGCCGAGATCGCTTCCACCTCGGCGACGCGCGCACGCGTGCCGACCGGCGCGGCTCGCGCGGCGGATTCGAACGGGTAGACGAGGATCGCGTAGCGTGCCGCAAGCGGCAGCGAGCGCCTCGCGGCACGGTCGAGCGCGCGTGCCGCGGCGCGCCTCGCCGCATCGTCGCGGGCGAGCTCCGGAAGCAGCACCGCGAGCGCGCCGCAGCGTTCGAGCACTGCAAGCATCCGCGACGGGTGCGCCTCGCCGAGGCCGCGCGCGAGCTCCTGCCACACGCGCTCGTGCGCAAGCGTCTCGAGCTCGCCCCCGTCGACGATTTCGCGCATCAGGCGCATCGTCGACGGCGCCACGCGGAAACCCAGGCGCGCGGCGAAGCGCGCGACGCGCAGCACGCGCAGCGGATCCTCGGCGAACGCGGGCGAGACGTGGCGAAGGAGCTTCCGGTTGAGATCGGCCTCGCCGCCCCAGGGATCGATCAGGCGGCCGTTCTCGTCGCGCGCCATCGCGTTGATCGTGAGATCGCGACGTCTGAGATCGTCTTCCAGCGTGACCTCCGGAGTCGCGAAGAACTCGAAGCCGCGGTACCCGCGCCCGGCCTTGCGCTCGGTGCGTGCGAGCGCGTATTCCTCGTGCGTCTCCGGATGCAGGAACACGGGAAAGTCGCGGCCGACCGGAGTGAAGCCTGAGGCGAGCATGATCTCGGGCGTTGCTCCCACGACGACGTAGTCGCGGTCACCCGCGGTACGCCCGAGAAGCTCGTCGCGGACCGAGCCGCCGACGCGATAGGTGCGAACGGGTTGCGGCCGCGCGCGCCGCGCCATCAGCGCCCGCTGCGCACGCGGTAGGTGTCGAAGCGACTCGTCTGCGCGGCCGGCGCGAGCCAATCGGGCGCCACGGCTTCGAGTGCCGTCGGCGCGAGTCCGAAGAGCGCCGGGAACGCGCAGTCGCAGACGTTGTCGCGCTCCATCGAGCGCAGGTTGTCGCGCGTCAGGAGCGGCCCCGGCAACCACTCGAGGATTCGCGCCTGCAGGCGCGACGCGGCCGGACCGAGCCCGATGACCGGTCGCTCGCGGCCCGCGGTGCGCAGCGCATAACGGACGAGATCAGCAAGCGTGTAGACCGCCGGCCCGCAGAGATCGTAACGCTGGCCGATCGTCGCGTCGTCGGTGAGCGCCGTGGCGATGCACTCGGCGACGTCGCCGACATAGATCGGCTGGAATCGCGCTCGCGCGCCGGCGACGACCATCACCGGCAGCAGTCCCGCAAGCTCGACGAACAGATTGAGGAAGCGATCCTCGCGACCGAAGATCACCGACGGGCGAAACACCGTCCATGCGAGCGACGACGTGGTGACGACCTCCTCGCCGGCGGCCTTCGATCGCAGATACTGGCTCGGCGCGTCGTCCGATGCGCCGAGCGCGCTCATATGAACGACGCGGCCGACGCCCGCATCGGTGCACGCGGCGACGAAGAGCTTGGGCAGCTCGGAGTGCGCCAGCATGAAGCCCTGGCGGCTCTTCGCGTGCAGCACGCCGACGAGGTTGATCGCAGCCGTCGCACCGGCCGCGTGGTGCGCGAGTACCGCGGGGTCGTACGGATTGCCCTCGACGACCGACACCGTCGGCAGCAGGATCAGGTGCCGCGCGCGCGCGCGGCGCCGCGTGATCACGACGACCGCATGACCCTGTGCGGCGAGCCTCGCGACGACGTGCCGCCCGACGAAGCCGCTGCCGCCGAGGATCAGTATCCGCTGCCGCGCGGGCTGCATGCGCTCGTCGAGCGGCCAGCGCGCGGCCTGCGACGCTTCCTGCGCGGCGGTCACGGCTCGCCCGCCGCGAGGTTTGCGCGATCGACGCCGGGCGCGGTGACCATGCCGAGGCGCTCGCTGAGCGGGACGTACGGACGGCCGAGGATCGACGCGTAGAACATCGTGTTCGCAAGCACCTTTTTCACGTAATCGCGGGTTTCACCAAACGGAATCGTTTCGACCCAGATCGCGCCTTCGAGCGCGCCGGTAGCCGGACGCCACGCGCGTGCGCGCCCCGGCCCGGCATTGTAGGCTGCGGCGGCGAGCGCCGGCAGATCGTCGAGCCGGTCCTGCCAATAGCGGAAGTAGAACGCACCGAAGCGCGTGTTGACGTCGACGTTCGCGATGCGATCGGTCGACCAGTCGTCGAACGCGAGCTGGCGCGCGACCCAGCGGGCGGTGCGTGGCATCAGCTGCATCAGCCCGACCGCCCCGGCCGACGAAACGATGTCGGGTGCGAAGCGCGACTCCTGGCGCGCGATGCCGTAGAGAACCTCCTCGTCGAGACCCTGCTCGCGCGCGGCCGAGGCGAATTCGGGCCGCCACGGTGCAAGGTAACGAAGCGCCGGATCGAACAGCGTCACCGTGTGGTCCGCAGCGTAGATCGCGCGGTCGTAGAGCCCGGACGCCTTGGCGAACGTCGACGCGACCAGAAGGCCTGCGTCGTCGAGCCCGCGCAGCGCGTTATGCCATTCGCGCTGCGAGGCACGGCGCAGGTCGAGCCGTGCGAGGAAGAGCATGCGCTCGACGTCGCTGCGCGCCGCGAACGCGGCGAGTGCGGCGGCATCCACGGGCTGCGTCGGCGTCGCGGCGGCGCTGATCACCGAGCTCCCCACACCGCGCGCCTCGGCGGCGAGGAGTCCGTAGAAGGTCACGTCGCCGTCGAACGTCGCATAGAGCTTCTGCGCGTCGGCGCTCCTTCCCTGCGCCGCGAGCGCACGCGCACGCCAGTAGCGCCAGGCCGGGAGCAGCTTCTCATCCTTGGGAAGCGCCGCGATCGCGCGCGCGACGCCGTCCCAGTCGCGCACACGCAGCGCGGCGCGAACGCGCCAGATGCGCCAGTCGCCGCTCCCTTGCGGCGCCGGGTCGCCGCGCACTTCGTCGAACCATGCGTCAGCGCGCGGGTCGAGCTCGCGCGTCGCGTACCACGCAATGCGCAGGTTCCCGTAATCGCGATCGGCGGCGTCGAGCCGTCCGCGCCAGCGCAGCCAGCCGGCGCGCGCGGAAGCCACGTCGCGCCGCGCCGCGCGGTCGAGCGCGTAGAGCGCGAGCTCGCGCCCGGCGCGCGACTTCAGGGCGAAGCGACCGCGCACGACGGCGCGCAAGGGGTCGCGATCGATGGCGGCGAACTCGCGCGCCGTGATGCGGCTTCCCGCCGGCAGCGCGTCGGCGATCGCGCGCGCGAGCCGCAGGTTGCCGGCGGCGACGGCGAGGCGCATCCGATCGCGACGATCGGTGAGCGTCAGCGCACCGCGCGCGATCAGCGCATCGAACAGCGGCTGGCATGCTGGCGGGGTCGACGCGCCGGTGAACCACAGCGGCTTCGCCGACGCGAGTGCGGCTGCACCCTCGCTACGCATCCGATACTGGATCTCGTCGCACTGCAATTCGACGTCGGGGTCGGCTGGCGGCGGCCACGCGGCGCCGAACGCGTCCCATGCGCCGCGCTTCGCGAGCGACTTCAGCCAGTCGGCGTGCAGCGTCTGCGCGGGAGGCGTGCCCCGGAATTGCGCCAGGTAGTCGCGGATCGCGTCGTCGCCGGCGCTGTCGACACGCGCATCGAGCTGCCAGAAGCGGACATAGAGCGCGAGCGGATGGCTGGCGAGGCCGGGAGCGAGTGCGTCGAGGGCGGCGACGTCGCCGCGGTCGAAGGCGGCTTTCGCGGCGAGGAAGGCCGCGTCGTCGGCCGCCGAGGGAACGCCGGCAGGCGCGGGAGCGCCCACAGGCACAGGAGCCGCGGCGGACGCGGGCACCGCGGCGGAATCGCTCACCGCGGGCGCGGCAGCAACCGTCACGGACGCTGCAGCGAACGCCAGCGCCGTCGCGAGGACGGCTGCCGTGCGCGTGAAACGATGGATGCCGCGCGCTGTCACGCCGAGCATTGTCGCCAACCATCGCGACCTGCACAACACGATTCTCCGCTGCGAGCGACGGGCGGCCCATGTCAGCGGGGCGAACGGCTCGCCCGCTGTCGCGACGACGCAACGCTGCGCTAGAATTCGCGCCACACACTCCGGCGGGACAGCGAATGGCCGTGCGCAAGGCGACGCCCCTGATCGGGCTGGTGATGGGCAGCGACAGCGACTGGGACGTGATGCGCCACGCAGCGGCCCAGCTCGACGCGTTCGGCATCACCTACGAGGCGCGCGTCGTCTCGGCACACCGGATGCCGGATGACATGTTCGAGTACGCGGAGGACGCCGCAACGCGCGGCCTTCGCGCAATCATCGCGGGTGCGGGAGGTGCTGCACACCTTCCCGGCATGCTCGCGGCGAAAACCACGGTCCCGGTGCTCGGCGTTCCGGTTCCGTCGAAGTACCTGCGCGGCGAGGATTCGTTGCTGTCGATCGTGCAGATGCCCAAGGGAATCCCCGTCGCCACGTTCGCGATCGGCGAGTCGGGCGCCGCGAACGCCGCGCTGTTCGCGATCGCGCTGCTCGCGGCGCAGGACCCGGCACTGCAGCGCAAGCTCGCCGCGTTTCGCCAGACGCAGACGAACGCCGCGCGGACGCAGCACCTGCCGCCGTCGGCGTGAACGCGCCGGCTGACCCTTCGCACGCCCTGTCCCCCGGGGACGCGATCGCTCCCGGACAATGGCTGGGCCTCCTCGGAGGAGGCCAGCTCGGCCGCATGTTCTGTATGGCGGCGCAGAGCCTCGGCTATCGCGTCGCGGTGATCGACCCGGCCGAAGCGAGCCCGGCGGGAAGCGTTGCCGACCTGCACCTGCGCGCCGACTACCTCGATTCCGCCGCGCTCGGTCGCATGGCGACGCTGTGCCGCGCGGCGACGACCGAGTTCGAGAACGTGCCGGCGGCAGCACTCGACTTCCTCGCCCGCAACCTGCGCGTCACCCCCGCCGCCACCAGTGTCGCGATCGCGCAGGATCGGATCAGCGAGAAGACCTTCCTCTCCGGGCACGGCTTCGCGGTGACGCCGTTCGCGGTGCTGCGCGACGACGCCGACGTCGCGAAGGCGCCGGCTGCGCTGTTGTCCGGCATCGTCAAGAGCGCGCGCCTCGGCTACGACGGCAAGGGCCAGGTGCGCGTCGGCACGCGCGACGAGCTCGCTGCGGCGTTCGCCGCGCTCGGCCGCCGGCCGTGCGTGCTCGAGCGGCTGATCGACCTTTCGTGCGAGATCTCGGTCGTGGTCGCGCGCTGCGACGACGGGCACGCCGTCTCGTGGCCGGTCGCCGAGAACCTCCACCGCGACGGCATCCTCGACGTGTCGATCGTCCCGGCGAGGATTGCGCCCGCGCTGGCAGCGCGCGCCGAGGAAATCGCAGCGAATATCGCGGCCGCGCTCGATTACCGCGGCGTGCTCTGCGTCGAGATGTTCGTCGCGTCGGACGGCGCGCTGATGGTAAACGAGATCGCCCCGCGTCCGCACAACAGCGGGCATTACACGATCGACGCCTGCGTGACGTCGCAGTTCGAGCAGCAGGCGCGCATCCTCGCCGGCCAGCCCCCCGGGGCAACCCTCCAGCACACGCCCGCGGTGATGGTGAACCTCTTAGGCGACCTGTGGTTCGATACCGGCGGGCGCGTACGCGAGCCCGCATGGGAGCGCGTGCTCGCGCATCCCGCATGCAAGCTGCACCTCTACGGCAAGCCCGAGCCCCGGCGCGGCCGCAAGATGGGGCACGTGACCTGCCTCGGAGCGACGCTCGACGACGCGCTCGACGCCGCGCGCGCGATCAAGCGAACGCTGGCGATTCCCGGTGCGGACGCGCTGTAAATCAGCGTCGGGTCAGCCGACGCTGACGCGACGCACCGCGACGCGATCGAGGACCTGTCGCCGGGCCGCGTCGTCGAGCGTGCCCCACGCGGCGATCTCGTCGAGGCTGCGCAGGCACCCGACGCACCATCCGGTCGCGGGATCGAGCCTGCACACGCCGATGCACGGCGAAGCGACCGGTGCGATCGGGTCGATCGCGCTGTCGTCGCTCATCGCGGAAGCGGCTCCTTCGCGTCGAGCGCGCGCGCAACACGGGATCCTGTCGGCCGGCCGAAATACTCGGCGATGTAGCGGCCGGCGATGCGCAGCTTGACGAGATCGATGCCGGTCTCGATGCCGAGCCCCTGCAGAAGGTAGACGACGTCCTCGCTCGCGACGTTACCGGTGGCACCCTTCGCGTACGGGCAGCCGCCGAGGCCCCCGACCGAGCAGTCGAACGTCGCGACGCCGGATTCGAGCGCGGCGTAGACGTTGGCGATTGCCTGGCCGTACGTGTCGTGGAAGTGCCCGGCAAGCTGCCCGCGCGGAACTTCGCGTGCGACGCTGTCGAAGAGCGCGCGCGTCCTGCCGGGCGTTCCGGTGCCGATCGTGTCTCCGAGCGAGATCTCGTACGCGCCCATCGCGTGGAGGCGCGCGGCGACCGCCGCGACTGCCTCGGGGGCGATCTCGCCCTCGTACGGACAGCCGAGAACGCACGAGATGTAGCCGCGCACGCGAATGCCCGCCGTGCGGGCGGCCGCGAACACCGGCTCGGCGCGGGCGAGGCTCTCGGCGATCGTGCAGTTGATGTTGCGCTTCGAGAACGATTCGCTTGCGGCGACGAACACCGCCACTTCGTCGGCGCCCGCGGCGCGCGCCGCCTCGAAGCCCTTGAGATTCGGCGTGAGAACCGGGTAGCGCACCCCCGGCTTGCGACGGATGCGCGCCATCACGTCCGCGGCATCGGCCATCTGCGGCACCCACTTCGGCGACACGAACGACGTTGCCTCGACGACCGGGAATCCTGCATCGGCGAGAAGCTCGATCAGCGTCACCTTGACGTCGGTCGGCACCATCGCGGCCTCGTTCTGCAGCCCGTCGCGCGGGCCGACCTCGACGAGGCGCACGTGTTGCGGAAGCCCCGGCTCCCGCTTTGCGACGGAGGTGCGGGCGCTCATCGCGCCGGCGGGTCGGCAAGCTCGACGAGGCTCGCGCCATCGCCGACGCGGTCGCCGACGCTGAAATGGACCGCCGCGACCTGTCCGGCAGCCGGTGCGGCGATCGTGTGCTCCATCTTCATGGCCTCGAGCACGATGAGTGGCGCGCCCTTCTCCACCGGATCGCCCGGCTTCACGAAGACGGCGACGACGGTGCCGGCCATCGGCGCGGTCAGCCGGCCGCCGTGCTCGTCGGCGATCCCGGCCTGTGCGAGCGGATCGATTGCGCGCAGGCGCATCCGAATACCTTTCGCGTGGACGTCGCGAAGCTCGCCGTCGGCGACGACGGTCGCATCGAACGTGTCGCCGGCAAGATCGATGCGGAGCCGCTCTGCGTGCTCTTCGCAGCGCACCTCGACCGCGGGCGCCGAGTCGATCTCGATGCCGACCGAGCCGTCGGGCCGCGGACGCAGGCGGCATTCGTGCTCGGCGAGCGCATCGGCGAAGCGGAACGCGAGGTGGTGCAGCGCGCTCGCGTTCCACCACGCGTCGACGGCATTCCAGGGCGACCAGCGATCGACGTTCGGAAATGTGGCGCTTTCGCCACGCTTCGCGTCGCCCGTGCGATCGCGAGCGCGAGCGAGCTCGGCGAGCGCAGCGGCAACCAGGAGCTCGCGCGGCGCGCCGGCGGGTGCGGGCAGGAGCGCGTCGCGATTGGCGTCGATGAGCCCGGTATCGAGATGCGCCGACGCGAATGCTGTGTGTCCGATCACGCGCTCGAGGAAGCCGGTGTTGGTGAGCACTCCGACGACCTCGCAGCCGTCGAGCGCCTGCAGGAGGCGCGCGCGCGCGCGCTCACGGTCCTCGCCCCACGCGATCACCTTGGCGAGCAGCGGATCGTAGAACGGGCTCACCGTGTCGCCGGCGCGGTAGCCGGTGTCGACGCGCACGCGCGAGCTTCCCGAGGGCATCCGCCAGTGCGCAATGCGTCCGATCGAAGGCAGGAAACCGCGTTCGGGGTCCTCGGCGTAGATCCGCGCCTCGATCGCGTGGCCGTGATGCGCGAGCTCGTCCTGGCGCCGCGGCAATCGCTCGCCCGCCGCCACGCGGAGCTGCCACTCGACGAGATCGAGCCCGGTGATCATCTCGGTCACCGGATGCTCGACCTGCAGCCGCGTGTTCATCTCCATGAAGTAGAACGTGCCGTCCTGCTCGGCGATGAACTCGACGGTTCCCGCGCCGACGTAGCCGATCGCCTTCGCGGCAGCGACCGCGGCTTCGCCCATCGAGCGCCGGCGCGCCGGGTCGAGCCCCGGCGCGGGCGCTTCCTCGAGCACCTTCTGGTGCCTCCTTTGCACCGAGCAATCGCGCTCGAAGAGGTAGACGGCGTTGCCTTGGATGTCGGCGAACACCTGGATCTCGATGTGGCGCGGCGCGGTGAGATAGCGCTCGAGCAGCACGCGGTCGTCGCCGAACGACGCGCTCGCCTCGCGCTTCGCCGAAGCGAGCGCCTGTGCGAATTCGCCGGCGCTCGCGGCGACCTTCATCCCCTTGCCGCCGCCGCCCGCCGTCGCCTTGATCAGCACCGGCCAGCCGATCGCCTCGGCCTCGCGCGCGAGCCGCGCGGGATCCTGATCGCGTCCGTGGTAGCCCGGCACCACCGGCACGCCGGCGCGCGACATGATCGCCTTCGCCTCCGACTTCGAGCCCATCGCGGCGATCGCCGACGGCGGCGGGCCGATGAACACGATCCCGGCGTGCGCGCACGCTGCGGCGAAGCCCTCGTTCTCGGAGAGAAAGCCGTAACCGGGATGGATCGCCTTCGCGCCGGTCGCGAGCGCCGCGGCGATGATCGCATCGGCGTTGAGGTAGCTCTCGCGCGGCGCCGGCGGGCCGATGCGAACGGCCTCGTCGCAGCTCTCGACGTGCAGCGCATCGCGGTCGGCATCGCTGTAGACGGCGACCGTCGCGATGCCCATCCTGCGCGCGGTGCGCGCGACGCGGCACGCGATCTCGCCGCGATTCGCGATCAGGATGCGATCGAACATGCTCATCGTCGCGCAGTTGTCACACGAGTCGTCACACGGGCCGGGCACCGCCAGAGAACCACCCGGCGATGCGCTCGAACATGCGCCTCAACGTTCGCCAGATCTTCGGCAGCAGCCAGATCACGAGGGCGACGAGCACGGCGAGCACAACGAGCGCCGCCGCCGGATGGGCGAGAGCGAGCCACAGGAGGCCGCCGACCGCGACGTCCTCGGTGAACGACGCCGCCCAGTTCGTGAACGGCTCGGGCGACGTGTTGATGACGGCGCGGCTGGCCGATTTCGTGAGATGGCTGCCGGCCGCGAGCGTGCCGCCAAGAATCGCTGCGGCAAGCGTCAGCGCCGCGGGCGACTGGTCGCCGAACACGCCTGCGGCGAGTGCTGCGCCCGCCGGAATGCGAATCAGCGTGTGAATCGCGTCCCATAGCGTGTCGACGGCGGGGATCTTGTCGGCGAAGAACTCGACTGCGCACATGAATCCCGATGCGGCGAGCACCAACGGATGCGCGAGCACCGCGAGGCCGGAAGGCAGGTCGACCCAGCCGAACCAGCCTGCGGCGCCGACGATGAACAGCACCGCATAGAGGCGCAGTCCGCTAGCGAAGCCGAGCGCGGCGGCGATCGTCATCAGCTGCCAGGTGTCAAGATGCGCCCACGCATTCATCGCTTCATTCCCGGTTCGATGTCCACGCGTTCATCACATCACCCCCGGTTCGGCGCCCACGCGGGTTTGCGCCGGGCGAGGAAGGCGGCCACCCCCTCGCGCGCCTCGGCCGACGCGCGCACATCAGCAATCCGCGCGGCGGTCGCATCGATCACATTCGCGTCGACCGGGCGGCCCGCGACGTCGCGGACGAGCCGCTTCGATTCGCGCTGCGCCGCCGGTCCCGCGTCACGCAGCAGCGCAACGATGGCCGCGATCCTCGCGTCGAGCGCATCGGCAGCGACGACCTCGTGCAGGAGACCGATCCGCTGCGCCTCGGGAGCGCCGAAGCGCTCGGCCGTGAGGAAATAGCGCCGCGCCGCCCGCGCGCCGATCGCCTCGATCACATAGGGCGAGATCGTCGCCGGAATCAATCCGAGGCGCGCTTCGGAGAGCGCGAACGTCGCCGATTCGGCGCCGATCGCGATGTCGCACGCGGCGACGAGGCCCACGCCGCCGCCGAACGCCGCGCCGTGGACGCGCGCGATCGTCGGCTTCGAGAGCAGATCGAGCGCGCGCAGCATCGCGGCGAGGCCGCGCGCATCGGCGAGATTCGCGGCGTGGTCGAATGCGGCCATCCGCCGCATCCAGTCGAGATCGGCGCCCGCGCAGAAGCTCTTCCCGGCGCCGGCGAGCACGATGACGCGGACCGCCGGATCGGCGTCGAGTGCTGCGAGATGCGCGGTGAGCCGCGCGATCAGCGTCTCGTCGAACGCGTTGTGCACCTCGGGCCGCGTGAGCGTCAGCGTCGCGACCGCATCCGACACCGCGAGCGTGCAGGGCTCGCTCATCGAGCAGGTTCCGTTCGGGTGCAAGGCTCACTCATCGCGATCCGCTCACATCCTGAACACGCCGAAGCGCGTCGGCTCGACCGGGCGGTTGAGCGACGCGGAGATCGCGAGCGCCAGCACGCGGCGCGTGTCGGCAGGATCGATGACGCCGTCGTCCCACAGTCGCGCGCTGGCGAAATACGGATGCCCCTCGTGCTCGTACTGCGCGCGGATCGGCGCCTTGAATGCCTCCTCGTCGTCGGCGCTCCAGGTTCCGCCGCGCGCCTCGATCGCGTCCCTGCGCACGGTGGCGAGGACGGTGGCCGCCTGCTCGCCGCCCATCACCGAGATCCGCGCGTTGGGCCACATCCACAGGAAGCGCGGATTGAACGCGCGCCCGCACATTCCGTAGTTGCCGGCGCCGTAGCTTCCGCCGATGATCACGGTGAACTTCGGCACCGCGGCGCACGACACCGCAGTGACCATCTTCGCGCCGTCCTTCGCGATGCCGCCGGCCTCGTACTTCTTCCCGACCATGAACCCGGTGATGTTCTGCAGGAACACGAGCGGAACGCCGCGCTGGCAGCAGAGCTCGATGAAGTGCGCGCCTTTCTGCGCCGATTCGGAAAACAGCACGCCGTTGTTGGCGACGATGCCGACCGGGTAGCCATGCAGCCGCGCGAACCCGGTGACGAGCGTCGTGCCGTAGCGCGCCTTGAACTCGTCGAGCGCCGAATCGTCGACGATGCGTGCGATCACTTCGCGCACGTCGTAGGGCTTGCGGATGTCGGCGTTGATGACCCCGTAGAGCTCGTCGGCCGGATAGCGCGGCGGCCGCGGCTCGGCGACATCGAGCGTCGCGGACCCGGTTTGATTGAGATTGGCGACGATGCGACGCGCGATCGCGAGCGCATGGTGGTCGTTCTGCGCGAAGTGGTCGGCGACACCCGAGATCCGCGTGTGCACGTCGGCGCCGCCGAGCTCTTCGGCGGAAACGATCTCGCCGGTCGCGGCCTTGACGAGCGGCGGCCCGCCGAGAAAGATCGTCCCCTGCTCGCGCACGATGATCGATTCGTCCGACATCGCGGGAACGTAGGCGCCGCCCGCCGTGCACGAGCCCATCACCACGGCGATCTGCGCGATCCCTTCGGCGGAGAGCGTCGCCTGGTTGTAGAAGATGCGGCCGAAATGATCGCGGTCGGGGAACACCTCGGTGTGATTGGGCAGGTTCGCGCCACCTGAATCGACGAGGTAGATGCACGGCAGGCCGTTCTGGCGCGCGATGTCCTGCGCGCGCAGGTGCTTCTTGACGGTCATCGGGAAGTAGGTGCCGCCCTTCACCGTCGCGTCGTTGCAGACGATCACGCATTCGCGCGCTGCGACGCGACCGATTCCCGTGATGATCCCCGCCGACGCGATGTTGTCGTCGTACATGTCCCAGGCGGCGAGCTGCGACAGCTCGAGGAAGGGGCTCCCGGGATCGAGCAGGCAGCGCACGCGCTCGCGCGGCAGCAGCTTGCCGCGGGCGAGGTGGCGCGCTCGCGCGGATTCGCCGCCACCCTGCTCGACCACGGCGACCTTCGCGCGCAGGTCCTCGACGAGCGCCGCCATCGCGTCGCGGTTGACGGCGAACGTCGGGTCGCGCGGCGAGACCTTCGACTCGATCGCCGTCATGCGCTCAGAATCCGCCGCGCTCGAGCCAGCGCTCGACCTGATCGAAGCGATCGACACCCCAGAACGGCTCGCCGTCGACGATCACGAACGGCGATCCGAAGACGCCCTGCGCGAGCGCTGCGTCGTTCTCGCGCTTCAGCGCGTCCTTGACCCCTGGATCGTCGACCGCGGCACGCGCTTTCGCGCGATCGAGCCCGGTCTCCGCGGCGACGTCCGCGGCGACGTCGGGGCTCGAGATATCGCGGTCGTCGCGGAAGAACGCGCGGTAGAGCGCGTGCACGATCGGGGCGGGATCGGCGCCACCGTCGCGCTGCCAGAGCACGATTCGCGCCGCAGCCTGGGTCGCAATCGGAAACTTCGACGGCATTCTGAACGGCACGCCGTGAAAGCGCGCGCTGCGCGCGAAGTCGTGGCGGCTGTAATCGCCCTTGACCGGCACCGACGTGAGCGGCATGGCACCGGTCGACTTGAACACGACGCCGAGCAGCATCGGGCGCCACTGCACGCGCCGCCCGTGCCGCGCGGCGAGATCCTCGATCAGCTCCGAGCCAAGGTAGCCGTACGGCGACGAGAAATCGAAATGGAAGTCAAGCGTGCGGTTTGTGTTCATCGTTTCGTGCGGTTCGTGTCCGACGCTATCAGAGGATCCTCGCGATCAGTGGCGAATCAGGTTGCTGCCGGTCGCGGTCACGTAATCGAGGCCGGCGTCGTCGGCTGCCCGCCCGGCGACGTCGACCACGTACCCGTCGAGCGACTCCTTCCACTTTACCGCAGTGACGGTCCATTCGAGCGTCAGCGTCACCCCCGCTGGCACCGCGCGGACGAAGCGGAACGTGAAGCCGAGGCCCAGCGCAAGGTGCCCGTGCGACAGCGATGTCGCATCGAGCCCCATCATCAGCGCCGTGACATGGGGCCCGCTCGCGATCAGCACGCCGAACGGGCCGGCTTTCGCCACGGCATCGTCGTGGTGCAGAGGATTGGCATCGCCGCAAGCGGTGGCGAAACTCCTGATCGAATCGGCATCGAAGGTGACCCGGCGTGCGAAACGCTGCCCGGGAGCGAACGGCGGCGGTACCGACGCCCGTGTCGCCGCCGGCGTCGCGTCAGCGTCGCGCGCGGCGCTCGTATGTTGCCCACTCATTGGGCAATCGCGCGGCCGATGACGAGGCGCTGGATGTCGCTCGTGCCCTCGTAGATCTGGCACACGCGAACGTCGCGGTAGATGCGCTCGACCGGGAAATCGGCGACGTAGCCGTAACCTCCGTGGACCTGCAACGCCGCCGAGGCAACGCGCTCGGCCATCTCGGTCGCGAAGAGCTTCGCCATCGACGCCTCCTTGAGGCAGGGCTCGCCGGCATCCCTGAGGCTCGCGGCGTGCCACACCATCTGCCGCGCGACCTCGACTTCGGTCGCCATGTCGGCGAGCCTGAAGTTCACCGCCTGGTGCTGGACGATCGGCTGTCCGAACGCCGTCCGCTCGCGCGCGTAGGCGAGTGCCGCGTCGAGCGCTGCGCGCGCCATGCCGACCGCCTGCGCGGCGATGCCGATGCGCCCCGCTTCGAGATTCGCGAGCGCGATCCGGTAACCCTCACCTTCGCGACCGAGCAGGCACTCGGCGCCGACCGCGCAGTTCTCGAACGTGATCTGCGCGGTGTCCGATGCGCGCTGACCGAGCTTCTCCTCGACGCGCGTGACGGTGAAGCCCAACGTCTTCGTATCGACGACGAACGCGGATATACCGTGCTTCCCCGCATTGCGGTCGGTGACCGCGAACACGACTGCGACGTCGGCGTTGGCGCCGGTGGTGATGAACTGCTTGACGCCGTTCAGCACCCAACCCTCGCCCTGCCGCTCGGCACGCGTCGTGATCGCTGCCGCGTCCGAGCCCGTCTGCGGCTCGGTGAGGCAGAAGCAGCCGAAGAGGCGCCCCTGTGCAAGCGGCGTCAACCAGCGCCGCTTCTGCGCATCGTTTCCGAATGCGGCGAGCGGCCCGCAGACGACCGAGTTCTGCACGGCGACGATCGTCGACGTCGCACCATCGCCTGCCGAGATCTCTTCGAGCGCGACCGCAAGCGAAAGATAGTCGAGGCCGGCGCCGCCGTACTCCTCGGGAACCACGGCGCCCATCACGCCGAGCTCGCCCAGCGCATGTAAGGCCTCGCGCGGGAACCGGTGCTCGCGATCCCACTCTCCCGCGTGCGGCGCGAGGTGCTCGCGGGCGAAGCTCCTGAGCGTGTCGCGGATCTGGCGTTGTTCGCTGTTCAGAAGCATGACAGTTGAGGATCGAGGATAGAGGAGTGAGGATCGGGGGATGCGTGAGGGCTACGGTTACGGCTGCGAGGCGGAGCTGGTGCCGATCAGCGCGAGGCGCAGCGCGAGCGCCGCGAAGATGCCGGCGAGCGCACGCTTCGACCACCGTCCGAATCCTGTGCTTCCGCCGAAGAGCCGGCGCAGCGTTCCCGCGGCGAGCACGCAAAACCCATCGAACAGCACGATGATCGCGAGCTGCGTCGCACCGAGGATCAGGCTCTGCGCGAGCACGCTGCCGTGCGCCGGATCGACGAACTGCGGAAAGAGCGCGAGCTGGAAGAGCGCCACTTTCGGGTTGAGGATGCTGGTGATTGCGCCGCTGCGGTAAAGCTTCGCGTTGGCGAAGGGCGCCGGCGCCAACGCGGAGCCCGCGGCCGGCTCGCGCCACATCCGCCACGCGATCCACAGGAGGTACGCGGCGCCGGCGATGCGCACGGCGTCGAACGCGACAGGCACCGTCGCAAGCAGCGCGGAGAGGCCGAGCGCGGCGGCGAGGATGTGCGCGAGCATCCCCGTCGCGGTTCCGGCGAGCGACACGAGCCCCGCGCGGCGGCCCTGCACGAGCGTGCGAGAGACGAGATAGATCATGTTCGGCCCGGGCGTGATCGCGAGCGCGACCGCGGCGACGCAGAACAGGAGCCAGGTCGAAAGTGGGATCATCGCGACGGGCTTCCCACGACGGCTTCGGGGAGCATCGTGCGCGACGTCATCGTGCGCGACGTCATCGTGCGCGACGTCATTGCGCGTACCCGAGCGACGCGAAGAGCGGGCTCGCCGCGCGCTCGACGGCGGCGCGGTCGGCCGCGGACATCTCGCGGCGCCAGACGCCGATGCGATCGCGCTGGGGCGGCCGCGCAAGGTTCGCGTGGATGCGCGTGCGGTCCTCGCGCGCGACCATGCGTCCGCTCACGTGTCTGCGCCCCTGGAGGCGCGCGATCCGCGCCGCGCCCTGCGGCGCGAAATCGAGCATCCGCAGCGAATACTCGACGCCGAGGAACGCGCAGATCCGCGGCAGCTCGGTTTCGGGATGCAGCACCAGGTCCTCGTAGCGAAGCTCTTGGTAGTGCATGACGGCGGCTCCCGCGGCGCGACCGATCGCGACGTGCTGCTGCCACGCCGCACCGAGCGCGGCGTAGTCCTGACTCGGCGCGAACCACGTCTTGCGCCACGACAGCACGGTGTCGCGCGGATCGCGGATCACGTGCAGGTAATGGGCTTCGGGCAGCATCGCGGCGAGCTCGCGCATGACGAAGATGTTGTCGGGGGTCTTCTCGCCGGCGCGGCGCTTGCCCTGCGCCTCGGCATACATCGAGTAGAAGGCGCGCGCGGCCTCGGCGACCGTGAACGGCGCGACGGCTGCGATGCGCGCCTCGAACGCAGCCCGGTCGAGGCCGAAATCGGACCAGTTCGAGAGCGGCGTGCGATCGGCGGTGACGAGCTCGACGAAGCGTTGCCGCAGCCCCTCGCTTTTGCCGTCGAGCCCGGGCTGATCATCGAGCCTGGGCTGACCATCGAGACCCGGCAGGTACTTGAGGAACGCCGTCTCGGGCGGAATCGCGAGCTCGGGGTGGCTGTCGAGCATGACGGCGAGCAGCGACGTCCCCGAGCGCGGGCAGCCGACGATGATCGGAAACGGCGGCGCCACGACTTCGCTCGCCGGCGCCTCAGCGCACGAGCTCGATCGCGAGCGCGGTCGCCTCGCCGCCGCCGATGCAGAGCGCCGCGACGCCGCGCCGGCCACCGTGCTTCCGGAGCGCACCGAGGAGCGTCACGACGATGCGTGCGCCCGACGCGCCGATCGGGTGGCCGAGCGCACACGCGCCGCCGTGCACGTTGACGCGGTCGTGCGCAATGCCGTGCTCCTTCATCGCCGCCATCGTCACGACGGCGAACGCCTCGTTGATCTCGAAGAGATCGACGTCGCGCGTCGACCAGCCGGCCTTGCGGTACAGCTTCTCGATCGCTCCGACCGGAGCGGTGGTGAAGAGCGCCGGCTCCTGCGAGTGCGTCGCATGCGCGACGATCGTCGCGAGCGGCGTGAGCCCGCGCTCGGCCGCGGTCGACCGGCGCATCAGCACCAGCGCCGCGGCGCCGTCCGAGATCGAGCTCGAGTTCGCGGCGGTCACCGTCCCGTCCTTGCGAAATGCCGGCTTCAGCGTCGCGATCTTCTCGGGGGCGGCCTTCGCCGGCTGCTCGTCCTGGTCGACGACGACTTCGCCCTTTCTGCCGGGGACGGTGACCTTCGCCGTCTCCCACGCGAAGGTGCCGTCCTGGTTGGCCGCGAGCGCGCGGGCGAGCGACGTGCGCGCGAACTCGTCCTGGGCTTCGCGCGTGAAATGGAAGCTCGCCGCGCAGTCTTCGGCGAAGGTCCCCATCAGGCGCCCCTTGTCGTACGCATCCTCGAGCCCGTCGAGGAACATGTGATCGTAAACAGTCTGATGCCCCATCCGATAACCGGCGCGCGCCTTCGGCATCAGGTAGGGCGCGTTGGTCATGCTCTCCATGCCGCCGGCGACGACGATGTCGACCGAACGCGCGACGAGCGCGTCGTGGCCGAGGATCGCCGCCTCCATCGCCGAGCCGCACATCTTGTTGACCGTCGTGCAACCGGTGGCGAGCGGAAGGCCGCCCTTCAGCGACGCCTGGCGGGCCGGCGCCTGGCCCTGGCCCGCAGGAAGCACGCAGCCGAAGATCGTCTTGTCGACGTCCTCCGGCTTGACGCCGGCGCGCGCGACCGCTTCCCTGATCGCGACTGCGCCGAGATCGCTCGCCGCGAGCGGCGAGAAGACGCCCTGAAAACCGCCGATCGGGGTGCGGGCCGCACCGACGATGACGATGGGATCGTTGCTCATCTGATACCTCTCTTTGCGTCGTTCCGGCCGCGTCGTCTGCCAGGCTGCTTCGCCTGGTCGAAGAGCTCGCGGCCGCTCAGCTACTTCGTCTGCTCGAAAAGCTCGCGGCCGATCAGCATGCGGCGGATCTCCGACGTGCCGGCGCCGATCTCGTAGAGCTTGGCGTCGCGCCACAGCCGCCCGGTCGGGAACTCGTTGATGTAACCATTGCCGCCGAGACACTGAATCGCCTCGCCGGCCATCCACGTCGCCTTCTCCGCGGCGTAGAGAATTGCCCCTGCTGCGTCCTTGCGCGCCGTCTCGCCGCGGTCGCAGGCCCTGCCGACCGCGTAGACGTAGGCGCGGCACGCGTTCATCGCCGTATACATGTCGGCGAGCTTCCCCTGCATCAACTGGAATTCGCCGATCGATTGCCCGAACTGCTGGCGCTCGTGCACGTAGGGCAGCACGACGTCGAGACACGCCGCCATGATGCCGAGCGAGCCTCCGGCGAGCACGGCGCGCTCGTAATCGAGACCGCTCATCAGCACGTTCACGCCGCGGCCGACCGCGCCGAGCACGTTCGCATCGGGGACGACGCAGCCGTCGAACACCAGCTCGCAGGTGTTCGATCCGCGCATGCCGAGCTTGTCGAGCTTCTGCGCCGTCGTGAAACCCGGCATGCCCTTCTCGACGACGAACGCGGTGATGCCGCGCGGACCCGCCGCGGGATCGGTCTTCGCGTAGACGACGAGCGTGTCGGCGTCGGGCCCGTTGGTGATCCACATCTTGTTGCCGGTGAGCGCCCAGCCGCCCTCGCGCCGCTCGGCGCGAAGGCGCATCGAGACGACGTCGGAGCCCGATCCGGGCTCGCTCATCGCGAGTGCGCCGACGTGCTCGCCCGAAATGAGCTTCGGCAGATACTTCTTCCGCTGCGCGTCGGAGCCGTTACGCCGGATCTGGTTCACGCACAGGTTCGAGTGGGCGCCGTAGGAGAGGCCGACCGCGGCCGAAGCGCGCGAGATCTCCTCCATCGCGACGATGTGCGCGAGATAGCCGAGCCCCGCTCCGCCGAGCGATTCCTCGACGGTGATGCCGAGAAGGCCCATGTCACCGAGCTTGCGCCACAGGTCGTGCGGAAAGACATTGTCGCGATCGATCGCGGCGGCGCGCGGCGCGATCTCGGCCGCGGCGAACGCGCGCACCGACTCGCGCAGCATGTCGATCGTCTCGCCGAGATCGAAACCGAGAGAAGGCCAGGTATTCATCGAGGTCCTCGTTGGGCGACGGCGCCGCGCATGCGTGCCGTCGCAGTCTCAGGCGTCGGCCTTGCCGCGCATCACCATCAGCGTCTGCTGCATGATGGCGACGAGCGTACGCGATCCGGAGCGTTCGGCGTGGACTTCGCCGCGCGTGATCGTGAGCGTGCGTCCGGGCTTGACGACGAAGCCCTGTGCGACCAGGCGCTCACCGGCCGCAGGCGCCAGCAGGTTCAGCTTGAACTCGACGGTCAGAATCGAGCTGTCCTCGGGAAAGAGCGTATAGCCGGCGTACCCGCCGGCCGAGTCGGCGATCGTGGCGACGATTCCCGCGTGGACGTAACCGTGCTGCTGGGCGAGCGCCTCGCGCGGTGCGAGCGAGATCGAGCACCAGCCTGGCTCGACCGCATCGAGCTCGGCGCCAATCAGCGCCATCGCCCCCTGCTTCGCGAAGCTCGCGCGCACGCGTGCGGCGTAACCCGCGAAGGCCGGCTCGAAGCGCGCCCGCTCGTCCATGCGTGCCGTGTCTCCTTGCTGCATGGCCGTATTGTACATCTCTGCATTACGTTTACGTAAACGTCAATCAGCCGTCTGCGCGGCAGCGACCTGCGCGCCACCGGCGAGGCGCCGCCGGCATTCGCGCTCGATGCCGTCGATCTCCGAAAGCACGATCTCGATGTCCTCGCGCTGCTGAAGGAGGCGCCGGCGGCGCTCGGCCAGGAGCTCGAGGAACGCCGCGAGCTGCGCACGCTCGTTGCGGCGCACCTCGTAGAGATCGAGTAGCTCGCCGATCTCGGAGAGTGCCAGGCCGAGGCGCTTGCCGCGCAGGATCAGCTTGATCCGCACGCGCTCGCGCTCGCCGTAGACGCGCGCGCGTCCGGCGCGCGCCGGCGCAATGAGCCCGCTGTCCTCGTAGAAGCGGATCGCGCGCGTCGTCAGCGCGAACTCGCGCGCGAGCTGCGAGATCGTGTAGGTCGCCGGCCGCGGCGAAACGGCGGCAGTGCGGGTTCGGGGTGGCATGGCGTTCCTGTGCGGTCCCGCAGGTTCGCTCGTGGATGCGCGGCGAAATCGGGCGCCGGGCGGCTATCGTCTGTCACGATACCATAGCGGAATGGACCTGCTGCCGATCGCGCCGCCCGTCCCCGGCGGCGCCGTCGAAGTGGCGCCGGGTGTCTGGTGGCTGCGCATGCCGCTGCCGTTCGCGCTCGATCACGTGAACCTCTGGCTGCTCAAGGACGGCAGCGACATCGCGCTCGTCGACTGCGGCTACGGCGATGCGGTCACGCGCGAGCACTGGCGGCGTCATTTCGAGAACCTTCTCGCGGGCGCCAGGATCACCCGCATCGTCGCCACGCACTGCCACCCCGACCATCTCGGCAACGCCGAGTGGCTCGCGTCGCACTTCGGCTCTCAGGTCACGATGACCTACGCCGAGTTCATGGCCGCGCACGCGATGATCGCGGCGGCGGCGGGGCTCGGACCTCTCGACGCCGGCGGGCTCTTCGCCCGCCACGGCATGAACGGCGAGCATCTCGCCGAGCTCGCCGCGCGCGGCAACCAGTACCATCGCGGTGTTCCCGAGGCGCCGCACTCGTTCGAGCGGATCGTCGGCGGTGATTCGATCGCGCTCGGCGGAAAGACCTGGCGCGTCATCGCGGGCTACGGCCACTCGCCCGAGCACGCTGCGCTCGCCTCGCCCGACGCCGGGCTGCTGATCTCCGGCGACATGCTGCTGCCGAGAATCTCGACCAACGTCTCGGTCTGGGCGGGCGAGCCGGATGCCGATCCGGTCGCGCGCTTTCTCGATTCGCTCGCGCGCTTCGAGGCGCTGCCGGCGGATACGCTGGTGCTTCCGTCACACGGCATTCCGTTCCGCGGCATCGGCGAGCGCGTGGCGGCGCTACGCGACCACCACCGGATGCGCCTCGACGAGCTTTCCGCCGCACTCGCCGCGGCGGCGTCGCCGCAATCGGCCGAGGACGTGATCCCGGTGCTGTTCCGGCGCAAGCTCGATCTGCAGCAGCGCTTCTTCGCGATGGGCGAAGCGATCGCCCACCTCAATCATCTGTGGCACGACGGCCGCGCGCAGCGCATCGTCGCCGCCGACGGCGCGATCCGTTTCGCCGCGTAGAATGCACGACTGCCCCTCTCGACACCGATCCGACACCCGATGGCCAGCCCCAGCGTGACCCCCGGCGCGACCCGCAGGCCGCGTTCCAGCCCACCCCACCGAGGCGCGCATCCAGAGACGCAACGCGCGGCGCCGAAGGCAGCGGCCCGACCGGCTGCCGCCAGCGCCGCGGCTACTGCCAGCGCCGCGGCTGCTGCCGGTAACGCAGCAACGACCGGTGCGACCTACGACCCGATCGCCTTCGCCGAGTCGCTCGCGACTGCCGCCGAGAAGAGCGCGAAGCTGATCGGCGAGTTCGCGACGCGCAATGCCGGCGGGCGCGCCGCGGTGCCGGGCGACGAGCTCGGCGTCGGCAAGGCGTTCATGGAGCTCACCTCCAAGATGCTCGCGAACCCGGCGCGGCTCGCCGAGGCCCAGCTTGGCCTGTGGCGCGACTACATGACGCTGTGGCAATCGTCGGTGCTGCGCATGCTCGGCGCGCCCGCGGGGCCGGTGGCCGAGCCTGCGAAGGGCGACAAGCGCTTCAAGGACGCCGGCTGGCAGGAGCACGTGCTGTTCGACTACGTCAAGCAGTCGTACCTGATCGCCGCGCGCTGGCTCCACGGGCAGGTGGCGAACGTCGAGGGCATCCCCGAGCACACGAGAAAGCGCATCGACTTCTTCACCCGCCAGTACATCGATGCGCTCGCGCCGTCCAACTTCGCGCTCACCAATCCGGAGGTGTTCCGCGAGACGGTGGCGAGCGGCGGCCAGAACCTCGTGCGCGGGCTCAACAACCTCCTCGACGACATCGAGCGCGGCAACGGCCAGCTCCGGATCTCGATGACCGACTCGAAGGCGTTCGAGCTCGGCGTCAACATCGCGACGACGCCGGGGAAGGTCGTGTTCCAGAACGACCTGATGCAGCTCATCCAGTACGAGCCGTCGACGAAGAAGCAGTGGAAGCGCCCGCTGCTCGTCATTCCGCCGTGGATCAACAAGTACTACATCCTCGATCTGCGCGAGAAGAATTCGTTCATCCGCTGGGCCGTCGCCGAAGGCATGACGGTGTTCGTCATCTCGTGGGTCAATCCCGACGCGCGCCTCGCGCACAAGGACTTCGAGGACTACCTGACCGAGGGTCCGCTGGCGGCGCTCGATGCGATCGAGAAGGCAACCGGCGAGGCCGACGCGAACGTGGTCGGCTACTGCCTCGGTGGCACGCTCCTCGCGGCGACGCTCGGCTTCCTCGCGGCGAAGAAGCAGAAGCGCATCGCGAGCGCCACGTTCATGACCGCGCTGATCGACTTCAGTGCACCGGGTGAGCTCGAGGTGTTCATCGACGAAGAGCGCGTCGCGTCGCTCGAGAAGCGGATGAAGGAGCGCGGCTACCTCGAAGGCAGCGAGATGGCGAACACCTTCAACTCGCTGCGCGCGAACGACCTCATCTGGTCGTTCGTGATCAACAACTACCTGCTCGGCCGCGACCCGTTCCCGTTCGACCTCCTGCACTGGAACGTCGACTCGACGCGGATGCCGGCGAAGATGCACAGCTTCTATCTGCGCAACATGTATCTGAAGAACCGGCTGCGCGAGCCGGGAGGGATCACGCTCGCCGGCGTGCCGATCGACCTTTCGAAGGTGACCGTCCCGACCTATTTCGTGTCGGCGATCGAAGATCACATCGCGCCGTGGAAGACCACGTGGCTCGGGCCGCGCCTCCTGAAGGGCAAGTCGCGCTTCGTGCTGTCGGGGTCGGGGCACATCGCGGGAATGATCAATCCACCGGCGGCGAACAAGTACGGCTACTGGACGAACCCGGGCGACGCGCCGTCCGCCGACGCATGGCTTGCCGCCGCCACGCCGCACGAAGGATCGTGGTGGCTCGACTGGCGCGAGTGGATCGCGCGCGAGCAGGGCCGCGAGGTGCCGGCGCGCGTCCCCGGCAAGGGTGGCCTCGCGGTGCTCGAGGACGCTCCGGGCTCGTACGCAAGGCTTCGCGCCGACGCCGAGTGACGGCGCGCGCATCACGTCACGATCAACAGGAGAATTCACGCAATGCCCAACCTCCGTCGCTCGATCGCCGCTCTCGCCGTATCGCTTGCCTTCGCGGCGCCCGCCGCCCAGGCGCAGTACTCGGGCGCCTTCATCTTCGGCGACAGCCTGAGCGACGCCGGCCAGTACGGCTCGCGCTTCACGACCAATCCGGGCCTCACCGTTCCGATGTACGTCGCGCAGCACTTCGGCATCGGCGTGACGCCTTCGTTCTACGGCGGCACCGACTACGGGCAGGGTGGCGCGCTCGTCAACTCGCCGTCGCCGCTGATTCCGCCCTCGGCGCCGAACCTGTCGATCGCCGACCAGGTCTCGATGCAGCTCGGCAAGGGCCCGCTCAATCGCAACGCGCTCTATCAGCTTTGGGGCGGCTCGAACGACATCCTCGTGCTCGCCGGGGAGGTCGGCGCCGGTGCGATCACTCCGGCCGACGCGCAGGCGGCCGTCGTGCAGGCGGCGAACGATCTCGTGACGCAGGCCGTTCGGCTGCAGTCTTCCGGCGCGCGCTACCTGATCGTCTACAACGTTCCCGACATCGGCCGGAGTCCACTCGCAGCGTCGCAGGGTGCGCAGGCGAGCTTCACCGCACTCTCGAACCTCTTCGACTCGACCATGAATGCGGGCATCGCCGCCGCACACCTTCAGGTGGTGCAGGTCAATACGTTCAAGCTTCTCGATGAGGTGACGTCGAACCCGGCTGCGTTCGGCTTCGTCAACGCCACCGTACCGGTGTGCACGACCTCATCGTCGCTGCAGTGCACGCCGTCGACGCTGCGCGATCCCACGGGCGCAATAACGTGGGTGTTCGCCGACAGCGTGCATCCGACCACCGGGCTCGCGCTGATCGGCGCCGAGGCCGCACTGTCGATGCTGCAGGGGCCCGCGATGGTCGGCGCGCTCGCCGAGGAACCGCTCGCTGCCGAGTCGGCCAGCTTCCGCGCGCTCGACGGTCAGATGATGTCGCGCCTCGACGCGCGTCCGGCGACGGGCAAGCTCAACCTCTGGGGCGGTTACGATTACGGCCACCACGACATCGACGGGCCGTCGCTCGATGGCAATGCCGATCTCAACATGCTGAACGTCGGCGGCGACGTGAAGCTCACCGACCGCCTGCTCGCCGGCGGCGCGTTCGGCTACTCCGACCACAAGGGCGATTTCGGCGGCGGCAACGGCGGGTTCAAGCTTCGCGAGACGACCGGCACCGCGTACGCCGGCTACGGCGAGGGTCCGTGGTATCTCGGCGCGACGCTCGGTGCCGGCGATCTCGACTACCGTGACGTCCACCGCGACATCCGCCTCGGGGCGCTGACGCGAACCGAATCGGGCAACACGCGCGGATGGCACGTGATGGGGAGCGTCCTCGGCGGCTACTGGTTCAGCTATCGCGACCTGCTGCACGGGCCGTTCGCGCGGCTCGCGTACCAGAAGATCCACGTCGACGGATACTCGGAGCACGGCAGCGACAGCACGGCGCTCTCGTACGGCGAGCAAGAGCGCGAATCGCTGGTGTCGAGCCTCGGCTGGCAGGTTGCCGGACGGCTCGGCAACGTGCGGCCGTTCGCGCGCGTCGCCTGGGACCACGAGGGCAAGGACGACAACCGTTCGGTGTCGGCAACGCCGATCGGCCTTGCCGGCACCTACTCGGTACCGGTGGTCAAGCCCGACAACAGCTGGGTCGAATACACGCTCGGCGCGAGCGCCGATCTCGGCGGCGTCACCGGTTATCTCACCGGCAGCGCGACGTCGGGCCGGAGCGACGGCAACGGCTACGTGATCAGCGTCGGGCTTCGCGTCGGGCTGTAGCGCATCAGTCGCGGCCATCGCGCGCGAGCGGCGCGCGTGAGCGCCTGAGCTCGGCAAGTCGCGCGAGGCCGTCGATCGCGCGCGCGCCGTACCACGACGTCCATTCGCCGTCGACGAGATCGACCGGCTTCGCGAGTCGTGCCGCGAGCGCGCTCGCATCGCGCGGGCGGAACGCGTACGGCTCGGTCGAGAGCACGATGCGATCGGCCGCCACCCACGTGGGATCGTCCTCGGCAAGCACCGGGTAGCGCTCGGAGCGATCCGCCGGGAGCACGTGCCACCCGCAGCGCGCAAGCGTCGCGCCGATGTAGGTCGCCGGACTGACGCACATCCACGGCCGCCGCCAGATCACGTAGACGACGCGCTCGACCGGCGAGGTTGCAGCTGCCGCATCGAGCGCAGCGAGTGCCGGTCGCAGGCGCTCGGCGAGGCGCCCCGCCTCTCGCTCGCGCGCGAAGATCGCACCGAAGAGCCGATAGAGCCGCAGGTTGTCGTCCGGCGTGGAAGGATGAGTGACGATGACGTTCGGCACGAACTCGCGCGCCGCATCGACGACCTCGCGCCGGTTCTCGTCGACGTTGACGACGAGATGCGTCGGCGCGAGAAGAGCGAGCTCCGCGAGGTCGGGATCCTTGGTGCCGCCGATCTTCGGCACCGCGCGCACGGCGCCGCGCGGGTGGATGCAGAAGCCGGTTCGCGCGACGACGTGCGCGCCGAGATCGAGTGCGAACAGCAGCTCGGTGAGGCTCGGCACCAGCGACGCGATCCGCGGCTCGATTGCACGCGCGTGGACTGCTCCGGCCCAGTCGACGCGATCGCGTTGCGCAACGCGGTCGCCGTGGACAGCCCGAGCGCGCGGATCGCTGCCGGGCGTGTGCCTTTCGGGCGTTCGTGTCAGTCGGGACGACGTGGCTTCCTCTTCCTGCCGGCGAGCGCCGCGTCGTAGAGCGGGCGCGGCAACCCGCGCAGCACCCTGCCGAGGAGCCCCATCGGCCACGGCACGACGGCGAAACGCCGCCGCGCCGCAATCACGCGCGCGATCCTGCGCGCCGCGGTGCCGGCATCGATCAGGAACGGCATCGGATACGGATTATCGGCGGTCATCGGCGTCGCGACGAAGCCGGGGCAGATCGTGACCACCGCGACGCCACTGCCGCGGAGCTCGACGCGCAGGCTTTCGAGGTACGCGATCGCCGCGGCCTTCGACGCGCTGTACGCGCCCGCGCCGGGCAATCCGCGATAACCCGCGACGCTCGCGATGCCGACGAGCGTGCCGCGGCGCGCTTCACGCATCGGCGCGACGAACGGGTGGAACGTATGGACGACGCCGAGCACGTTGGTCTCGACCACCTGGGCGAATGCGCGCAGGTCCTCGGCGTGCTCGGTCAGCGTGCCGCGCGACACGCCGGCGTTGGCGATCACGACGTCGGGAACGCCGAAGCGGGCGATGAACGCGGCGCCGGCGGCGGCGAGCGCTGCCGCATCGCGCACGTCGCAGCGCCAGGTCGCGACCTCCGCGGGAGCGAGCGAATCGGCAACGCGCGCGAGCGCATCGGCGCGCCGCGCGACGAGACCCAACGCGGCGCCGCGTGCAGCGTAGTGACGCGCGAGCGCCTCGCCGATCCCGGAGGTCGCTCCGGTGATGAAGACGCCGGCCGCGGCGGCTCCGGTCAGCTCTTGGCGCGCTCGGCGCGCGCCTTGGCGATCAACTGGTCGATCGCACCGGGCATCGCAGCGTGCGTGCCGACGCGATCCGACGAGGTGATGAACTTACCGTCGACGATCACCGTGGGAACCGACTCGATGCCGTAATCCTTGCCGAGCTGCATCGCGCGCTTCACCTTGCTGTCGACGGCGAACGACGAATACACGGCAGCGACCTGCTTCGCGTCGAGCCCCTGCTTGCCTGCCCAGTCGAAGAACGTCTTGTCATTGGACAGGTCGACGCCGTCGGCATGGATCGCCTTGAACACCGCCGGCGAGAGCTTGCGCGCGTCGCCCATCGCATCGAGCGTGTAGTAGACGCGAGCGAGCCTCACCCACGCTTCGTGGAACATCACCGGCACGCGGCGAAATGCGACGTCGGAAGGCAGCTTCTCGAGCCATTTGTCGAGATAGGGCTCGAGCGCCGCGCAGTGCGGGCAGCCGTAGGAGAAGAACTCGATCACCTCGATCTTGTTTCCGGTCTCGACCGGTTGCGGATTGGCGAGGCGCGCGTAATTCTTACCTTCGACGAGCGGCGTCGGCGCCTGCGCCGGCGCTGCCGCCGCGGCCGATCCGACCAGCGCGAAGGCCGCTACGGCAGCCGCGGCGCGCAGTGCCGCTCGGCGCGATACTCGTGCTCGATCTACATTCATCTCGAACTCCATCAGGTGTCAGAAAACGGTATCAGAGGGCGCGGGCTTCAGAAGCGAATCACCGCGACGTCGAATCCGCGCTTCGCGAGCTCCGATTTCATCCGCGCGAGCTCGTCGGCGTTGTCGTAGGGGCCAAGACGCACGCGATAGCGCGTGCTGCCGTCGGGAAGCGTGCCCGCCTGGACCGAGGCCTCGAGGCCCGCGAGGGCGAGCCGCGCCTTCAGGTTCTCGGCATCGGCCTCGGTCGTGAACGATCCCGCCTGCAGCCACGAATGCGCGGCCGGCTTCGCAGCGGAGCCCGCACCCGCGGCGACGTTCGGCGTGGGCGCCTGCGGTCGCGCGGCTGCAGTCGTCGCGGGCAGCGCGCTTGTCGCGGGCGCCGCCGCCGGAGCGATCGCCGCCGCAGGCGCCGCCGGTGCGGCACGGCCGGCGGCGCGGCTCGCGTCGGGTTGCGGCTTCGCGTCCTCGACGCCGGGAAGAATCTTGTAGAAGTCGAAGCGCGGCTTGCCCGGTGCGGGTGCAGCCGCCGTCGGCGCTGCCTCGGTCGAAGCCGCCTGACTCTCGTCCGCATGACGGGCCATCGACAACGCCGGATTGTTTCTCATCAGCCAATACGCGACTCCTGCGGCGAGCCCGAGTCCCACGACGATGCCGATGAAGATCCCCACCAGCGTTCCGCCCGCGCTTCGATGGCGCGCGGGCGCGCGGGCACGTCCAGGTCGGCGCAAGGCGGTGGGAGCGGTCATCGGGTCGAAAAGTTCGCGGGTCGAGTCGCGCGGCGCGAAAGGGTGCCGCGGCGGCGGGTCTACATGCGTTCGGGTGCGGCGATGCCGAGAATCGCCAGCCCGTTCGCGAGGACGTGGCCGGCGGCGACCGCGAGCGCGAGCCGCGCATCGCGCAGCCGCGGGTCGTCGACGAGGAAGCGCTCGGCATTATAGTAACTGTGGAATTCCTGGGCCAGATCCTTCAGATAGAACGTGATCTGATGCGGCGCGAAGTCGGTCGCCGCGGCGGCGACCTCGTCCGGGAAATCGGCGAGCCGTCGCATCAGCGCGATCTCGTGAGCGCTCGCGAGCGGTGAGAGGTCGGCGTCTTTCAGGCGCGCCGCCGCTTCGCTGCGCTCGATCCCGGCCTGGCGCAGCACCGACGCGACCCGCGCGTGCGCGTACTGCACGTAGTAGACCGGATTGTCCTCGGACTGCGAGCGCGCGAGGTCGATGTCGAACACGAACTCGGCATCGGCCTTGCGCGACACGAGGAAGAAGCGCACCGCGTCGCGCCCTGCCTCGTCGATCAGCTCGCGCAGCGTCACGTAGCTGCCCGCGCGCTTGCTGATCTTCACCTCCTCGCCGCCACGCATCACGGTGACCATCTTGTGCAGCACGTAATCCGGATAACCGGCGGGAATGCCGATCGCCATCGCCTGCAGCCCGGCGCGCACGCGCGTCATCGTTCCGTGATGATCCGAGCCCTGGATGTTGAGCGCGCGCGCGAAACCGCGCTCGAACTTGGTCACGTGATAGGCGACATCGGGAACGAAGTACGTGTAGCCGCCTTCCGACTTGCGCATCACGCGATCCTTGTCGTCGCCGAATGCCGTCGTGCGCAGCCACAGTGCGCCGTCGCGCTCATAGGTGTTGCCGGAGGCGACGAGCTTCCGCACCGTCGCCTCGACTCGCCCGTCGGCGTAGAGCGAGCTTTCGAGGTAGAAATTGTCGAACCTGACGCCGAACGCCGCGAGGTCGCGATCCTGCTCGTCGCGCAGCGCCGCCACCGCGAAGCGCCGGATCGCGTCGAGGTCGGAGAGATCGTGCCCATGCTCGTCGAGATAGCGCTGTGCGACCTCGCGCACGTAGTCGCCGCGGTAGCCGTCCTCTGGAAAGGTCCCCGATTCGCCGAGGAGCTCGTGCGCACGCGCGCGTACCGACACGGCGAGGTTCTCGATCTGCTGGCCGGCGTCGTTGTAATAGAACTCGCGCGTGACGGTGGCGCCCTGCCACTCGAGCAGGTTGGAGATCGCATCGCCGAGTGCGGCCTGTCTGCCGTGCCCGACGTGCAGCGGGCCGGTCGGGTTGGCCGACACGAATTCGACGATCACGCGCTCGCCGGTGTAGAGATCACCGCGGCCGAAGCGCTCGCCCTGGCGGAGAACCTCCTGTGCGATCCGCCGCTGCGCCTCGGGCTTCAGCCGGAAATTGATGAAGCCGGGACCGGCGATCTCGGGTGCTTCGATCAGGTCGGCGAGCTCGGTGCCGATCGCCGTCGCAAGCTCGCGCGCGAGCTCGCGCGGATTGCGCCGCGCGGACTTCGCGAGCACCAGCGCGGCGTTGGTCGCGTAATCGCCGTGCGTACGGTCGCGCGGGCGTTCGATCGCCACCGGAAGCGGCGCATCCGCGGGCACGTGCTCGCGAGCAATTCGAACGACTGCGGCGGCAATGCGCTGCCGGGGATGTGCGCTCGACTCCGCGGCGCGCGAGGACTCTGCCATGGAACCGGAATTATGTCAGAACGTCACCGGATCGACGTCGATCGCCCACCGCAGCCGCCGCCTCGCAAGTCGCTCGACGGCTTCGCGCCACGCGGGCAGGAATGCCTGCAGCGCCTCCCGTCGCCGGCTTTGCGCGAGCGCCTGGCCGCGCTCGAAGCCGGCGCGGCGTGCAAGCGTCGCCGGAACCGGTCCGAAGAGCTCGATTGCGTCGTCGTCTCCCGTCGTGGCGGCATTCACGCGCGCAGAATTCACGCGCGCGGCATTCACCCGCGCGCCATTTGCACGCGCAGCGAGCTCGCGCCCGCAGGCGAGGGCGCGTTCGAGAAAGCGATCGACCTCCGCGCGCTCGTGCGCTTCGCAGGTCAATAGAGCGACGCGTGTCGCCGGCGGCAGCATCGCCGCTTCGCGCTCGGCGAGGACGTCGTCGGCAAAGCGTGCGTAGTCGGCGTCGGCAAGCGTCCGGTACACCGGATGCGCGGGGAAATCGGTCTGCACGATCACGCGTCCCGGAGAGTCCGCACGCCCGGCGCGCCCGGCGACCTGCACGAGCTGCGCCGCGAGTCGCTCGGTCGCGCGGAAGTCGGCGCTGTAGAGCGCATTGTCGGCGCCGAGCACGCCGACCAGCGTGAGGCGCCCGAAGTCGTGGCCCTTGGCGAGCATCTGCGTGCCGACCAGGATGTCGATCTCGTGCGCATCGACGCGCTTCCGGACCGACGCGAATGCGTCGCGGCCGCGCGTCGTATCGCGGTCGACACGGACGACCCGCGCCTCGCGAAACATCGTGCGAATCGCCGCTTCGAGCCGCTGCGTTCCGAAACCGAGCGCCGCGAGGTCGACGTTCCCGCACGACGGACACGCACGCGGCAGCGGCTCGACGTGGGCGCAGTGGTGACAACGCAGGCGGTTCGGGCCGCGATGCACGACGAGCCTCGCCGTGCAGCGCGGACACGCTGCTTCCCACGCGCAGGCGCAGCACTTCAGCGACGTCGCGAAGCCGCGCCGATTGATGAAGAGGAGGGACTGCTCGCGCCGCGCGAGTGTCTCGGCGAGCGCGTCGACAAGCGGCGCGGTGAGCCCATCGGTCGCGGCGGCACCGCGCACCGGCACGAAGGCGATCGCCGGCGCCATCGTTCCCGCGGCGGCGCGCGACGCGAGCGTCAGGAGCCGCGCCCTGCCGGAACGCGCGCGACGCCAGGTCTCCATCGATGGCGTCGCGCTGCCGAGGACGATCGGAACGCCGCGACGCCGTGCGCGCCACAGCGCGAGGTCGCGCGCGTGGTAGCGCACGCCGTCCTGCTGCTTGAACGAGTCGTCGTGCTCCTCGTCGACGACGACGAGTGCGAGATGCGGCAGCGGGGTGAAGACCGCGAGGCGCGTTCCCAACACCACGGCGGCTGCGCCCGTCGCCGCGGCTTCCCAGTTCGCGCGGCGCGCTCCCGCCGGCAAGGCGCTGTGCAGCGTCACCGCTTGCACCTGCGGCAGCGCCGCGCGCACGCGCTCCTGGAACTGCGGTGTGAGGTTGATCTCGGGAACGAGGATCAGCACCTGGCCGCCTCGCGCGACGGCCTCGCGCGCAGCGTTGAGATAGACCTCGGTCTTGCCGCTTCCGGTGACGCCGAAGAGAACGAAGGTCGCGAAGCTATCGCGCGCGCCGACGATCGCGTCGACCGCGTCGCGCTGCGCCGCGTTGAGCGCGCGTGACGGCGCCGGTTCGACCGGCGGCCCGTCGGGTGCGCCCTCCGTGCCGGACGTGGTCGCGTCCGGCAATGACCGGCCGCGCTTCGCGCGCGAGCGCATGCCGACGCGAGCGCGCGCGAGCGGAGGGATCGCGAGCTCGAAGGCCATTCCGAGCGCGCACTGGTAATAGCGCGATACGAAACTGGCGAGTGCGACGATCTCGTCGGACAGTTGCACTCCCTCGATCACTTCGTCGATCGGCAGGAGGCGCTCGGAGTATTCGGACGTGCTCTCGAGCCCGACGACGACACCGACGCGATTGCGGCCGGAGAGCTTCACGTGCACGGCCGTGCCGGGGCCGACCGCGAGTCCTTCCGGAATCCAGTAGTCGAAGGTCGCGAAGGCTGCGACCGGAAGCACGATCCGCGCGATCGACATCGGCTTCGATGGCTCCGCTTCAGCGAACGCGCGCGTGAATCGCGATGCCCGCGACCGCGGAGGCTGGCATGCGCGTCTTAATCACGCACCTGAGATTCGGCATCCAACTCGTTCATTTGGAACGCTTCGCGAAGGAGGTGTCTTTCTGACAATGTGCATAACTTTGTGTGTAAGTCTCGCAGGTCACCAGGGTGCGACTCGGCGAAACCGTGGCGCGGTTGTTGCGTCGATCGGGCGCTCGATCAACTTCGGGCATCTATTCATCGGGTTAGCGCTTGGGCTTCGCGCAAAAATCGTCACTCGTCTGACCGCTCGCACTGGCAGGTCGATGTGTGCATAAGTGCGCGGCTAGATCACGCGCGCCGCGCTTGTCAAGCCCTCGGCCTCGATCCTCGATCCCGGGTCTCTGCGACGCAGGGCGGTCAGCGCGCGACCACGTCCTGAACGCGATACGTGTGAACCGCGTCGACGACCGCGCGCACGCTCTCGACCGGCGTCGCCGGCACGATGCCGTGGCCGAGGTTGAAGACGAAGCCGGGGGCCGGCCCGGCCGCGTCGAGCACTGCGTTCGCGGCAGCAACGGCGTCATCGGGGCCCGCGGTCAGCGCGACCGGATCGAGATTTCCCTGCAGCGCCACCATGCCACCGACTTCGCGGCGCGCCGCGGCGAGGTCGACGGTCCAGTCGATGCCGAGCGCGCTCACGCCCGACGCGGCCATTGCGGCGAGCGAGCCCGCACGCCCACGCGTGAACAGGAGCGTCGGCACGCCTTGCGGCAGCGCGCGCAGCACGCGGCGCACGGGTTCGAGCGAAAAGCGCCGCCACGATGCTTCGTCGACGAGGCCGCCCCAGCTGTCGAAGATCATCAGCACGTCGGCGCCGGCGCGTGCCTGCTCGGCGAGACACGCAGCGACGGCGTCGGCATTGACGTCGACCAGCCGCTGAACGAGATCGGGACGCGTGAAGATCATCCTGCGCAGCGTCGCGAACTCGGCGCTCGAGCGACCCTCGACCATGTAGCAGGCGAGCGTGAACGGGCTTCCGGCAAAGCCGATCAGCGGCACGCGCCCGGCGAGCTCGCGCCGGATCGCCGCGATCGCGTCGAACATGTACGCGAGCTTCGCCGGATCGGGAACCGTGAGGCCGGCGATCGCAGCCTCGTCGCGCAGCGGACGTGCGAAGCACGGCCCTTCGCCTTCGGCGAACGCGAGGCCGAGTCCCATCGCGTCGGGGATCGTGAGAATGTCGGAGAACAGGATCGCCGCGTCGAACGGGAAGCGCGCGAGCGGCTGCAGCGTCACTTCGGCGGCGAGCTCCGGATTGGTCGCGAGCGCCATGAAGCTTCCTGCGCGCTCCCTGACGCGCTGGTATTCGGGCAGGTAGCGACCCGCCTGGCGCATCATCCACACCGGCACGCAATCGACCGGCTCGCGATGAAGCGCGCGCAGTAGCCGGTCGTTCGCGGGCCGCCGGGTCGGCGCGTCGCTCGTCGACCGAGCAGGCGGCCGCGTCGGCGCGTCGCTCGTCGACCGAGCAGGCGGCCGCGTCGGCGCGTCGCTCATCGTCCGAGCGGGCGCCCGGTGATTCGTTCGAGCACCGCGAGCGGCGACGAGTCGGGCCGGTAGAGCGCGGTCGCCGGCAGGTGGATCGTCTGCTCGAACATGAACTGGCCCGAAGCCGCGGCGTGCATCACCTGATCGGAGAAGCAGAGCCACGTGGCGCCGGGACGAAAGCGCACTTCGCGCTGCGGACTCTTCGTCTGGTAGTCGAGGTCGGCTTTCGCCCGGTCGTGCAGATTCAGCATCAGATGATCGTAACCGCTGCGCTTCCCGCGCGTGACGTGCAGTGCCGCGAGCAGCGCCGCTTCGCCGGGAAGCATCGGCCGCACGCGCGGCAGCAGGCGGCGCGCCATCGACTCGAAGCGCTCGCCGACGCGCCAGACGCGATCCTCGCCGTTCGGATTGACGTTGCAGAACACGCGAAGAATGCGTTGCCCGCGGTTGGGCCGCGACGGGAACGCATCGACGTGCAGCCGCGTGTCGTCCTTGCGCCACGACGTCGCGCGCCCCGAAGCGGGGTAGGGGCGAAAGCTCGTCCGCGCACCGGCGAGCGCCGGGGCGTAGCGCGGGAAGAGCGCCGCGACGAGCGCGCTCGCCGAGCGCCTGAAGCGGTCGATCATCGCGGCGAGTCGAGCAAGATCGTCGGCCGCACCGGCGGCGCCGTGCAGCGTCGCGCCGTCGAGGCTGATGTTCTTCGCATGGCCGTCGGACCAGCGCACGTCGAGAAAGCGTTGCTCGTCCGGCGCGAGATCGAAGGCGAGCTGCGGCAGCACGAGAACGCCTCCACCCTCGAGGATCTCGGCGTGGCGCTCGGAGTCGGCCGACTCGACGCTCGGATGCCAGTCGCGGACGTCGAGCGTCACGACCGGTGCCACTCCGTCGGATTCGCGCTCCACTGCGCCGGATCCAGCGGCAGCGGATGCGGCAGCAGCGGATGCAGGTGCGACGTTCGATGCGGCGATCAGCGCGGCAGCTCCGAAGTGCCCATCAGGAAGGTATCGACCGCGTGGGCGCATTGGCGGCCTTCGCGAATCGCCCACACGACGAGCGACTGTCCGCGGCGCGCGTCGCCGGCGGCGAACACGCCGTCGACGCTGGTGCGGTAGTCGACGGTGTCGGCCTTGACGTTGCTGCGCGCATCGCGCTCGACGCCGAACGCCTCGATGAGCCCGGTGTCGCCGGGGCCGGTGAAGCCCATCGCGAGCAGAACGAGGTCCGCCTTCATCGCGAATTCGGTGCCGGGAATCTCGGCCATGCGCAGCGCACCGCTGCCGCCCTTCTGCCATTCGACGCGCGACGCGACGATGCGCTCGACGCGGCCGGCGCTTCCCTCGAAGCGCTTCGTCGCGATCGACCAGTCGCGATCGCAGCCCTCCTCGTGCGAGCTCGACGTGCGCAGCTTGATCGGCCAGTACGGCCACACGAGCGGCTTGTTCTCGACGAGCGGAGGCTGCTGCAGGAGCTCGAACTGCGTGATCGACGCCGCGCCGTGACGATTCGATGTCCCCACGCAGTCGGAGCCCGTGTCGCCGCCGCCGATGACGACGACGTTGCGGCCGGTGGCGAGAATCTGCGCGTCGACCGTGTCACCCGCGATGACGCGGTTCTGCTGCGGCAGGAACTCCATCGCGAAGTGAATGCCGGCGAGCTCGCGGCCCGGGACCGGCAGATCGCGCGGCTTCTCCGAACCCGCCGCGAGCACGACCGCATCGAACTCGGCGAGGAGGTCCTGCGCGTCGACGTTACCTCCGACGTGCGCATTCGGCCGGAACTCGACGCCCTCGCTCGACATCTGCGCCATCCGGCGGTCGATCAGGTGCTTCTCCATCTTGAAATCGGGAATGCCGTAGCGCAGGAGACCACCGATGCGATCGGCCTTCTCGAACACGACGACCGCGTGGCCGGCGCGCGCGAGCTGCTGCGCGCAGGCGAGGCCCGCCGGGCCCGATCCGATCACCGCGGCGCGACGGCCGGTCTGCCGTGCGGGTGGGCGCGGGACCACCCAGCCCTCCTCCCAACCCTTGTCGATGATGAAGTGCTCGATCGACTTGATGCCGACCGGATCGCTGTTGATGTTGAGCGTGCACGCCGCTTCGCACGGCGCCGGGCAGATGCGGCCGGTGAACTCGGGAAAGTTGTTCGTCGAGTGCAGGACGTCGAGCGCCTCGCGCCAGCGCTTGCGGTAGACGAGATCGTTCCAGTCGGGAATGATGTTGTTGACCGGGCAGCCGTTCTGGCAGTACGGAATGCCGCAGTCCATGCAGCGCGCACCCTGCGTCGATGCCGACGCGTCGTCGAGCGTATGCACGAACTCGCGGAAGTGCCGCACCCGCCGATCGACCGGGTCGGCGACCTCGGCGATGCGCTGGTATTCGAGGAATCCGGTGATCTTTCCCATCGCTGTCACGCCACCTGTTTCTGTGCTGGCGCGGCCGCGCGCGCGCCCGGTGCTGCTGCGTACATCTCGGCAAGCGCGCGCTGGTACTCGTTCGGGAATACCTTGACGAAGCGCGATCGGGCCTGATCCCAATGGTCGAGGAGCGTGAGTGCGACCGTCGACCCGGTGTAGCGCAGGTGGCGCTCGATCATCTCGCGAAGCTGCGGCTCGTCGGCCTCGCCGCGGTGGAGCATGCGACCCTTGCCGGCGAGCGCCAGGTCCGCCTCGGCGTCGCGCTGCCCGGCCTCGGGCAGCACCGGCACGAGCGTCACCATCGACGTGTTGCAGCGGGTCGCGAAGCTTCCGTCCGGGTCGTACACGTAGGCGACGCCGCCGCTCATCCCCGCTGCGAAATTGCGCCCGGTGCGGCCGAGGACCGCCACGGTGCCGCCCGTCATGTACTCGCAGCCATGGTCGCCGGTGCCTTCGACGACCGCCGACGCGCCCGAATTGCGCACGCAGAAGCGCTCGCCGGCGACGCCGCGGAAATACGCTTCGCCTTCGATCGCGCCGTACATCACCGTGTTGCCGACGACGATGTTGTCCTCGGGCCGCGCCGGGCACGACGGATCGGGATAGACGACGATGCGCCCGCCCGAGAGACCCTTGCCGACGTAGTCGTTGGTCGCACCCTGCAGCTCGAACGTGATGCCGCGCGCGAGGAATGCGCCGAAGCTCTGCCCCGCGGTGCCGTCGAACGCGATGTGCACGCTGTCGTCGGGAAGCCCATCGTGGCCGAAGCGGCGCGCGACCTCGCCTGACAGCATCGCGCCGACCGAGCGGTTGGCGTTACGAATCCGGTAGGCGAGGCGCACCCGCTGCCCGCCGTCGAGCGCGGGCGCCGCCGCGGCGATCAGCGCGTGGTCGAGCGCGCCGGAAAGGCCATGATCCTGCGCTTCGCAGTGATGGCGCGCGATCTCGGGCGGCATCGCCGGCTGATGGAAGATGCGCGAGAAATCGAGGCCGCGCGCCTTCCAGTGATCGATGCCCTTCTTCATGTCGAGAAGGTCGACGCGTCCGATCATGTCGTCTAAGCGACGAAAGCCGAGCGACGCCATGATCTCGCGCAGCTCGTCGGCGACGAAGAAGAAGTAGTTGACGACGTGCTCGGGCTGCCCGGTGAAGCGCTTGCGCAGCACCGGGTCCTGCGTCGCGACGCCGACCGGACAGGTGTTGAGGTGACACTTCCGCATCATGATGCAGCCGGCGACGACGAGCGGCGCGGTCGCGAAGCCGAACTCGTCGGCGCCGAGGAGCGCGCCGATCGCGACGTCGCGCCCGGTCTTCATCTGGCCGTCGACCTGCACGGCGATGCGCCCGCGCAGCCGGTTCAATACCAGCGTCTGCTGCGTCTCGGCGAGACCGAGCTCCCACGGCGTGCCTGCGTGCTTGATCGACGATTGCGGCGACGCGCCGGTGCCGCCGTCGTGGCCGGCGATCGTGACGTGATCCGCCTTCGCCTTCGCGACACCCGCCGCGACGGTGCCGACGCCGACCTCGGAGACGAGCTTCACCGAGATCGACGCCTTCGCATTCGCGTTCTTGAGGTCGTGGATGAGCTGCGCCAGGTCCTCGATCGAATAGATGTCGTGGTGCGGCGGCGGCGAGATGAGCCCGACCCCCGGCACCGAATAACGCAGATGCGCGATGTAGTCGGAGACCTTGTGTCCGGGAAGCTGGCCGCCTTCGCCGGGCTTCGCGCCCTGCGCCATCTTGATCTGCAACTGATCGGCCGA
>DASVGI010000025.1:0-26398 GCA_036379595.1 Casimicrobiaceae bacterium | reverse complement strand
CGCCGGAACAGGTGCAGCTCCTTGACCAGGCGTCGGTACGTGGCAACGAGCGTGCGGTTGCCGGTGATCGAAGCGAGCACGTCGTGAAATTCGAAGTTGAGCGGCGTGTAGGCATCGACGTCCTGGCTTGCCGCGGCGCGCTCCATGCGCTTGATCAGGGCGCGCAGCGCAACGACCTGCTCGCGGCTGATCCGTGACGCCGCGAGGCGGCCGATCAGCTCGTCGAGCCCGGCGCGAAGCTCGTAGATCTCGTCGGCCTCGGCGACCGAGATCTTGCGCACCGACACGCCGCGGTTCTTCTCGATGCGCACGAGCCCGATCTGGTCGAGCGCGCGGAACGCTTCGCGCACCGGTCCGCGGCTGACGTTGAGCCGCAGCGCCACGTCCTCCTCGCCGAGCTTCGCTCCGGGGGCGAGCTCGCCGGACAGGATCAGCCGCTCGAGCTCGTTCTGCACGAGCGTTGCGAGCGAATGGTTGCGGACGAGCCGGATCGCGTCCGACGCCGAAGGTCCCGGGGATTCGGTGCCCGCGTTCGCGGGAAGCAGGGTCGCGGGAGGAAGGGTCGATGGCGTACGCAAGTTGACATGGTAGCAAGTCGATCGTAGATTGTCTACAATCAGCAATCGTTACCCGACGGTCGCGCACTCCAGTCGATGCGCAAACCGATCGGGTAGCATTGCGCGTTGTCGTCCATCCAGGGAGGAGAAGCGAATGAAGCGTCCACTGTTGTTGCTGTCAGCGGTCGTGCTCGCAGCGGCCGCGTTCGGCCCGGCGGTTGCAGGCGCCGCCGGTGTCGTCACCATCTATTCGGCCGACGGCCTTCGCGACGGCAAGCCCAACTGGTACGACACCCAGTTCGAGGCGTTCACGAAGGAGACCGGCATCAAGGTGCAGTACATCGAAGGTGGATCGGGCGAGGTCGTGAATCGGCTCGAGCGCGAGCGGACCAACACGCAGGCCGACGTCCTCGTGACGCTGCCGCCGTTCATCCAGAAGGCCTCTTCCGACGGCCTGCTCGAGGCGTACAAGCCCGCCGGCGTCGACGCGATTCCAGCCGGAACGCGCGACCCGAAGGGCGTCTGGTATCCGATGGTCAACAACTACTTCTGCTTCATCTACAACGGCAGCGCGCTCTCGGCGCCGCCGAAGACCTGGGACGACCTGCTCGATCCGAAGTACAAGGGCAAGATCCAGTACTCGACGCCGGGACAGGCCGGTGACGGCACCGTGCTGATGCTGCTCGCGTTCCACGCGATGGGCAGCAAGGACGCCGCCTTCGCATACCTGAAGAAGCTGCAGACGAACAACGTCGGCCCGTCGTCGTCGACCGGCAAGCTCGCGGCCAAGGTCAACAAGGGCGAGCTGTGGGTCGCGAACGGCGACGTGCAGATGAACTACAGCCAGATGGGCGACAACCCGAACCTGCGCATCTTCTGGCCCGCCGACGCAAAGGGTCAGCGCACGACGCTTTCCGAGCCCTACGACATCGCGCTCGTCAAGGGCGGCCCGAACTCGGCCAACGGCAGGAAGCTGATCGACTTTCTCCTGAGCAAGCAGGCGCAGGAGACGGTGAGCTCGATCGGGCGCGGCTACCCGGCGCGCTCGGACGTCAAGCCGACCGACAACAACTTCAAGCAGTTGAACGCGTACATGGAAGGGGTGACGGTGTGGACGCCGGACTGGGACGCCGTGCTGCGCGATCTCAAGACCGACGTCGCCAGGTGGCACGAGGTGACCGGCAGCTGATGGCTGATGCGGTAGTGATGCCGCGCCTGCCGCGCGCCGCTGCCGGTACGCGGGCGGCGACGCAGGCCCGGTCGGGAATCCGCTTCGATCGCGTCACCGTGGCCTACCGGTCCACGGTGGCGCTCGCGGATTTCAGCCTCGAGGTCCAGCCGGGCGAGGTGATGGCGTTGCTCGGCCCGTCGGGGTCGGGCAAGACGACCGCGCTTCGCGCCGTCGCGGGCTTCGTCGCGCCGACGTCGGGGCGCATCCTGATTGGCGACACCGACGTCACGGCGATGCCGCCATACCTGCGCGGCATCGGCATGGTGGTCCAGCAGTACGCGCTGTTTCCGCACATGCGCGTCGAGCAGAACGTCGCGTTCGGGCTGCGCGCGGCGGGCGCCTCGCGCGCGGCGATCGCTCCGCGCGTGACCGAGTGCCTGACGATGGTCGGCATGGCGGCCTACGCGCGCCGCTATCCGCATGAGCTCTCGGGAGGACAGCAGCAGCGGGTGGCGATCGCCCGCGCGCTCGCGATCCGGCCGCGCGTGCTGCTCCTCGACGAGCCGCTGTCGGCGCTCGATGCGCAGCTTCGAAGCGGCATGCTGAACGAGATCGCGCGCCTGCACCGCGAGCTTCCCGACGTGACGATCCTCTACGTCACGCACGACCAGGTCGAGGCGCTGACGCTTGCCGATCGCATCGCCGTGATGAACGACAGTCGCCTCGTCGACGTCGGCACCGCGCAGTCGCTCTATCAGCAGCCGCCGTCCGACTTCACCGCGACCTTCGTCGGCAATGCGAACCTGGTCCCGGTCACCGTCGAGGCCTTCGACGCGACGCGGCAGGAGGCGCGCGTGCGCTTCGCCGATTGCAGCGTGCTCGTTTGCGTCGACGGGGGCGTCCAGCCGGGAGAGCGCCGCACCCTCTGCGTGCGGCCGCACGCGCTGGCGCTCGAGCCGCCGTCCACCGGTGCCAATGCGATCGTCGCGAACGTCGTCGAGGTCCAGTGGCGCGGCTCTGCGCACCGCCTCTATCTCGAAATCGGCGGCATCGAGCTGCGCGCCGACAGCAAGCCGTTGCGCGAACCGCCGCGCCGCGGCGAGCGCCTCACCGTGCATTTCGCCGCGCGCGACGCGACGCTCCTCGCGCCGTCCGGCGCCACGTGAGTCGATGACGACGGCAAGCGCGCTGCCTGCCTCCGGCGCGCCCATTGCGCAGCGGGCGCGGCGGACCGGCGTTCCCGGGTGGATCTGGGTCGTCGTTCCGCTCGCCGTGCTGGTGGTGATCTTCTACTACCCGCTCTTCTTCATCCTGCGCCAGTCGTTCACCGGCGAAGGCGGTCACCCGAGCGTAGCGCCCTATGCCGAGATGCTGTCGTCGTCGCTCTTCCGCGGGGCGCTCCTGCGCACGATCCAGATCGCGTCCTTGTCGACGCTCGGCTGCCTCGCGCTCGGGTTCGTCCTGGCACTCATCGTGTCGTTCGTCCCGTTCCCCGGCGCGCGCCTGGTGAGCGGATTCATCGGCGCCTACCTCGCGTTTCCGTCGTTCCTGATCGCGCTCGCGTTCACGTTCCTCTACGGCTCGGCCGGCGTGTTCAATTTCGTCGCGATGGACATCTCGCACTCGACGCTGCCGCCGATCGACTTCGTCTACACGAAGTGGGGCGTGATCTTCGCCGAGATCACGTTCTATACGCCGTTCGTGATGCGCCCGCTTCTCGCCGCGTTCTCACAGCTCGACACGGCGCTGATCGAGGTCGCGTCGAGCCTCGGTGCACGACCCATGCGGATCATCCGCGAGGTGATCGTTCCCGAGGCGATTCCGGCGCTCCTCGCCGGCGGGAGCCTGTGCCTGCTCCTCACGCTGAACGAATTCGGCATCGTGCTCTTCATCGGCGCCAAGGGCGTGATCACGCTGCCGATGGTGATCTACGGCAAGGCGATCCAGGAATTCGACTACACCGCGGGCTGCGTGGTTGCGGTCGTCAACATCGTGCTGTCGGTCGGGCTCTACGCGCTCTATCGCTTCCTGGTCTCGCGCACCGGAGGGGGCCGTGCTGCTGCCGCATAAGCCCGGCCGATACGCCGCCTGGGCGCTGTTCTTCGTGCTCTTCGCGCTGGTGTTCGGGCTGCCGCTCGTCGTCGTCGGCGCCGCGAGCATCGCCGGCCAGTGGAACGACGTGCTGCCGAGCCATCTGACGCTGCGCCACCTGCACGACGCCTTCGTCAGCAATGCCGGCGTCGAGCTCCTGACGAGCCTCGCGACCGGAGTGATCGCGAGCGTCGTCGCGCTCGTCATCGGCACCTGGGCGGCGCTCGCCGTGCGCACGCTGCGTCGCCGCGGAGCGCGTGTCGTCGGAACGCTCTTCGTGCTGCCGATCGCCGTGCCGTCGGTGTCGGTCGGTCTCGGGCTTCTCGTCGCGTTCAGCCGACCGCCGTTCCTGCTCAACGGCACGTCGACGATCGTGCTGATCGCGCACGTGGTGCTCGTCACCGCGTTCGCCTTCAGCAGCGTGTCGGCCGGTCTCGCGCGGCTTCCCGCGCATTACGAGCAGGTCGCGGCGAGCCTCGGCGGGCGGCCGGCGTATGTCCTGTTCCGCGTCACGCTGCCGCTCCTGACGCCGTCGCTCGTCGCCGCAGCGGGGCTGTGCTTCGCGCTGTCGATGGGCGAACTGGGCGCGACGATCATGGTCTACCCGCCGGGGTGGGTAACGCTTCCGGTCGGTATCTTCGCGCTGACCGACCGCGGAGCGGTGTTCGATGGCGCGGCGCTCACCGTGCTCCTGCTCGCCCTGACGCTCATCGTGCTGGTCGGCGTGTCGCGCATCCGCACGCGCGCGAGCTACCGTTAGGAACTGTCCATGGCCAATGCAAGCCGCGATCCGATCCTGCTGACCCCCGGCCCCCTCACCACCGCGCTGCCGACGAAGACTGCGATGCTGCGCGATTGGGGTTCGTGGGACTCGAACTTCAACGCCGTGACGGCGCGCGTGCGCGAGCGCCTGCTCGCGATCGTCAACGGCCAGGCGACGCACACCTGCGTTCCGCTGCAGGGAAGCGGCACGTTCGCCGTCGAGGCTGCCGTCAACACGGTGATGCCGCGCGACGGACACCTCCTGGTGCTGGTGAACGGCGCCTACGGCCATCGCCTCGCGAAGCTCGCGCAGATGATGGGGCGCCGGGTCAGCGTCCACGAGGCGCCCGAGGACCAGGCGATCCGCGTCGCCGACGTCACGCGGCTCCTCGCTGCCGACGCATCGGTCACGCACGTCGCGCTGATCCACTGCGAGACCTCGACCGGGATTCTCAATCCGCTGCCCGAGATCGCGCGCGAGGTCGCGCGGCTGGGGCGGAGCCTGATCGTCGATGCGATGAGCTCGTTCGCGGCGATTCCGATCGACGCGCACTCGATCCCGTTCGACGCGCTCGTCGCGTCGTCGGGGAAGTGCATCGAGGGGCCACCGGGGGTCGGCTTCGTGTTCATGCGGCGCGCGACCCTCGAGCGCTGCGCCGGTCACAGCACGTCGCTCTCGCTCGATCTTTACGATCAGTGGCAGTACATGGAGAAGACGACGCAGTGGCGTTACACGCCGCCGACCCATGTCGTCGTCGCGTTGTCGGCGGCGCTCGAAGCGTTCGAGGCCGAAGGCGGGCAGCCGGCGAGGCTCGCGCGCTACACGCGCAACTGCGAGGTCCTGGTTCGCGGGATGGAGGAGCTCGGCTTCCGCGTGTTCCTGGCGCCGTCGATCCAGGCGCCGATCATCGTCACGTTCCACGCTCCGGGCGATCCGCGCTACAGCTTCCGCGACTTCTACGATCGCGTGCGCGAGAAGGGCTTCATCCTGTATCCGGGGAAGCTCACCCGGGTCGAGACGTTCCGCGTCGGCTGCATCGGCGCGATCGGTCCGGACGAGATGCGCCACGCCGTCAACGCAGTGCGCGATACGCTCGCCGAGATGGGCATCCGCGACGCCGCGCCTAAGGCGGCGATGGCAGCCGTCGCGCACGTCTGAGCCGCGCGCTCAACGGGGCGCCTGGCCGCCGAAGGCCCCGCAGCGCACGAGGTAGTCGAGCACGACGACGCTCGCGTCGATCGTGACGACGCCGGGGCCCGCCGTCGCGGCGATGAGCCGCGCTGCCTCGGCGAGCGCCACCAGCCGGTGCTCGATCGCTTCGCCGTCCTGATTGGCGGGCACGAAGTGCGCGGGCAGCTCGAGGTCGTGCACGAAGATCGTCTCGCGCTGCAGTCCATCGGGATGAAGGCGCTCGACGTAGAGCGACCCCGCGGGCCGCGCGGTCGCCGCGAGCGCCGCGTCGATTCCCGCCTCTTCCCACGCTTCCTTGACGACGGTGTCGGCGATGCTGCGCCCGGCGGCGATGCCGCCGCCGACGAGGTTGTCGAGCTGCCCGGGGTCGATCGGCTTCGTTTGGCTTCGGCGCGCGAACCAGAGCATCGGGCCATCGGGCGTTGCGACGACGCCGTTCACATGGGCGGCAAACGTGTGGATGCCGAAGTAGCGCGCGGCGGCGCGCTCGAGCAGGAACGTGGGAGCGGCGCCGAAATACTCGCTCACCGCATAGAGCTCGTGGCGCCAGGCGCTCAACGCTCCTTCGCGGGCGAGCGCGCGCGCGACGCCGGCCATCGCGGCAGTGCGCGACGGCGCGTCGGCGAGTGCCGCGACGAACTCGACCGTGTCATGCCCGACGCGGAAAACGTCGTCGAATCGTTCGAGCCTTGCGGCGCGCGCGGCATCGACGTAGCCGAACGCGACACCGTCGACGCGCAGTGCATACATGTCCTGCCGAACGCTTCGAGTGCATTGCGGCCATGGGACTCGCGGCGCCCACCCGCGTGTGTCGAACGGGGAGCTCGCCAGCGCGCCGCCGAGGCGGTCGAGGATCGCGGTTAGAATCGCACCTTCCATTGGAGATGATGAGCTCCGCTCACGCGAGCATGACTACCCGGATTCTCGACGGCAAGGCCCTGGCGGCCACGGTGATCGACTCGGTCCGCGAGCGGGTTACCGCGCGCGTGGCGGCGGGCGGGACCGTGCCGGGACTCGCCGTGGTCCTCGTCGGCGACCATCCCGCGTCGCAGGTCTACGTACGCAACAAGCGGCGCACGATCGAATCGACCGGCATGCGCTCGTTTGCGCACGACCTGCCGGCAACGACGTCGCAGGCCGAGCTCCTCACGCTGATTGATCGACTGAACGCCGATCCCGCGGTGTCGGGCATTCTGGTGCAGCTGCCGCTGCCGCAGGGCATCGATGCCGACGCCGTCACCGATCGCCTCGATCCGGCAAAGGACGTCGACGCCTTTCATCCGTACAACATCGGTCGCCTCGTGCAGAAGCGCCCGACGTTGCGGTCGTGCACGCCGTGGGGTTGCATGCGCCTTCTCGAATCGACCGGCGAGTCGCTCGTCGGCCTGCACGCCGTGGTGATCGGCCAATCGCAGATCGTCGGCCGGCCGATGGCGCTCGAGCTCCTGATGGCGCGCTGCACGGTGACGATCTGTCACTCGGCGACGCGCGAGCTGCCGCGGCTCGTGCGTGACGCCGACATTGTCGTCGCCGCGGTGGGCAAGGCGGGTTTCGTGCAGGGCGCGTGGATCAAGCCGGGCGCCATCGTCATCGACGTCGGCATCAACCGCGGCGACGACGGCAAGCTTCGCGGCGACGTCGACTTCGCGGGCGCTTGCGAGCACGCTGCATGGATCACGCCGGTACCGGGAGGAGTCGGCCCGATGACGATCGCGATGCTGCTCGCCAACACGCTGCGCGCGGCCGAGCTGCAGTCTTGAACGGCGCAGGGCCTACACGCCGCGCAGATGCCACGCCTTCGTGCGCGCGAAGGTCTCGATGCCGAGGGTCGACAACGTGAGGCCGATCCCCGAGCCCTTGACGCCGGACCAGGGGAGGCGCGGGCTCACGCGGTCGCAGCAGTTCCAGTAGACGCTGCCCGCCTCGGCGCGGGCGAGAATGCGCTTCGCGCGAGCCGCATCGGGCGTGTAGACGCCGGCGGTGAGGCCATAGGCGCTGTCGTTCATCAGCGAGACCGCCGCATCGTCGTCGGCGACGGCCTCGATGCCGATCACCGGGCCGAAGCTCTCTTCGCGCATCACGGCCATCGTGTGATCGACGTTGGCGAGCACGGTCGGTGCGAACCAGTTCCCCTTGCGCCGGATCGGGCCACCGCCGGCGACGAGCTGCGCGCCCTTGCGGCGCGCGTCTGCGACCTGGCGCTTCAGCACGTCGATCTGCGCCGCGCGCGCGAGCGGTCCGATATAGGTCGCCTCGTCCTGCGGATCGCCGACCTTGAACGCCGCGACTTCGGCTGCGAACGCTTCGACGAAGCGGTCGTGGATCGCCTCGTGGACGTAGATCCGTTCGACCGAGCAGCACGACTGGCCGGTGTTGTAGAACGCACCGTCGGCGAGCGACGCGGCGGCTGTCGCGACGTCGGCATCGTCGCAGACGTAGACGGGATCCTTGCCGCCGAGCTCGAGCTGCACCTTGATCATCCGCCGGCCCGCTGCGGCGGCGATCTTCGCTCCCGTCGCGCGCGAGCCGGTGAAGAAGACGCCGTCGATCGGCTGGTGGACGAGCGCTGCACCGGTCGCGCCGCCGCCGATCACCGGGATAAATGCGTCTTCGGGAACGCCGGCAGCGTGCAGCAGGCGCGCGATGTGCTGCCCGCTGAGTGTTGCGAACTCCGACGGTTTGTAGAGAACCGCGTTGCCGGCCGCGAGCGCCGGGACGAACACGTTGCTCCCGACGAAATACGGATAGTTCCACGCCGAGATGTTGGCGACGACGCCGAGCGGCTCGAAGCTGATGCGCTCGTCGAGATGCTCGCCGGCGTTCGCGTAGACCTTGCGCGGGCGCAATGTCCGCGCAGTCTCGGCGAGGAAGAAGTCGAGGCGAGCGACGAGGCCCTTGAGCTCGTTTCGCGACTGCCGGATCGGCTTGCCGACCTCCTGGGTCAGCGTCTGCGCGAGCGTCTCGGCCTCCGCAACGACGCTCTCGCGAAAGCGCGCGATCGCGGCAAGACGCTTGCCGACCGACCGCGCGGCCCACTGCGGCTGCGCCGCGCGCGCCTGCTCGTAGCTCCTGCGCACCTCGCGCGGGCCATCGGCGGCAAGGCGGGTGATGACGCTTCCGGTTGCCGGATTGGTGATCGTGAGCGTCGTACTCATCGGCGGGCCTTGCGCGCGCGAGCAGTATCGAGAAATTCGTTGAGGATCGGGTTGACGTCGAGCCAGGACGCATCGTGTCCGGGAGCGAACATGAATTCGGGATGCCACTGCACACCCATCACGTAGCTCGGGCCACGCCAGCGGACTGCTTCGACGATCCCGTCCGGGACGGCGTTCGCCTCGACGATCAGGCCGCGTCCGAGCTTGTTGATCGCCTGGTGGTGAATCGAATTGATGAGCGCCTCCGAGTGGCTCGGATACAGCTTCGCGAGCGCGGTTCCTTCGGCGAACTTCACGAGGTGGAACTTCTTCTCGTAGATGCTGGTATCGCGGTGATCGAGCGCACCCGGCACCTGCGTCGGAATGTCCTGGTAGAGCGTGCCGCCGAACGCGACGTTGATCAACTGGCAGCCGCGGCAGATGCCGAGCACCGGCTTGCCTTTGCCGACGAATGCCTCGAAGAGCTCGATCTCGTAGCGATCGCGGATCGGATCTCCGGCCCACTCGGGATTGCGCGGCTCCTCGCCGTAGGTCGGCGGCGCGATGTCGGCGCCGCCCTGCAGCACCAGCGCGTCGAGCGCTTCGGCGTAGTGATAAAGACGCATGTCGCTGCGCCGGACCATGCTCTCCGCCTCGATCGCGGGGATCATCATCACCAGCACGTTCTTCGACATCACCCACTGCGCGACCGACTGTTCGAGGTAGTGGAGGGTCTTCGTGTAGACGCCGCCGAGCGTGCGGCTGAGCTCGCTCGGATGGTGGATGCGCGCCGAGATACCGATCAACAGGGGCTTGGCCATCGATTTCTACCGATTGATTCGTCTGCGGGGATCACTCACCCGGCTTCGCCCGGAGCGCGGCTTCGAACAGATGCCGGAAATCCTCCGCCGTGCACGGCCGCGGATTCGTTCGGTGGCAGATGTCGGCGGTGGCGATCTCGGTCAGCCGCGCGACGTCGTTGCGCGTGACGCGGCGCGCGCCGCCCGCGCTACCTGCACCGGCGAGCTGCGCCGGGATGCCGATGTCGCGTTTCAGTGCAACGAGCCAGTCGACGAAAGCCTGCGCGCGCGCGTCGTCGCTTCCTGCGTCGCCGCCCGGCGCCTTCACGACGCGCGCGAGCTCGGCAAGCCTCAAAGTCGCCGCCGGGAGATTGAAGCGCATCACATGGTCGATCATGATTCCGTTGGCGAGGCCGTGGTGGAGGCCCGCGACGGTGGAAAGCGCGTGTGCGCACGAGTGCACCGCGCCGAGGTCCTTCTGGAACGCGATCGCGCCCATCATCGAGGCCATCATCATGTCGCCGCGGGCCGCAAGGTCGTGGCCGCGGTGCACGGCAGTCGGCAGCGCGCGCGCCGCGATGCGCGCGCCTTCGAGCGCAATGCCGTCGCAGATCGGGTGATACGCCGGCGACAGGTACGACTCGACGTTGTGCGTGAGCGCGTCCATTCCGGTCGCGGCCGTCACCGCCGGCGGGAGATCGAGCGTCAGCTCCGGGTCGGCGAACACCGCCTTCGCGAGGAGCGCAGGCGAAAAGACGATGCGCTTGACGTGGGTCACGTCGTCGGAGATCACTGCCGAGCGTCCGACTTCGGAGCCGGTCCCAGACGTCGTCGGCACCGCGACGAGGCAGGGGAGCGCCGCGATGATCGGGCGCACCTGCGGGTGGTCCCATGCGTATTCGAGGATGTCGCCGTCGTGCACCGCCATCAGCGCGACCGCCTTGGCAACGTCGAGCGCGGCGCCCCCGCCGACACCGATCACCGCATCGGCGCGATGACGCGCGAACGCGGCTGCGCCGTCCATCGCCTGGCTGCGCGTCGGATTGCCTTCGATGCCCGAGAAGACGCCGGTGTCGAACGTCGCGAGCTCACGCAGGAAGTCCGCGAAGACGGGAAGGGCGGCGAGTCCGCGGTCGGTCACGACGAGCGGCCGCGCGACGCGCTGCTCGCGCAGGTAAGACGCGATCAGCCTGCGCGCACCGGGACCGAAGTGGATCGGGGTGGGGAACGAGAACGTGTGGATGGAGGACACGGGAGGTCGAAGTGAGCGGAGGTCGAAATGAGCGTAGATCCGCTGATGCTACCGCGCGCGGTCGTTCAGCGCGTGGACGCGAATATTCGCTCGACACGCCGGCGCCCGCGAACGACAATCGAACGATTCCGCCGGGAACTCGCTTTGCAGCACGCCCACATCCGGCGTCGATCGACGCGCTCAAGTTGAACGTATCGAATTGTAGTCTTCAGGAGGATTAGACGATGAGAAGTCTGTTCAAGCATCTGCTTCGCGCGGGCATGGTCGCCGCACTCGGAATCTGTGCATCCGCGGCGTCCGCCGCCCCCGCCGCACCTGCCGTGACGACCTGCGCGGGCGGTGAGCTTGCTCCCGGGGTTTACGGGCGCCTCGTCGTCACGGGCACCTGCACGGTCAAGGGCGACGTGACCGTCAACGGCAACGTCACGATCACCGACGGCGCCGACCTCGACGCAGCCTACGCTGCCACGCAACTCACGATCAACGGCGACGTCAGCGTCGGCAAGGGAGCGAAGCTCGGTCTCGGCTGCGCGTTCTTCTACCACGATTGCGGCTTTCCTCCGACGCCTTCGTGGCCGGGCTCGGTGACGGTGAACGGGAACATCGTCGCCAATCAGGCGCTGACGATGTACATCGACTTCACGACCGTGCACGGCAACATCGTCGTGAACGGTGGCGGCGATCTGTCGCAGGTCGATCATCCGCCGGCCGAGGACGGCCTCGTGCTCCCGATCAAGGACAACCAGGTCGACGGCAACATCGTCGTTCACGGCTGGCAGGGTGCCTGGTTCGGCATCATTCGCAACAGCGTCGGGGGTAACGTGATGGCGTCGCACACCGAGGGCACGCGGCTCGGCGACGACGGAACACTGGACTCGACCGAAATCGCGACCAACGTCATCGGCGGCAACCTGATCTGCGTGCAGAACATGCCATCCGCGCAGATCGGCGACAGCCATGGCTCGCCGAACACCGTGGGCGGCAACAAGATCGGTGAGTGCGCGGGGCTCTGACGGCTCAGATGATCTCGAAATAGCGGCTGCGCTCCCAGTCGGTCACCGCGTCCTGCCACTGCCGCCACTCCCACTCGCGAGTGGCGGCGAAGTGGTCGACGAACTCGTCGCCGAACCAGTCGCGCGCGCGCTCGGATGCGCGGAAGATGCGCGTCGTTTCGATCAGGCTGCGCGGTGCGCGTGCGATTCCCTCTGCACCCGCATTCGTGCCGGTGATCGGCGCGGTGGCGAGCTTCAGCTTGCGCTCGATGCCGTCGAGGCCCGCGGCGAGGCACGCGGCAACCGCGAGATACGGATTGATGTCGGCGCCCGGGCAGCGCGTTTCGAGGCGCGTCGACTTCGGCGAGCCGGCGATCACGCGAAAGCTCGCCGTCCGGTTGTCGATGCCCCACGTCGGCTTCACCGGCGCCCAGAAGCCGTCGACGAGGCGCTTGTAGCTGTTGACGGTCGGCCAGAACATCGGTGCGAACTCGAGCAGTCCGTCAAGCTGCCCCGCGAGGTAGCTCTCGAACAGCCGGCTCATTCCGTGACGGCCGCGCGCGTCGTGGAAGAGATTCTTCTTCCCGTCGGAGAGCGACTGATGACAGTGGCCCGAACATCCCGGATAGTGCTGATTCCACTTGGCCATGAAGCTCGGCATGATGCCGAAGCGTGACGCGATCTCTTTCACGCCGGCCTTGAAGAGGACGCCGCGGTCGGCCGCTTCGAGCGCCTCCGAGAACACGATCGCCGCCTCGAACACGCCCGGGCCGGTCTCGGTATGTAGGCCCTCGATCGGCACGCCGAACGCCTTCATCTCGTCGAACAGCGCGGCGAGGTACTCGCGCGAGTGGTTCGCGCGCAACAGCGAGTAGCCGAACATGCCCGGAGTGAGCGGCGTGGGATCGGCGCCGCGCTTGCCCGCCCACGACTGCGGGGTCTCGAGAAAATTGAACCATTCGTACTCGAGGCCGCACATCGGCACGACGCCGAGCTTTTCCGCGCGCTTCAGCACGCGCTTCAGGACCTGCCGCGCGTCGATCGGCCACGGCACGCTGCGCCCGTTCCGATTGGCGACGAACTCGCCGAGGAAGAAGTCGACACCGTCGTCCCAGGGCACGCGCCGGTGCGTGCCGAGATCGAGGCGCACCATCGCATCGGGAAAGCCCTGGTGCCAGCCGGTGACCGTCGTGTTGTCGTAGCACTGATCGTGGCAGTCCCAGCCGTACACGACGTTGCAGAAGCCGAAGCCACCGTCGACCGCCGATTCGAACTTCTCCTTGTGGATATACTTGCCGCGCAGAACGCCGTCGATGTCGGTGACTGCGACCTTGACGCGATCACCGGGAGAATTGCGAACGGCGGCTGCGATCCGTGCAGCAGTGGTCATGGCGGGCATCGGGGGCTCCAGAGGTCGCGGCGATTCTAGCGCAGCGCTTCGCGGCGTCGATTCGGAAGCATCATCGCCATGCGGAAAAGCGATTGAATCCCGGTGCGGCGCTATGGCGCCTGCATGCCGCCGTGGCGCTGTTCGGGGCAGCCGCGCTCTTCGGCCGCTGGGTCGACCTGCCGGCGACGTCGATCGTCCTCGGGCGCACCGCGTTCGCGGCACTCGCCCTCGCCATCGCGGCCGCCGCATCGGGTCGCCGTGCGATGTCCGGCCGGCCAACCGCTGCGCTCGCCGTCAATGGCGCGCTCCTCGCCGTCCACTGGGTCGCCTTCTTCGCCGCGGTCCAGCGAACGTCGGTCGCGATCGCGCTCGTCGGCTATGCGAGCTTTCCGCTGTTCGTCGTGCTCTTCGAGCGCGGGGAGGGTGGGCAGAGCGAGCAGGGCGGCCGAGTGGGCCGCGCCAGCGTCGCGGCACTCGTCGTCGCGGGACTCCTCTTGACGGTGCCGTCGTTCGCGCCGGGCGATCGCGGCGCGCAGGGCCTCTTGCTCGGCGTGCTGTCGGGCCTCGCGTTCGCGATCCTCGTGCTGCGTAACCGCAGCCTCGTCGCCCGCATCGAGCCCACCACGATTGCGCTGTGGCAGAACGCCGCTGCGGCGCTCTTTCTCGCGCCGGTTGTTCTGGTGACCCCTGGCAGCCGGGTTCCGGCGCCTGCCGACTGGATGCTGCTGATCGTTCTCGGCGTCGCCTGCACGGCGCTCGCCCATACGCTGTTCATCGCCAGCATGCGGCGCGTGTCGGCGCACACGGCGAGCGTCGTCGCAGCGCTCGAGCCGGTCTACGGGATCGCGCTCGCAGTCGTGCTCCTTGGCGAGATCCCGTCGCTACGCACGCTCGCCGGCGCCGCGCTGATCGTGGTCGCGGCCATCGTGGCGTCGCGCAGGGCCATTCGGTAGGATGTCCAATATGACCAAGCCACCCTCGAATCTCTCCGCAGCGACGCGCGTCGTGCACGCCGGACGCGAGCCACGCCGGTTCCTCGGCGCCGTCAATACGCCGGTCTTTCGCGCGTCGACGATCCTGTTTCCGACCCTCGACGATCTCGAGCGCGCCTCGCGCGGCGAGTACGACGGCATTACCTACGGCCTGCACGGGCTGCCGACGGTCGTCGACCTGCAGGACGCGCTGGCCGAGCTCGAAGGAGGCGCGGGCGCGCTCGTCGTGCCATCGGGACTCACCGCGACGACGTTTCCGCTGCTGGCGCTCGCCAACCCCGGCGACCACGTGCTCGTCGCCGATTGCGTCTACGGGCCGACGCGGCGTTTCTGCGACCACCACCTGCGCAGGCTCGGCGTCACCGTCGACTACTACGACCCGCTGATCGGCAGTGGCATCGCAGCGCTGATGAAGCCGAACACGCGGATCGTGTTCACCGAATCGCCCGGCTCGCTCACCTTCGAAGTGCAGGACCTGCCGGCGATCGCCGCCGCCGCGCACGCAAACGGTGCGGTGGTGATTCTCGACAACACGTGGGCGACTCCGCTCGGCCTCAGGAGCTTCGACCTCGGCGTCGACGTGTCGGTGCACGCCGCGACCAAGTACATCGGCGGGCACTCCGACGTGCTGCTCGGGGCGGTCATCGCCAACGCGCGCACGCTGCCGGCGCTCAAGACCCTGTGGACCGACCTCGGCATCACGCCGTCGCCCGATGACTGCTTTCTCGCGCTGCGCGGATTGCGCACACTCGCCGTGCGGCTCGAGAGGCACCAGGCGAGCGCGCTTCGCGTCGCCGCGTGGCTGGCCGAGCGTCCCGAAGTCGACGAAGTGCTCTATCCTGCCCTCCCCGGCGCGCGCGGGCACGCGTTGTGGAAGCGCGACTATGCGTTGGCGTGCGGACTCTTCGGCGTGATCCTGAAGCCGGTCGCGCACGAGCGCCTCGCCGCGATGCTCGACGGCATGCGCCTGTTCGGTCTCGGCTGGAGCTGGGGCGGTTTCGAGAGCCTGATCATTCCCACGTGGCCCGAGCGGACGCGCAGCGCGACCGCGTGGTCGACGGCGGGACCCTGCGTGCGCCTGCATATCGGACTCGAAGATCCCGACGACCTGATCGCCGATCTCGCCGACGGCTTGCAGAGGCTGCTGACGTGATCTTTCAGAGGCTGCTGACGTGATGACCGCCGTCGACCGCGAGCACGCTGCCGGTGATATACGCACCGGCGTCGGAGGCGAGTAGCAGCAGCGCACCATCGAGGTCCTCGTGCTTCCCGAGTCGCCGCTGCGGGATACGCTTCACCATCGCCTGTCCCGCTTCGGACGCGAAGAAGCCCCGGTTGATTGCCGTTTCGATGTACCCGGGAGCGAGCGCATTGACGCGAATCCGGTGGCGCGCGAGCTCGACGGCCATCGCGCGCGTCAGATGGATCAATCCGGCTTTCGACGCCGCGTAGCTCGGCACCTGCGCGGTGACGCGCAGCCCGAGCACCGACGCGATGTTGACGATGCTCCCGCCGCGCCCGTGCGCGACCATGTGGCGCGCGGCAGCCTGCGCGACGCGCCATGCGCCGTCGAGGTTCACGCCGATCACCTGCCGCCAGTCGTCGTCGGTGTGATCGAGGAGCGGCTTCGTGATCGCCACGCCCGCGTTGTTGACGACGACGGTGACCGGACCGAGCGCCGCGGCAGCCTCGTCGATCGCTCGCCGTGCGTCATCGGGCAGTGTGACGTCGAGTGCAACCGGGATTACCCGTCCGCCGCCACTTTCGATCTCGCGCGCGAGCGCCGACAGCGACTCCCGACGCCGCGCGGTGAGCGCGACCGCCGCACCGGCGCGCGCGAGCGTGCGCGCGAAGTGGCTGCCGAGCCCGCCGTTCGCGCCGGTGACGAGCGCCACCTGCCCGTCGAGCGTCAGAAGCTCGCTCACGTTGCCTCGCTCAATACCGCCGGGTTCGAGATTGCGACATCCCGTCGCACGGTCTCGGCGAGGTGTGCGGCGAGCGCGTCACGGCGCGGCCCGCTGTCGAAGGCCCCGGCGCGAATCGCCTGCGCGAGCGCGTGGCGCGCGATCGGCCGGTCGCGTACGCTCGCCATGCCGGCTTCGGCGAGGAGCTGCGCGAGTCGCGCAGCTTCGGCTGCCGCTGCGGCGGGCCCGAGACGTTGCTCGCGCGATGCGATCGCGATCGCGCGCGCGACCATCAGCAACGGATAGCGAAGCTCCGACGAAGCTGAACGGAGCACGTCGCGCTCGAGCGTCTCGCCGGCACTCGCGAGGAGCTCGCCGGCATCGGCGATGTCCGCGGTTGCCGCGTCACGCGCCGGCGTCGCTTCTTTGCGCGCAGCCTGCGCGGCGTTCGCCATCGATCCCCGGATCGGCAACGCGGTCAGGTGCACGATCTCGTATTCGAGCTCGTGAACGATGCGTCCGGTGAGCGCGAGCTCGAGCGAGCGCTCGCCGCCGACGAGATGGCGCCGCGACTGCTGCAGCGCAATCACCGCCCAGCGCAGATGCGCCATCATCTGCCAGTACGTGAGCTCGTCGCGCGAGGGCGCCGCGCCGCCGCCGGCCTCGTAGCCGCGCAGGAACGGCTCGATCGACGCGACGCCGCCCGCCTCGCGGTCGAACGCGCCGAAGCGCCAGCAGCGTGCGCTGAACCAGCCGACGTCCTCGCGCGGATCGCCCCAGCCGGCGAATTCCCAGTCGAGGATGCCGGCGAGGTGGCCGTGATCGACGAGGTAGTTGCCGGTCCGGTAGTCGCGATGAATCAGCGTCGTCCGGGCTGCCGCCGGTGCATGGAGCTCGCACCAGCGCAGACCCCATTCGATCGCCGGATGCGCGTCGTCCATGACGTCGAGGAAGCTGCGGTACTCGGCGATCGCTGCCCGCGCATGATCGCCGGCTGGTGCGTCGATCGCGCCGAGCGCGGCGTGCGGCCAGGTTAGCGCGTGGATTCGCGCCAGATTCTCGCCGAGCTCGAAGGCGAGCGCGTCGCGGTCGGGAACGAGTGCCACGTCGCGGACGACGCGCCGACCTGCGGCGATGCCGGGCAGGCGCCGCATGACGAAGAATTTCGTCCCGAGAATCGTCTTGTCCTCGCACAGGAAGAGGGGCTCCGGTGCGCGCACGCCGGCTTCCCATGCCGCGCGCAGGACGGTGAACTCGCGCGCGCGATCGAGGCTCGCCGCGACCGCGGTCGCCGCATCGGTGCGCAGAACGAGCCGATGCGAGCCCGAATATCCGCCGCCGTCAACCTCGACGTCGAGCGCGATGTTGCTCTGGATCGCTCCGCCCGAGAGCCGCGACCAGGCGCTGATGCGAGCGGCGTTGGCCCCCATCGTGCGCGCGAGCCACCCGGCGACGGCGGCCTGCCTGCTCGTCTCCGGCGCCATGACGCAGCCCGTCGCCACCGCGATCACGACGAAGGTGTCGTCGACGCTGCACGCAGTGCGCGCTTCGCGAGGCTGTAGCGATGCACTTCGGACGGACCGTCGTAGATGCGGAACGCGCGCAGGTCGGCGTAGATGCGCGCGACCTCGGTCTCGCCGGTGACGCCCTGGCCGCCGAGCACCTGCACGGCGCGATCGGCAACGCGCCCGACGGCCTCGGAGACGATGACCTTGGCGCGGCTCGACTCGGCGAGCCCGAGACTGCCGCCGTCGAGCACCGACGCGCAGTGCCAGATCGCGAGCCGCGCGACATGAAGATCGATGTCGTTGTCGGCGAGCATGAAGCCCACGGCCTCGTGCTGGCCGAGTGTCCGTCCGAACGCCTCGCGCCGGCGCGCGTAATCGGTCGCGATGTCGTGCGCGCGCCTCGCCGCGCCGAGCCACCTCATGCAATGGGTGAGGCGCGCCGGCGAGAGGCGCACCTGCGCGTAGCGATAGCCTTCGCCTTCCGCTCCGAGGAGACCGTCGGCGGGGACGAACAGGTGCTCGAAGCGCACGACACCGTGACCGCCGGGAAAGCACGTGTCGAGGCTCCACATCCGTCGCTCGACGACGATGCCCGGGCACGTCATGTCGGCAACGAACATCGTCGGCCCCGCGCCTTCGAGGTCGGCCATGATGATCGCGAACGCGGCGCCGTCGGCACCGGTGATGAACCACTTGCGCCCGTCGATTCGGTAGCCGCTGCCGTCGCGCACCGCGCGCGTCGCGAGCATCGACGGGTCCGAGCCGGCGCCGGGCGGCGGCTCGGTCATGCAGAAGCACGAGCGGATCGCGCCGGCCGCGAGCGGCGCGAGCCAGCGCTCGCGGTGCGCCCCCCCGGCGATCGCTTCGAGGAGATGCATGTTCCCTTCGTCGGGCGCGGCAATGTTGAGCGCGAGCGGACCGAGCAGCGAGTATCCCGCCTCCTCGAAGACGATCGCGCGGCCGACGTGCGTCAGCGCGAGCCCGCCGTATTCGCGCCCAACCTGCGGGGCGAGAAGGCCCGCCTCGCGCGCACGCGCCTGCAGCTCGCACCGCAGCTCCTCGGTCGGCCCGTGCGGACCGCGCCGCGCATCGCTTTCGAGCGGAATCACGCTCTCGGCGATGACGCGCCGCACGCGACGCGCGAGCTCGGCGTGGTCGGGCGACGGTTCAAAGGAGATCACGGCTGGGAGCGAGGAGTGGGGATCGAGGAGAGAGGGGCGAGCAGTGAGGAGTGAGGGAAAAGTGAGGAGCCGGTAGCGTTACGCCGGTGGCGTGGGGTTGCGCAGGCGGTCGCGGAGCACGTTCTTCTGGATCTTGCCGGTCGAGGTCTTCGGCAGCGGGCCGAAGATCACTCGCCGAGGCGCCTTGAAATGCGCGATGCACGCACGGACGTGGTCGATCAGCTCGCGCTCGGTGACGGACGCGCCGTCCTTCAGCGCGACCCACGCGACCGGAATCTCGCCCCATTTCTCGTCCGGCCCGGCGACGACACCGACTTCGAGCACCGCAGGGTGGCTGGTGATCGCCTGCTCGACCTCGACCGACGCGATGTTCTCGCCGCCCGAGATGATGATGTCCTTGGCGCGGTCGCGCAGCTCGATGTAGTGGTCGGGATGCATGACGCCGAGGTCGCCGGTGCGAAACCAGCCGTCGGGGCACGCCGCCTGCGTCGCTTCGGGGTTCCGGTAGTAGCCGAGCATCACGTTGTTGCCGCGGATCGCGATCTCGCCCATCGTGTTCGCGTCGGCCGGAACGTCGGCGCCATTGGCATCGACGATGCGCAGCGGCTCGCCGATCACGTTGGCAACGCCCTGGCGCGCCTTGATCTTCGCCTGCTCGGCAAGCGGCAGCGCGTTCCACTCGCTCTTCCAATCGCAGATCACGCTCGGCCCGTAGGTCTCGGTGAGGCCGTAGAGATGGGTGATGTCCATGCCGAGCGTCGCAAGCCGCTCGAGGAGCGCGGGCGTCGGCGGCGCGCCGCCGGTCGCGATCTTCACCGGTCGCCCGAGCGGATGCGCGTCGGGATCCCATACCGCCATCGCGAGCAGCGTTGGCGCGGCGCAAAAATGCGTCACGCCGGATTGATCGAGATGGCGCCAGATCGATGCCGCGTCGACGCGCGGCAGGCAGACGTGCTGCGCCCCCGCGGCCGTGACGGCCCACGGGAAGCACCAGCCGTTGCAGTGGAACATCGGCAGCGTCCACAGGTAGACCGAATCGCTGTCGAGGCGCATCTGAAGCGCCATCGCGAGCGCCTGCAGATACGCTCCGCGGTGGTGGTACATGACGCCTTTCGGAGGACCCGTGGTGCCGCTCGTGTAATCGATCGCGAGCATCGCGCGCTCGTCGTCGACCGGGTAGCGAAAGACCGGCGCAGCCGCGATCCTCGCCTCGATCGAGTCGGCATCGCCGCCCGCCTGCCACGTCTCGACCTTCGCGCGGGCCTTCGCGACGGCTTCGGTGGCAGTGGCTGCGAACGTCGCGTCGTGAACGAGAAGCCGCGCACCGCTGTGATCGAGGATCCACGCGACGTCGTTGGCGGTGATCCGCGAGTTGAGCGCTACCAGTACCGCGCCGGCCCACGGCACCGCGTAGTGCGCGGCGAGGAGCGTCCGCGTATTCGGCGCGAGCACGGCGACCCGATCGCCGGGTGCGATGCCGGCGCGATGGAGCGCGCCGGCGAACTTGAGGCAGTATTCACGAAACTCGGCCCAGGTGAATCGAGTGGCACCTTCGACGACCGCGACCCGATCGGCGAAGACGGTGCCCGCGCGTTCGAGGAACGCGGTCGGCGTGAGGGGCTCGTAGTCGAAACGGGGAGGCATTGCGCAATCGGGTTCAGCGGTCCGGCGGAGGCTCCATACTAGGCGACCTCCGCAGGCTGTCAACCGGGGTGCCGGGGTACCGGGGTGCCGAGGTACGCCTCGGCGACTTCGGCGCTCGCGCGAATCTCAGCCGGTGGACCGTCGGCAATGACGACGCCGCGATTCAGCACGAGGATGCGCTCGGCAAAGCCGAACACCACGTCCATGTCGTGCTCGGTGAACAGCACGGCGACGCCGTCGCGACGGGCGAGAGCACTCGCCTCGTGCATCAGCGCGCGACGCGCGTCGGGGTCGAGCCCGGCGGTGGGCTCGTCCATCAGCATCAGGCGCGGCGAGATCGCGTGCGCGAGGGCGAGCTCGACCCGCTTCGCGTCGCCCCAGGCGAGCGTTGCGCACACCTGATCGGCGAGCCGCGCGATGCCGGTGCGCGTTATGAGCGCGTCGATCGCTGCCGAGTGTGTCGCGAGCGGCCGTGCGACGAACCGCCGGTCACGGCCTTCGTGCGCGGCAAGTGCCACCGCGATGCTCTCGCGAACGGTGAGCGAGCCGAACGTCGACGCGACCTGGAACGTCCTGCCGATCCCGCGCCGCGCGATCACCTCCGGGGCCAGTCGGGTGATGCGCTCGCCGGCAAAGCGGACGTCGCCCGCGTCCGGACGGAGCGTGCCGTCGATCACGTTGAAGCAGGTGGTCTTGCCGGCGCCGTTCGGTCCGATCATCGCGACGACCTCGCCCTCGCTGACGGCGAAGCTGACCGCGCGCAACGCCGTCACGCCGCCGAAGCGACGCGTGATTCCGCGAACTTCGAGGATGCGGCTCACGGTATGCGGCTCATGGGATGCGGCTCACGTCGGCGTACCCGGTGCCTTGGGTCGGTGGCGTGCGCGCACGAGATGCGCGAGGCGCCCGAGCGTCGCGATGCCATCCGGGAAGGCGAGCACTAGAATGAGGATCGCAACACCGGTCGCCGCGTGCCAGTACTCGGTCGAGCGCGCGAGCGTGTCCTGCAGCCAGGTCAATGCGGCAGCGCCGGCGAGCGGCCCGAACACCGCGGAGAGGCCGCCGAGGAGCAGCATCACCAGCGCGTCGACCGAGCGCGGGATCGCGAGCGAATCAGGCCCGACGCCGCCTTTCGAAAACGCGTACAGAGCGCCGGCGAGGCCGGCAAACGCGGCCGAAAGCCAGATCGCTTCGCGACGGCGCGCCCCGACCGCGATGCCGCAGGCGCGCGCGCGCAACGGTGCGTCGCGCGATGCGCGCAGCGCGTAGCCGAACGGCGTGAAGGCGATCGCGACGAGCGCGGCGAGCGCGGCGGCGCAGAGCGCGAGCACCAGTGCGTAGTAGTGGGAAGGCTCAGCGAGCGCGGACGGCGGCCAGACGCCGATCAGTCCGTTCGATCCCCCGGTCACCGACTCCCAGTCGATCGCCGCCGACCACAGGATCTGCGCGAACGCGAGCGTCAGCATCGCGAAGTGGATGCCCGAGACGCGCGACGAAACAGCGGCGAAGGCGGCCGCGACGAGGCCGGCGGCAAGGGGTGCTGCGACGACCGCCGCGCCGAACGGATAGCCCGCGAGCGCGACCCTCGCTGCCGCATACGCTCCGATGCCGAACCACGCGGCGTGGCCGAACGAAGCCATGCCGCCGCTGCCGGTCAACAACTGCAGGCTCGCGGTGAAGAGCGCGGCGATCAGGATGTCGGTCGCAACGACCGCAGCGTACGTGCCGGCGGCAATTGGCAGCACGACCGCGGCAATTGCGACGACGATCGCCGTCCACAGGTGCACGCGCCCGATCGGCGCAAGCCTGCGCTGCTCGCGCGGGGATGGCGCCACCGTTGCGGTCGCGACGCCGAACAGTCCGGCAGGACGCACCAGCAGCACCAGCGCCATCACGACGAACTCGATCACCCGGGTGAGGCGCGGCAGCGCGAGCGCGAAGCCCCCGATCTCGACCGTCCCGGCGGCAATGCACAGTGCCTTGGTGACGCCGATCGCGAGCGCCGCGACGAACGCGCCGGGGATCGACCCCAGCCCGCCCAGCACGGTGACGACGAACGCATCGGCGATCACCGCGAGGTCCATGCCGAGGATGGCGGGTTCGCGTGGAAGCGCCAGCGCGCCGGCGATGCCGGCGAGAAACGAGCCGAGCGCGAACACCGCGGTGTAGAGCGTCGCCTGGTCGACACCGAGCGCCCCCGCGAGCTCGCGGTTCTCCGCGGCGGCGCGGACCAGCACGCCAAAGCGCGTGCGCCGCAGGAGCAGCGTCAGCGCAACGAAGATCGCGACCGCAATCGCGATCAGCAGGAGCTCGTAGCTCGGCACCGAGTAGCCAAGTACCGGAACCACGCCGCTCCAACCCGGCACGCGGGGACCGAGACGATCTTCCGGCCCCCAGATCGCGAGCGCCGCGTCGCCGACGATCAGGAGCACGCCGAACGTGGCGGTGAGCTGCAGGAGCTCGGGTGCGGTGTAGATCCGCTTCAGGATCAGCACCTCGATCGCCGCACCGAGCGCTGCGACGACGACGCCGGCGGCAATCAGCGCAAGCCAGAACGCCGCGGGCGAAGCTGGAAGAAACGTCGCGAGCGCGTGACCCGCCGACCAGGCGACGTAGGCGCCGAGCATGAAGAACGAGCCATGCGCGAAGTTGACGATCCGCGTCACGCCGAAGATCAGCGTGAGGCCCGCCGCGACGAGGAACAGCGATGCCGCCGACGCGAGGCCGTTTAGCAGCTGGACTGCGAGCGACGCGAACGACACCTCAGCGCCATCAGCGCGCGGCCGGACGCAGGCGCTGCACGACGGCGTCGGGCGGCAGGTAATCCTTGCCGTCGGCGTAATGGAAATCGACCATCACACCCTTGCCGTCACGAACCGCAAGGCGTCCGACGAACGCGCCCATCGTCGACTGGTGGTCGATCGCGCGGAACGTGACTTCGCCGAACGGCGTCGCCACGTGGAGGTTCGCCATCGCAGCGACGAGCTTCGCCGTGTCGGTCGAGTGCGCGCGCGCGAGCGCCGCGGCAGCGGTCTTCACCGTGCTGTAGCCGACGACCGAGCCTAAGCGCGGATAGTCGTCGAACTTCGCCCGATACGCGTCGAGGAACGCGCGGTGCTCCGGCGTGTCGATCGCGTACCACGGATACCCGGTGACGTACCAGCCGACGGGCGCCTCGTCCTTCAGCGGATCGAGGTACTCGGGCTCGCCGCCGAGAAGATCGAACACCGGCCGGCCCTTGAAGAGGCCGCGCAATTCACCCTCGCGCACGAAGCGGGCGAGGTCGGGGCCGAAGAGCGACGAAAAGATCGCTTCGGGATGATCGTCGACGAGCGCCTGCACGACGGCGCCGGCGTCGATCTTGCCGAGCGGCACCGGCTGCTCGACGAACTCGAGGCCGCCGCCCGCGCGAGCGATCATCTGCTGCTTGAAGGTTTCGGTCGCGGCCTGGCCATATTCGTAGTTCGGGTAGACGATCGCCCAGCGCTTCTTCCCGGTCTTCACCGCGTCCGGCACGAGCATCGCTGTCTGCATGTATGTCGATGCGCGCAGGCGCCACGTGTACGCGTTGCCGTCCTGCCAGACGAGCTTGTCGGTGAGCGGCTCGGCAGCGATGAACAGCACCTTCCGCTGGCGTGCGAAATCCGCGACGGCGAGTCCGACATTCGACGCGAAGGTCCCCATCAGCAACGCAACGTGCTCGCGCGTCGTGAGCTCCTCGGCGGCACGCACCGCATCGCCGGGCACGCCGTTGTCGTCGCGCGAGACGATCTCGAGCTTCCGTCCGAGCACGCCGCCCTTCGCGTTGATCTCGTCGACGGCAAGCTGCATCCCCTTGCGGTACGGCGCGAGAAACGCCGGAAACTGCTTGTATTCGTTGATCTCGCCGAGTCGGATCGTTTGTGCGGAGGCAACCGGCACTGCGACGGTGCCGGCGCCGGCAAGTGTCGCGAACGCGAGCACCGCGGCGGGGAGAAGGGTTCGGGACATGCTGTCTCCAGCGAGGCGTGGGGGCGGGCAAGCCGGACGACTCGAGCAAAAGCGGGCCGGTCGAGGGTCGTGGCTCGTCGTGCGCGCGATGGTAGCAAATCTGTGTGCGACAGCCCGTGGCCACAGCCCGACACGCTGCAGCAGCGCCGAAAGATGACGATCGTCGGCGCACGGCGATCCGCCGTTCACTTGGCACGCCGGTTGCTCGATCGGTTGCAGCGGAAGACACCCGGAACGCACGCCGTGCGCCGGCGCAACCGACGCAGGATGGTCGTCGGCACGCTGCCGGCGCGCGGCGCTGCGACCGCTGCTCAATTCCCCAATACGCCATGGACAACGGACACAACACCTTCAACTGGATCGTCGATCTCTTCGAGCTCGGGCTGCGCACCGCGAACGGCGCCCATCCGCAACGAGCCTTGCAGGACATCCTCGATCACATCGTGCGCGGACTCGATGCACAGAGCGGTTCGATCGCACTGGCCGCCGACAGCAGCAGCGATCAGCTCGAGCTCGCCGCGGGAACCAACGTTCCGCCGGGCTGGATCGGCACTCCGCTGCCGCGCGGTACGGGACTGTATGGGCACGTTGTCGCGACCGGCCAGCCGGTGCTTGCGAACGGCGACGCTGCGCAAACCGGTCTGCCGCATGGCGGCGAGGGCGATGACGAGTCGCCGCGTCAGTCGGCAATGTGCTGGCCGTTGACGGCGGGAGGGCGGATCATCGGCGCGCTGGCGGTCAGTCGCACCGCCGACCGGCCGCGCTACACGGTGCAGGACCTCGATCGCGGCCAGCCGCTGACCAGGCTCGTCGCCGTGGCGGTCGCCAACCACCGCATGCACGTCGAGCGCGAAAGCCGGATCGTCGAGCTGTCGACGTTGAACGCGACGATGAAGCGGCTGAACGAGCTCCTCGAAGACGCGCAGACCCAGGCACTGCAGTCGCAGCATCTCGCGTCGATCGGCCAGCTTTCCGAAGGTGTTGCGCGCGAGATCAATCGCCCGCTCGACGTCGTGCAATCGAACCTCGCTTCACTCGAATCCTATCTCGCGCGGGTCTTCTCGCTGCTCGCCGCGTACGTGGCAGCCGACGACGGGGTGGGCAAGCCCGCGAGCGCGTCGTTCGAGCGCGCGCGGTCGCTGCGCTCGGGCATCGACGTCGAGTTCCTGCGCGAAGACATCGACTCGCTCCTCGACGAGTCGCGCGAAGGACTGCTGCGCGTCAAGCGCATCGTGCAGGACCTGCGCCAGGTCTCGCCCAACGCGCCCGACGACGCGTGGGAGTCGATCGATCTGCATCGCGCGCTCGATCGGGCAGTCGACGCGATTCGCGGCGACGTCAAATACAAGGCAACGATCGAGCGCGAATACGGCGAAGTGCCCGAGATCGAGTGCCTGCCGGCGCGCTTGTCGCAGGTGTTCGTCAACCTGCTCGTCAATGCCGGACAGTCGATCGAGAGCAACGGAACGATCACCATCGCGACCGGGACCGACGACGCCGAAGCGTGGGTGCGCGTCGAGGACACCGGATGCGGCATCCGCCCCGGCAATCTGTCGCGGATCTTCGAGCCGTTCTTCACCACGCGGCCGGCCGGGCAGGGTGCCGGCCTCGGTCTGTCGATCGCGAGCTCGATCGTGCGCAAGCACGGCGGGCGCATCGATGTCGCGAGCGACGTCGGGCACGGCAGCCGCTTCACCGTGTGGCTCCCGTTGCGGTGCGCAGAAGCCTCCGCCGCGCCTGAAGCGCTGGCGCCGGCCTTGATCGAATAGGCCGCCACCGGTTGCAGGTGCGCCAGCGCGCGTCGCAGGCGCGCTGCGGCGGATTGCAGGCGCGCTGCC
>DASVGI010000024.1:0-39644 GCA_036379595.1 Casimicrobiaceae bacterium | reverse complement strand
CGCCGAGCTTCAGCCGCACCTTCTCCGGCGTCACCTCGGCGACCGTCAGATCGCCGATCTTCTCGCCCTTCTTCACCACGTGCGATTTGCCGGTCTTCACTTCCTTCAGTACCGCAGCGGCGACCTGGCCGTCGATTGTCGTGCCGGTCAGCACGTACTGACCCTTGTCGAGCTTCGCGTTCGCACCCCCGGCTTCCGCGATGGCCGGCGGCGCCGGGCGACGCGTCGGATTGAAGAGCACGCGCTCGACCGTCTCCTTGCGTGCATCGAGGCCGCCGGCGATCCGGTATTCGGGCATCAGCGCGACGTCGACCGGCTTCGGCTTCGATGCCGCGGGAACCGGGACCGGCAGGCTGAGGCCGTCGCCCCAGCCGGTCTCGAAGCCGAGAATCGCGAGCACGATCGCGAACGCGATCACCCACACGAGCGTGCCGCGGATCGAGCCGAGGCCGTTCACGGCGATCTCTCCCGCGCGATCACGTCGCACCCCGCTTTGCGGTGGCTGCGGCCGATTTCGCGTCGCGGATCGCCGGTTTGTCATCCGCCGCTGCCGATTTCGGTGCTGGCTGCTGCGCCTTCACGGGTTCCGGAAACGTCCAGCCGCCGACTTCGAGCTGGACGTTGAGCTCGGGCTCCTGTCCCGGGCCCGGCTTGAAGCCGCGAAATGCGTTGAGCGGCCGAATCGTCAGGTTGTCGACGATCAGGTACGGCTGATGGGTCTCGATCGCCATCAGGATCTTCTGCAGGTTGGCCGTCGTCGCGAAGAACTGCACGCTGACGACGATCTCGCGGAAGCGCCCGTCGTCGCGCGGTGCAACGTTCTGGCTCGTGGTGATGCGCCCGCCGTTCGATTCGATCGCCGCCTTGACGAGCTCCTGCATCTCGGCGCCGGCGAGGTTCGCCGCCGTGTTGGTGAGATAGAAGCGCCGCCCGCTGCGGTGGTCCATCGCGGTCAGCGCCTTGCGGTACTCGGGCGCCTGCGCGGCGATGCGCTCGTAGACGGTGAGGCGGCTCGACGTGTCGGCGATCGCGCGATCGTAGTGCCGCGAGAGCCAGATCACCGGGCCCAGCACGAGCGCCAGCACGATGATCGCCGCCGCGACGAAGAGCCCGAGCGCGAGCGCGTGCCGGCGCGGCGGCGAGAGCTTGTGCAGGATCGCCGGAATCATGGCTGTCGCCCCGATCCGCGCGGATGCGGAACTGGCGAGGACGGGAACGGGCCGAAGCCCGACGGTGCGGGAGCGGCAGCAGGTGCCGGCGGCGTCTGCGGCTGGGCGGGCGGCGATGCCGGCGGTTGTGTGGGCGGCTGTGATTGTGCTGGCGCCTGCGGTTGTGTGGATGCCGGCGGCTGCGGCTGCGCAGGCGGCGATACGGGCATCGGTACCGGCGGTTGCGTCGCGGCCGGACGCGGCACGACGACGGGCCGCGGCAGCACCGGCGGCGGCGCGGACAGGTCGATCGACGCGGGCTTCGGTGCTGCGTAGTGCTCGACCTGCGCACCGATGTCGAAGATCTCACCGGGCCCCGGCTGGATCTTGGTGATCGGCGAGCGCGGCGCTGCCTGCGTGAAGAGCTTCGAGTCCTGCAGGAGCGCGACGAGCTTTCCTGCATTCGCTGATTCACCGCGCAGCGCGACCGTGTGCGTCGTGTCCTTGCCGCGCCCGGCGTGATACTCGAGCTGCGTGAGCCAGGTATCGTCGGGAAGAATGTGCGTCACGTCGTTGACGAGCTGGACCGTCCCCGGAAACTCGTACTTGCGCGCGAGCGGGAAGTTGTACTCGGCGACCTTGCGCTCGAGCTCGCTGCGAAGCGCATCGGTCGCTTCCGCGCGATGGCGCGCCGCTTCGGTGACTCGGATCAGCGCGATCGCCTCGCCGCGCTTCTGCCACACCGGCAGGATCAGCGCCGTGAGTGCGAGCACGACGAGAACGAGCGCCGGAACGAGCACCTGCCAGCGCGCCCACGGGTGGCGCGAAGCGCGGCGCTCGTCGGGAAGGAGGTCGATCTTCGACCACGCCGCGCGCTCAGGCGCGTCAACGGTCACCGCCGCGACTTCGGCGCCGAACTCCTCCGCACGCGCGATCAACGGGTCGACGATGTTTCTGCGCGCGGCGACGAGCTCGACCTGAATCGTCCGCCGCGGCGCATCGCGGCCGGTCACGACAGCGTCGAAATAGAGATCGGCCGCCTGGAACGGCGTGTGGCGATCGAGATCGTAGGCAAGCGCCTGGCGCAGGTTCTCTTCGAGCGCGTCGGGCAGCGTCAACACCTTGCGCAGCGCCGATAGTGCGGGAACAGCCACGACGACGCGCGGACGCGACATGCCGCGCGCGACCGCGCCGATCGCCGCGCGACCTTCGGCGCCGACCGCAACCGCGTCACCGTCGAGCGCAATGCGCGCCGTCTCGACCATGCGCAGCGCGCCACCTGCGGCAGGTTGCCAGAGGGTTGCCACTGCATCGTCGAACGCGAGCACCGGTCGCGTCGCGCGACGTGCGACGGCACTGCGCACCGGTGCCGGGACCCACGACCACAGCTCGCGGCCCCACCACGACCAGAAGCCGGCGAGCCCCGCGCGGCGTGCGAGATCGCGCGAGCGCTGTATCGTGGTCGACAGGGTCGAAGCAGTGGCAGCCATCGTCATCGGAGCGCGAGCTGTTGCGTGGCGGGCGGCGCAGCCGCGGGCGCCACGTCCCATGCGAGCGTGATCGGCGGCTGGCGCGGATCCGGCGATCGACGCAGGACGGCGTCGCGGGCGAAGGTTACACCATCGGTCAGCGTCGCCTGTGCGTGGATCCGCCACACCGAAGGCGCACCGCCCGCGTAACCCTGCGCCAGTGGAAACCGCGGTGGCGGCAGGCCCTGCGCGAGCGCGTCCGCCCGCTGCGCGATGAACGCGTCGACGACGTCGGGCGTCGCACCGGGAAGCGCGAGCAGAACCGCCCTTCCCGCGGTCGCCGTGTCGACCCCCGGCAGGTGCGAGTAGACGGTGATCGCGTCGCGAATGCGCGCGAACACCGCGGGGGTCATGCCGAGCACGCGCGAGACCTCGCCGACGGTCTCGAACGGCGCGTTCGCGGGGCCGTAGTTCAAATGCGCCGCCTTGTAGTCGGTCGCCTCGGCGCCGTTCGGACGACGCAGGTCATCGGGGTCGCGCCAGTCGGCGATCGCATCGACGAGCGCCGATGCCGAGGCATCGTCCATGCCTCCGACCTGCATCAGAAGGCTCTTGATCAGCGGATCGGGTGCAGCGTTGATGTCGATGCGTGAACCCTCGTCCACGGCAACGACGGTCACCGACGCGTTGCCGTCGGTCCAGCGATGGACGGTGCCGTCGGGCTTCCACGACGCGGCCATCGTGGGCCGCATCAGCTCGAATGCGGTGCGCATGACCGCGCCATCGGCGACCTCCTGCGCCTGTGCGAGCGAGATTGCATTGCGCGCCGAGAGCGCGTCGGTGCGCATGCTGAAGACGAAGCCGCTCGCGATCGCCGTGAGGAGCACGGTGAGCCACAGCGCCATGATGAGCGCGATGCCCGACTGGCGGCGCGGCGCAGCGCGGCGGCGCGGCGCAGGGCGGCGGCGCGGTGCAGCGTAGTGGCGCAGTGCAGCGCGGGCGGTGACGCGAATCGGGCGAGCGATGGTCACGTCACACTCCGACGCAGATGCCGGCCTGCGTGTTCCACGCGCGGCACCCCGCCTCGGGAGCCTCGCGCGGCGTGACGACGAGGCGCGGCCATGGATCACCGTGGAGCGGCGTCACGTCGACGCGAATGAGGAGTGGCAGCCGCTGCGGGTCGTCCCAGTGGTCGCGCCAGGTCGGCTCGGTGGCGTTCGCGAGCGCGCCGGGGTCGCGTCCGTAGTAGCCGATCGTGATCTTCGCGATGCCGTCGGCGAGCACCGAGCGGTCGGCCTCGTGGAATTCGGGCATCGCGTCCGCCGCGACGTCGGGCACCGTGCGTTCGAGCACGAGCGGGCTCTTCGGGTCGTCGCCGAGCACGCGCAGACGGAAGAGCCACACGCCGCCGGCAGCGACGCGCGCCGGCAGCTCCGATGCATAGACGAGCTCGTCGGCCGTGCCGGTGAAGAGCAGCGGAAACTGCGACATCCTGCGCATCCGCAGCGGATGCTGTGCTTCGAGGTTCGTGCGCAGGAACTCCTCGGCCAGCCGCATCGACGACGTCGCGTCGGCCTTCGCTTCGCCGCGACTGCTGCTCTGGCCGGCGAGCTTGAGCGAACCGAAGAGCACGGCGGAAAGGAGTGCCAGCAGCACGAGCGCGATCGTGAGCTCGAGGAGCGTGAAGCCGGCGCTGCGCCGACCGCGGGCCGCGATGCCTCGACAATGCGCGGGCGTTGTGGTCACGCGGGATTCCTCGCGCCGATCCTCACCGTCGACAGCGACACGCTGCGCGTATGCTCGCCGGCGCCCGGAAAATTGACGACGACGCTGATCCGGTAGAGGCGTGTCGGCATCGTCTGCGACGCCTGCACGAGGTCGGGATCGGCATCGGGGGGCACCCACGCGGCGACGGTGCTGGTCCAGCTGATGCGCCCGCCGTCCTCGCTCCCCGAGTCGGTGCGCTCGCGCAGCGGATCGGTCGCCGCGGCGAGCTCGAGCCGGCTCTGCGCGACGAGGAGCGCGCGCGTCCAGTCGTCCGCCGCCGACGCGTTGTTCATCGCGCCGCCGTACAGGCGGAAGAGCGCGGTGACGACGAGCGCGAGGATCACGAAGGCGACCAGCACTTCGAGGAGCGAGAAGCCGGCGGTCGCGCGATGACGCGTCATCATTCGAGAATCGCGACGCGCCCGGTCAGCCAGTCGACGTCGACGTCGAATTTGCGCTCACCCGCAGCGATCGTGATGCGCCCGCCGTTGCTGCCGCCGTCCGGATAGAAGCGGATCGCGCCGACGCTGCCGTCGACGAGGTCGTTCTGCGCGGTGAAGAGCTTCAACTCGACCTTCCTGGGGAGCGCATGCACGTGCGGATCGCGATCGACGCGAAAACGCCGGTTGGCGACGTCGAGTGTGAGGAAGGTCTCGCGCCGCTGCGACAGCGCTTCGCTCCGCGCGAGCCGCAATCCCGCGGCGAGTGCGCGTGCCGAGCCGCGCAGCTCCGAGGTCGATACCGGACCGCCGAGCATCGGGAACACCGTCGCGGTGATGATCGCCATCAGGACCAGGACGATCAGGATCTCGAGCAGCGTGAAACCGCGCACGCGCACGCTCATCCGTACGCGGGCGCCGATCCGCACGCGCGCGCTCATCTGCGCCCGCGCGATCGATCGCGTTCGGCGCGCGCAAACGCGAGCCGCTATTGCGTGTTCGCGTCCCAACTCGTGATGTCCTTGTTCACACCGTCGCCGCCTTCCTTGCCGTCGGCGCCGTAGGACAGAATGTCGTAATCGCCGTGGGTGCCGGGCGACTGATAGACGTAGTCGTGACCCCAGGGATCCCTGGGCACCGAGTTCTTCTTCCAGTAGGGGCCGGCCCAGTTGGAGACCCCGGCCGGCGCAGTCACCAGGGCCTGCAACCCCTCCTGCGACGTCGGATAGCGGCCGATCTCGAGCTTGAAGAGATCGAGCGCCTGGCCGATCTGCTCGATTTCGATCTTCGTCGCCTTGGCCTTCGCCTGCTCGCTCTTGCCGAGGTAATTGCTGCCGACGAGGCCGAGCACGACGCCGATCAGCGTGAGCACGACCAGGATCTCGATCAGCGTCATCCCGCGTTCGCGAAGGGAGCGCCGGGCCGGAACCGGCATCGTCGCGCGTGGACGCAATGTCATCGTGTTCGCCTTTCGATAGAGCGCAGGCGCGCCATCGCCGCGCGCGGCCGAGCGTGATTAGACAGAAATCAGACCGCGAGTTCGTTCATGCCCATGACGCCGAGCAGCACCGAGAACACGATGCCGCCGACCAGCACGGCCAGGCCGAGGATCAGCACCGGCTCGAGCACGGCGAGGAAGCGCCTGGTGCCGACGGCAACTTCGCGGTCGTAGACGTCGGCGACGCGGGTCAGCATCTCTTCGAGGCGCCCGCTCTCCTCGCCGACGAGGATCATCTGCGTCGCGAGGCGCGGATAGAGGCCGGTGTCGGCCAGCGGACGGCCGAAGCCCTTGCCTTCGCGTAGCCTGGCGATCACGCCGTCGAGCGCGTCGGACAGCACCAGGTTGCCCATCGTTTCCTTGACGATCGCGAGCGCGCCAAGGAGCGTCACGCCGTTGCCGATCAGCGTCGACAGCGTGCGCGCGAAGCGCGCCACTTCGAGCTTCGTGAGGAGGTCGCCAACGAGCGGCATGCGCAGAAGCTTCGCGTCGCGCGAGCGCCGCACTGCGGGAATGCGGCCGCGGCGGCGGAACCAGAGGACGAGCAGGATGATCGCCGGGATCAGCGCCCACCACCAGTGCTGCAGGAACGTTCCTGCGACGATCACCACCTGCGTCGGGATCGGCAGCGCCTTGCCCGCCTGTGCGAACGTCGACTCGAACTGCGGCACGACGAACACGAGCAGGATCATCACCGACATCACCGCGACGCCAACGAGGATCGTCGGGTAGATGAGCGCCGAGCGGATCGACTCGCGCAGCTCCTTGCTGCGATCCATCGTCTCGGCGAGCCGCTTCAGCACCGTCGCGAGCGCGCCGCCGGCCTCTCCGGCGCGCACGATGTTGACGTAGAAGCGCGAGAACACCTCGCGCCGCGCATCGAGCGCCTGCGACAGCGAACGGCCGCCGCGCACCTCGTCGCGGATGCCCTGCAGCATCGTTGCGACCGGCGCGCTCGGCGCGAGATTGATCAGGAGCTCGAGCGCGCGGTCGAGTGGCAGCCCCGCCTGCAGCAGCGTCGCGAGCTCGCGCGTAATCGACAGCAGGTTGTCGCGCGTGACGCGACGCGGAGCAAAGAGCCGCGCAACCGGCCGCGACGCCGCGCCGCGTGCCGCGGCGCCGGGGGCGCCGGCGAGTGCCGTCGCGGCGATCCGCATCGGCATCAGCCCCTGGTCGCGCAGGCGATCGACGATCTCGGCCTCGTTCGCGGCTTCGAGCTCGCCACTCGCGACATCGCCGCTCGTGCTGACTGCGCGGTAGCTGAAGAGCGGCATCCGATCAGTCTTCGCGCGTCGCGCGCAGCACTTCCTCGAACGTCGTGACGCCCTTCAGCGCCTTCTTCATGCCGTCCTCGTACATCGCGACCATGCCGCCGCGGATCGCTTCGGCGCGAAGCTCGGTCGCGGTGGCGTGCTTCATCACGAGGCTGCGCAACGCGTCGGTCATCGGCATCATTTCGAGGATGCCGATGCGCCCGACATAGCCCGTCTGCGCGCAGTGGTTGCATCCCTTCGCATGCCACAGGGTGATCTCGCGTTCCTTCGTGTAGCGCGTCAGGTTCATCTGCGCGACGATCTCGGGGAGCGCCGTGTAAGCCTCCTTGCACTGCGGGCACAGCGTGCGCACGAGGCGCTGCGCGAGGATGCCGACGACGGTCGACGTGAGCAGATAATCCTCGACGCCCATGTCGAGCAGACGGTTCACCGTCGACGGTGCGTCGTTGGTGTGCACGGTCGACAGCACCATGTGGCCGGTCAGCGCCGACTGCACGGCGATCTGCGCCGTTTCGAGGTCGCGGATCTCGCCGATCATGATCACGTCCGGATCCTGCCGCACGATCGAGCGCAGCGCATTCGCGAACGTGAGGTCGATCTGCGGGCGCACCTGGATCTGGTTGATGCCCGCCATCTGGTACTCGACCGGATCCTCGACGGTCAGGATCTTGACGTCGGGCTGATTGAGCCGGTCGAGCGCCGTGTAGAGCGTCGTCGTCTTGCCCGAGCCCGTCGGACCGGTGACGAGCAGGATGCCGTGCGGCTGCATCAGTGCGTCGAGGAAGCGCTTCAGTGTGTCGTCCTCGAAGCCGAGACGCTGGAAGTCGAGCGCGACGCCGCCCTTGTCGAGGATTCGCATCACCACCGATTCGCCGTGCATCGTCGGCACCGTCGAGACGCGCAGGTCGATCTCCTTCCCCTGCACGCGCAGGCGGATGCGCCCGTCCTGCGGCAGTCTGCGCTCGGCGATGTCGAGGTTCGCCATGATCTTGATGCGCGAGATCACCGCCGCGGAGAGCCGCTTCGGCGGCGACTCGACCTCGTGCAGCACGCCGTCGATCCGATAGCGCACGATCAGCCGGTTCTCGAACGGCTCGACGTGGATGTCGGACGCGCGCATGTCGAGCGCGTTGGTGATGAGCAGCGACACGAGGCGGATCACCGGCGCTTCCGACGCGAGGTCCTTCAACTGCTGGACATCGGCATCGAGCGAGAGCTCGTCCGGACGCGCCTCGACAGCGCCGACGAGCTGCCCGACCGCCGACTTGCCGCTGCCGTAGAGGCGCTCGAGCGCCGCGTCGAGCTCGGTCGGGATCGCCACCAGCGGCCGCACCGTGCGGCCGGTCACCATCCGGAACGCACTGATCGTGTACGCGTCGGTCGGGTCGGCCATCGCAAGCGCGACCTCCGCCTCGTCCTCGCGCACCGGCAGCGCGTGGGCGTCGCGCAGGAAGCGCACCGAGATGCTCTCTTCGAGAATCGGAAACTCGGGATAGCCCGCGGTATCGATGAGTGGGACCCCGAGCTGCGCCGAGAGCGCCTCGGCGACGTCGCGCTGCGCGCACAGGCCCAGCGTGACGAGGAGCGCGCCGATCTTCTCGCCGCTCTCCGCCTGCAGCCGCAGCGCCCGCTCGAGGTTCGCGGGATCGAGCTTGCCGCGCTCGATCAGGATCTCGCCGAGACGCTTGCGTTCGGTGCTCGCCTGGGCAGCGGTTTCGGGCTCGACTTCGGAAATGATGGCGGCGGACAAGATCGGACGGGGTCGATCGGAGCGGCGATCATAGCACGTGCCCACCCCGGGTAGACCAGAAAAAGTCCTTGCCGCGCAATGGGTTGCACGCGAAATCGCGACCAAAACTGTCGCCGGGCGGCGACGCAACCCCGAAAAACCGGGACGTACCACGTTTTCCGTCGAGCTCCGGGGTCGGTGTTTGAAGCGGCGGCAATCCGGTCAGCCCGTCGTCGCTTGCGCCCCCTCGCGACGCCGCGGCCGTCCAGGCTTTCCTCGCGTGATGCGACGACCGATCCGATTCTGGATTGCGGTGAGCACCGCTGGAGTCCCGAGGGAGACGTTGCCCGTTGTGGCATCGCGGATGTGCTGCAGCGACGCGCCTTCCAGCCCCGCCGCGACCAGCGCTCGGTACGTTCGCAGACGGTCGTCCCGGCTGCGCCCCAGGCCGAGATACGCGTCGTGCGGCACGACTGGCGGGAAACAGAATCCCTCCGCGTTCGCGCGATAGCTCGTCCACTTGTAATCCGCCGGACGAAGGACGAGACCGGCCCGGACGGGATTGAGCTCGATGTACCGGTAGCAGGTGAGCACGTAGGTCTCGTCGAGCACGAAACACGACTTGTACCGCCCTTCCCACAGCGTTCCGGTTCGCCCATGCACGCGATTGACGTGCTGGACGTAACGCTGGCTGAGATGCTTCATCATCGTTGACACGCCGCCGTCGGCGCCCGGCGTGACCAGCAGATGAACGTGATTGGTCATCAGCGCGTACGCATGGACGGCGCAGCCGAAACGATCCGCGAAGAGCATCAGGTGGTCGAGAAAATACGGGTAATCGTCCGGCGCGAGGAAACACGGCAACCGGTTATTGCCGCGCTGAACGACGTGAAGCGGAATTCCGGCAAGGCGCAGGCGGGCACGACGCGGCATGGGCACGATTCCCGGCGGGGAAATGATGGCAGACGCGAGGCAGCGCGATTTCCTCGCGCCGATCGTGCCAAGGTTCCTCGACGCGAACGGGTTGCGCCATCATCCGTTCCGCCGAATTCGAGCTCCGGAAAACGTGGTACGTCCCGGTTTTATGCGCCAAATGCCCGGTCCGCTGCGTCGAGCGTCGCGGCGACATCCGCGTCCGAATGCGCCGCCGAGACGAACCCCGCCTCGTAAGCGGAAGGCGCGAAATAGATGCCGGCATCGAGCATCCGGTGGAAGAAGCGATTGAAGCGATCGCGATCGCAGGCCATCACCTCGGAATAGCTCGTCGGCACACGCTGCGCGAAATAGATGCCGAACATGCCGCCGACCGACTGCGCCGAGAACGCGACGCCGCGGCGTCTCGCGGCAGCCGCGAGCCCGTCGGTCAGCGCACGCGTCGTCGCCGCAAGTCGATCGTAGAATTCCGGCGCCTCGGTGAGCGCGAGCGTCGCGAGCCCGGCGGCAACGGCAACCGGGTTGCCCGACAGCGTCCCCGCCTGATAGACCGGGCCGAGCGGCGCGATCTTCTCCATGACGTCGCGCCTGCCACCGAACGCAGCGACGGGCATGCCGCCGCCGATCACCTTCCCCAGCGTCGTCAGGTCCGGCGTGACACCGTAAAGCCCCTGCGCCGAGCGCGCATCGACGCGAAAACCCGTCATCACTTCGTCGAAGATGAGGAGCGCGCCGTGTCGCTCGCAGACGCGGCGAAGACCTTCGAGGAAGCCCGGCGCCGGCGCCACGAGATTCATGTTGCCGGCAATCGGCTCGACGATCACCGTCGCAATCGCTTTCCCGTCAACTTCGAATGCGCGCTCGACGGCGGCGAGATCGTTGTATGGCAGCACGATCGTCTCGTTGGCGATCGTTTCCGGCACACCTGCCGACGATGGCTGCCCGAAGGTGAGCGCCCCGGAGCCGGCTTTCACGAGCAGGCTGTCGGCGTGGCCGTGATAGCAGCCCTCGAACTTGACGATCTTCGGCCGCCCCGTGTAGCCGCGCGCGAGCCGCAGCGCCGACATCGTCGCCTCGGTCCCGGACGAAACGAGACGTACGAGCTCGAGCGACGGCAGGCGCCGCACCAGCGTTTCGGCGAGCTCGATTTCGAGCGACGTCGGCGCGCCGAAGGAGAGTCCGCGCGCGGCGGTCTCCTGGACGGCCGCGACGACGGCCGGATGCGCGTGACCCACGATGGCCGGGCCCCATGACCCGACGTAATCGATGTAGCGCCGACCGTCTTCGTCCCACAGGGATGCGCCCTCTCCGCGCACGAAGAAGCGCGGCGTGCCTCCGACCGAGCGAAACGCCCGCACCGGAGAGTTGACGCCAGCCGGGATCACGCGCTGCGCGCGCTCGAAGAGCGCGTCGTTGCGCCGAGCGCAAACACTGGCAATCGCCGCGGCCGCGCGCTCGATCGCCGCGGCATCTTCGTGGGCGAACACGTCCGCGATCACCGCGACGGCAGCGGCGCCCGCGTCGAACAGGCTTCGCGCATTGCCGGCGGTGATGCCGCCGATTGCGACAACCGGCAGCCCGAGCTCGCGCGAGCGCGTAAGCACCGAGAGATCGGCGCGCACCGCGCCGGGCTTCGTCGACGATGCGAAGAAGCTCCCGAATGCGACATAGTCGGCGCCGCCGTCGCGCGCGCGCCGGGCATGGTCGAAGTCTGCGTAACACGAGACGCCGACGAGGCGTCGGTCGCCGACAATGGCGCGCACCGCGGCGAGGTCAGCGTCGTCGTCGCCGACGTGCACGCCGTCGGCATCGACCGCGCGTGCGAGCTCCGCATCGTCGTTGACGATGAAAAGCGCACGATGCGCGCGACAGACTGTGGCGAGTGCCCGCGCCTGCTCGGCGCGAAGCGCAGGCGCGGCGGCCTTGTTGCGGTATTGCACGGCGCTCGCCCCGCCCGCGAGGGCGGCCGCGACTTTCATCTGCAGCCGTGCCGTGTCGGGGTCGTCCGGCGTGACGGCATAGAGCCCGACGAGCCGTGCGGCGCGCTCATGCCGCGAATCACTTGATGCCGGTTGCATGCGCACTCGCCTCGCCTTCGCCGCGTCCGTTGTCGCCACCAACGCGATCGGACCCGTCGTCGCCGTTCTTCTCGTCCGCGTCGTCGCGGCCCCAGAAGAAGCGATCGGGGACGTACTGGCCCATCCCGGGCCGATACGCCTTCTCGAGCGCGTGCCACGTGTAGTCCTGCGCGTCGCGCACCGCGTCCGCGGCATTGGCGCCGTTCGCGAGCATCGCGGCGATCGCCGACGCGAGCGTGCAGCCCGAGCCGTGGTAGCTGTGCGGCAGCCGCGGCCAGCGATCGCTGCGCACGACGCCACGCTTCCCGTAGAGCGTGTTGACGACCTCCGACGTCGGCTCGTGCGTCCCGGTGATCAGCACGTACTCGCAGCCGGCTTCGACGAGGCGTGCCGCGCACACCGACAGCGCGGGCTCCTCCTCGTCGTCGTTCGCCGCGAGCCTGCGCGCCTCGACGCTGTTCGGCGTGAGGATCGTCGTCTGCGGCAGCAGCATGTCGCGCAGTGCGTGCACGACGTCGTCGTTCGCGAACTCGTCGCCGCGACCCGACGCGAGCACCGGGTCGAGCACCAGCGGCACGTCCGGATAGTCGGACACGATCTCCGCCACGGCGACGACGTTGTCGACGCTGCCGAGCACGCCGATCTTGAATGCATCGATCGCGCTGTCCTCGAGGAGCGCACGCGCCTGATCGGCGACCCAGTCGGCGTCGATCGCAAGCACACCCTCGACACCCGCCGTGTCCTGCACGGTGAGCGCGGTGATCACCGACAGCGGGTGACAGCCCATGCTGCCGAGCGTCAGGAGGTCGGCCTGAATGCCGGCGCCGCCGCTCGGATCCGACGCGGCGAAGGCAAGAACAATCGGAGGAAGCGCTGGATCGATCGAGGCGGGCATGGCGGCGCGGCCGGCTCGCACCGGACCGCGTTCCGGGAAGGGATTGCTACACTTGGGCATTCTAGCGCACGCCCGCTTCGCACCTCTCTCCCGAAGATGAAAAAATACATGTGCCTGATCTGCGGATACATCTACGACGAGGAGACCGGCGCGCCCGAGGACGGCATCGCTCCGGGGACGCGCTGGGAGGATGTTCCGCCGAACTGGTCATGCCCCGAGTGCGGCGCGCGCAAGGAAGACTTCGAGATGATCGAGATCTGAGTCCGCGCCGCACGAGCAATGCCCAAGGAGCCCCACGACATGCGAATCCTGCACACGATGCTGCGCGTCGGCGACCTCACGCGCGCAGTCGATTTCTACACGAACGTTCTCGGCATGCGCGTGCTGCGCACGACCGAGCGTCCCGAGCAGCGCTACTCGCTCGCCTTCGTCGGCTACGGCAGCGAAGAGACCGGCGCCGTACTCGAGCTCACGTACAACCACGGCGTCGACCATTACGAGCTCGGCACCGCGTTCGGTCACGTCGCAATCGAGGTCGAGGACACCGCTGCTGCCTGTGACCGCGTTCGTGCTGCCGCGACGCGCTATGGTGGCCGCGTCACGCGCGAAGCGGGACCGGTCAAGGGTGGAACGACGGTGATCGCCTTCGTCGAAGACCCCGACGGCTACAAGATCGAGCTGATCGAGCGACGCCGCGCGGCGTGACGCGCAGCCGGGGCGCGACGCGCTGCCTGACGCTAAGCGGCCGTCAATGCGCGCGACCGAGCTCCGCGGGCGCGCGCTCGAGCAGGCGCTCGAAGTCCGCGGCGAAGCCGCGCGTATCCCACAGCGGCAGCATCGCGCGTCCGCGAACGAGCGACTCCGACATCGTGCGCAGCGCAGCGCGATCGAGCGCGAGCTCGACAAGCCGCGCTGCGTACTGTTCGAGATCGTTCGTGACGAGCTCAGGCAGGCCCGCCGCGATGACGAGGCTCGCCCCGACGCGACCGGCGAAAGTCGCCCCGCGGCAGGTGAGCAACGGCACGCCGGCCCAGAGCGCATCGACACCGGTCGTGTGTGAGCCGTAGGGAAGCGTGTCGAGCGCGAGATCGGCGCAGCCGATTCGCGCGAGGTGCGCGTCGTGATCGACCCTCGAAGCGAACACGATTCGTTCGGGTGCGACGCCGGCGCGCGCGGCTTCCGCGCGGAGATTCGCCTGCGCGGCTGAGTGCGTCGCGAAGAGCCACAGCACGCTGTCGGGAACCTCGCGCAGCGCGCGCATCCAGGTCGCGAACACTTCGGGCGAGATCTTGCAGGTCTGATTGAGACTCGCGAGGACGAGCGAACCCTCGGGCAGGCCGTGCTCGGAGCGCGATGCCAGTCCCGGCGGCGGGCATGAGCCGTCGGTGACGAAATAACAGCGCGGCAACCTGAAGATGCGCTCGTGATAGAGCGCATCCTCGCCCGGGGGAATGACGATGTCGTCGGCGATCAGCCCGTCGATTGCATCGAAGCCGAGCGTCCCCGGAAAGCTCATGTAGTGAAGCTGCACCGGCGCCGGGCGCTCCGCCAGCGCGGTGAGCCTGCCGCCATGCGTGTGGCCCTTGCGGTCGATCAGCACGTCGAGCCCATCGGCGCGAATGGCTTGCGCGATCGCCACGTCGGAGGACGCTCCGAGATCACGCCAGTGATCGAAGGCCGCGGCAATGCGATGCCGCAGCGGCGAATCCTGCGCACTTCCGTAGCTGTAGCCGAACACTTCGACGCGACGCCGGTCGTGCATCTCGAACAACCCTGCCATCAGGCGCCCGGTCGGATGATCGCGAAAATCGGGTGACAGGTAGCCGATGCGCAGGCGATCGGCGCGCGCGCGGATGAGCGCCGGAGCGCGTGGCGATTCGGTCCGCTGCGCGGGCCGCACCGCTGCCGGCAGCATCGCACGCGACCAGCGCCTTGCGGTGGCAAGCTGCTGGGCCGGCGTGAAATGGAGCGCGAGCGCGATGAATGGCGACAGTCGCGGGTCGGCGTGCGGATCGTCGAGCGACGCCGCCAGTCGCGCTTCGAGCTCGCCCAATCCTTCCCAGGCGCACAGGTATTGTCTGCAATGCGCGAGGTCGGCAAGCGCTGGGACGAGGCGCGGGTCCGCGTCGACCGCGCGTGCGAACATCGCTGCAGCCCGCGCGTAATCGCCGCGCGCCTGCCACGACGTGCCGAGATTCGCGAAGAGGCCTGCCGTGGGCCTGCCCTGCGCGAGCGCGGCCTCGAACTCGCGCCCGGCCCGCTCGGGAAGACCCACTTCGAGGAGCGCGATACCGAGCCCGGTGCGCGCGTCGCGGCGCGCGGGATCGATCTCGAGCACGGCCTCGTAGGCCCGCCGCGCCGATGCCGCGTTGCCGGCGCCGAGCTGCGCCTCACCGAGCAGCGCCAGGAGCGTCACATTGCGCGGCGCGAGGGCGAGACCCTGCCCGCAGCAGTCGACGGCGCGCTTCCAGTCGTGCGCGCGGATTGCCACCCACGCCGCGGCGGCGAGCGCGCCGCGGCTTGGCGGCACCGCGGCGAGCGGCGCTTCGAGCGCCGCCCAGGCTTCGGCAAAGCGATTCTGTCCGGCGAGCGCCTGCGCGAGGCCGATTGCCGGCGAAGCGCGGCTTCGATCGAGCTCTCCGGCGCGCCGGAAGCTCCGTTCGGCCGCCGCGAAGTCGCCGTCGGCAAGCGCCGCGTCGCCGGAATCGAGCAAAGCAGGGACGTGATCGGGAAACGCGGCCAGCACCTGGCCGTGGATCGCTCGCGCGGCGCGAACGTCGCCGCGTCGCAGCGCTTCTCCAGCGCGCTTCAGGGCCTCCGCGACGGTGACCTGCACGGCTTACGACGCCGCATCGGGCGAACCGGCGCGGCTCACGACGCCCCGTCGAGCAGGAGCCCGATGTCGTGCGCGAACACGTCGGGGCCCTGCCCGTTCGCGACGTACAGGCGCAGCCGCCCCTGCGGATCGTAGATGTAGCTGCCGGCCGAGTGGTCCACCGTGTAGCTTCCGGGCGCCGCGCCGGGCACCTTGTTGTAGAGGACGTGAAATTCCTTGGCGACTTTCGCCGTCGCGTCGTCGTCACCGCGCAGGCCGAGAAAGCGCGGATCGAACGCCGGCACGTACTTCGCGAGCAGCGCCGCCGTGTCGCGATCGGGGTCGACGGTGACGAACAGCACCTGGACCTGGTCGGCCCTGCTGCCGAGCTTCTTCATCGCCTGCGCGAGGGCGGCGAGCGTGGCGGGACACACGTCGGGGCATTGCGTGTAGCCGAAGAACACGACGACGACCTTGCCGCGGAAATCCTCGAGCGTGCGCGTCCTGCCCTGCGGATCCCGCAGCGCGAAATCGCGGCCGAACGATGCGCCGGTGATGTCCGAGGCGTCGAATTTCGGGCCCTGTTTCGCGCACGCGGCGACGAGCAGCGCGGCGAGCATGACGGCGACGAGCGCCGCGCGCGACAACGTTCTCACGACGCGATCACAAGAGACGCAGGTAGTGATCGACCAGGAGCGCCGAGAACAGCGCGGCGAGGTAGACGATCGAGTAGCGGAACGTCGTGCGCGCAAGCGCATCGCTGTACGCGTAGCGGAGCCGCAGCGCGTAACCGACGAAGATGCCGCCGAGGACGAGCGCGGCCGCGAGATAGAAGAGCCCGCTCATCCGCACCGCGTAGGGCAGCAGCGTCACCGCCGCCAGCGCCACCGTGTAGAGCACGACCATCGCCTGCGTGTAGCGCATGCCGTGCGTTACCGGCAGCATCGGCAGCCGTGCGTTCGCGTAATCGTCGCGCCGATACAGCGCAAGCGCCCAGAAGTGCGGCGGCGTCCAGACGAAGATGATCAGGAACAGCAGGAGCGCCTCGGCCGGGACGTGCCCGGTCACCGCCGCCCAGCCGAGCACCGGCGGCATCGCGCCCGACGCGCCGCCGATGACGATGTTCTGCGGCGTCGCCGGCTTCAGCAGCACCGTGTAGATGATCGCGTAGCCGATGAACGTGCCCAGCGTCAGCCACATCGTCAGCGGGTTCACGAGGACGTACAGGATGGCAAGGCCCGCACCGCCGAAGACGCCGGCGAAGGCGAGCGTCTCAGCCGACGTGAGCTGGCCCTGCGGCAGCGGACGCCAGTTCGTGCGGCGCATCAGCCGGTCGATATTCTGCTCGACGAGGCAGTTGATCGCGGCCGCCGCACCGGCGACGAGCGCGATGCCGAGCGTACCGAAGACGACCGGCCCGGCGGGCGGGATTCCAGGCACGGCGAGGAACATGCCGATCACCGCGGTGAACACGATGAGCGACACGACGCGCGGCTTGGCGAGGGCGAAGAACTGGCGGGCGCGCAGTTGCGCGTAGGTGGCGGTGGTCACGGCGGCGGGCGATCGGCTTCCGGGCGATTTTAGCGCAGCCGCTGCGCTCTCGCCGACGCCGATGCGTGAAGCGGGCCATCGCCCGCTCCGCTTCGGTGGCGCAAATCGCGTCGGCGGGCGGGTCCCGGCGCGGCTTCGCAAGGTGTGCGTCTACAAGGCACCTACTGCAGTACAGTGCTCGCCCGCGCCACCCGCCTGCGCCGACTGCGCCACAGGCGCTTCGCGCGCGATGGCCCGCCTCGCGCATCGGCTCGCATCGGAGTCGACGACGCGGATCGCAAGATCGATCGCATGCCAGGATCGGCGGCGCGACATGTACCCGCGCGCGACACGAGGCACCGCGCGCCTCGCACATCGGCATGCATCGGAGGCGACGACACGGATCGCGAGGTCGATCGCGTGACGCGATCTGCGGTGCGCCGTGCACCCACGCGCGACACGAGGCATCGTCCGCGAAGCGCCTGTGGCGCAGTCGGCGCAGACGGGTGGCGCGAGCGAGCACTGCACGGTGATTCGTACCTGCAGATCGCACACCTTGCGAAGCCGCGCCGGGACCCGTCCGCCGACGTGATGTGCGCCACCGAAGCGAAGCGAACGGTGCCTCGCGTCGCGCGCGGATGCCGAACGTCACGCAGGCGCTGAACTTCACGGGATGAGCGCGACGATAGCGGATCAGCCGATCTGCGACGCGCGCAGCAAGTGCGAGAGATCGTGCGCGAGCGCCTTGATGTCCGGCGCGACCGGCCACGCGAGCACCAGGTTGCCGAGCGGATCGACGAGATAGATCGCATCGCCTCCGCGCGGCAGCCTCGCCACCGACGCCGGCGGCACACGCGCGATCTCCAGGTCCGGATGCTCGGCGACGATCCGCGGATCGGGCTCTGCGGCATCGGTGACGAGCCACACCCGCAGTACCCGATCGCGCTCGGCGTTCTGCAGCGTGCGCGCCTGCCGCGTCGCGTACAGCGCTTGCGCGCAGCGCGCATCGCAGGCGCCCCCCGACGCGTAGAGAACGAGCCAGCGCCCGCGCAGCGCGTCGCTGTCGAACGCCGCTCGCGCAACGCCGATGCGCTCGCCGGTGATGCGCGGCATCACGTGCGTCGCGAGGAGCTCACCGTAGTTGGTGCGCGCGTTGCGCGGCCAGTAGTGGTACGCCGCCCATGCCAGCACCATCGGCGCGATCGCGATCAGCGCGATCAGCGCTATCAGCCTCCGCGTCGCGGCATTGGTGCCGCGGCCGGATGAGGCAGCGCCGGGTTCTCCGCTCATCGCGATCGCTCCCCGTCACGTGCGTCGGCCGCGGTCATCTTTCTCGCGCGCCACCACGGTCGCAGCGTGAACCAGGCCCACAGGCCGGCCGCCATCGCCGCGAACGTGTACCACTGGAGCATGTAGCCCTGATGCATCGTGATCCCGTAGTCCGGCGGACTCCACGCGCGCACGAGACCCTCGCCGGCGCGATCGTCCTGCGCGTCGATGACGATCGGCAGGACCGCGAGCCCGGTCGCGGCCGCGTAGCGCTGCGGATCGAGGTTCTCCCACAGCGCTCCCGTGGGCCGCTTGCGTCCGCCGAGCTCGACGTAGCGCGTGTTCGGGATATCGATCCGTCCGCGTATCGTCACCTTCCCCGATGGTGGCCGTGGCATCGGCAGATGCTCGCGCGACTCTCCCAGCGGAAACCAGCCGCGGTCGACGAGCACGCTGCGCCCGTCGTCGAGCTCGAGCGGGGTGACGACGTCGAACCCGGCACGCCCGTCGTGAATCACATTGTCGACGAGAATCTGCCGCGCCGCATCGAACGTCCCCGTGACGCGCACCTGGCGGAAACGCCACGCGGCCCAGTCCGCGACGTCACGCGGAAGCTCGACCATCTCGACCCGGTCGGCGGCGGCGATGCGATCGCGAAGGGCCTCGCTCTCGCGCAAGCGCCGATGCTGCCAGTTGCCGGCGCTCACGAACAGCACGACGGCGACGAGCGCAGCGATTGTCGGAATCCACGGTGGTCGCCGCCGCTTCGCGGCTGCGTGCGCCGAGTCTTCGACTGCACGCGCCGAGTCTGCGGTTGCATGCGCCGAGTTCTGCTCGGCGCGACGGTGGGAATCGTCCATCCAGATGCTACACTCAAACGCTGCAGGAGCACGCCATCAAGGTCGTCGTCATCATCTTCCTCATCGCGATCGTCGGCGCCCTGTTCACGGCGCTCGTGTTTCTGTACCGCGATCAGGGCCACGGCAACCGCGTCGTGATCACTCTCGCGATCCGCGTCGGACTGTCGATGGCTCTCATCGTCCTGCTCGTCGTCTCCTGGTGGATGGGCTGGCTGCAGCCCACCTGAGCGTCCGTCACTCGCCGCACGCGTTCAGCAGTCCAGTCGGGCGCGCACTCCGCCGTCTCGCGCCAGTTCGCGCGCTCTCGCACCGGTCGGCACAGTTTCGCATCGGAACGCGCGCCCGCCATTGCGCGTGCAGCGCCTGTGGCGCAGTCGCCGCAGGCGGGTGGCGCGGGCGAGCACTGTACTGACGCAGGTATCTCGTCGACGCACACCTTGCGAAGCCGCGCCGGGACCCGCCCGGCGACGCGCTCTGCGCCACCGAAGCGGAACGGGCAATGGCGGGCACGCGCTCCGATGCGAAGCCGTGCCTTTTGCGACGCGAGCGCAGGCAGCGCTCAGACCAGCCAGTAGACGAGCACGAACAGCAGCAGCCAGACGACGTCGACGAAGTGCCAGTACCACGCCGCCGCCTCGAACGCGAAATGATGCTCGGCATCGAAATGCCCGCGGAACGCGCGAACCAGCATCACCGTCAGCATCGTCGCGCCGATCGTCACGTGGAACCCGTGGAAGCCCGTCAGCATGAAGAACGTCGACCCGTAGACGCCCGACGACAGCTTCAGGTTGAACTCGGTGTACGCGTGGTGGTACTCGTAGGCCTGCAGGCAGACGAACGAGAAGCCGAGCACGATGGTGACGAACAGCCAGAACTTGAGGCCGCCGCGGTGGCCCGATTTCAGCGCGTGGTGCGCGATCGTCAGCGTCCCGCCGGAGGTCACGAGGATGATCGTGTTGAGGAGCGGAATGCCCATCGCCTTCATCGGCGTGAACACGTCCTTGAGGAACGGCCCGACGGTCGGCCACTGGGCGGTGTAGCTCGGCCACAGCAGGTGGCCGGTCAGCGTGGTGCCGCCGAGATCGGGCACCGAGATGTTGCGCACGTAGAACAGCGCGCCGAAGAACGCGCCGAAGAACATCACCTCGCTGAAGATGAACCAGCTCATGCTCCAGCGGAACGAGATGTCGACCTTCTTGTTGTAGAGGCGTCCCTCGGATTCTCCGATCACGCGCCCGAACCAGTGGAACATCATGTAGACGAGCACGCAGAAGCCGGCGAGGCATAGCCACGGGCCCGCCTCGTAGCCGTTGAACCAGAACGCGGCCCCGGTGCCCATCAGCAGCAGCGCACAGGCGCCGAAGATCGGCCAGGGCGACGGTTGCGGTACGAAGTAATAGGGCTTCGCGCCCTGCGTCGCTGCGCTCATCGGATGCTCCTGATCGGATTGCCGGCCGCGCGCCGGTCGGTATCAAGCACCGGTCTGGCCATCGCCGGTGCCTTCGACTTCGAAGAACGTATAGGAAAGCGTGATCGTCGAGACCTCACGCGGCAGATCCGGATCGATCACGAACACGACCGGCATCAGGCGCGTCTCGCCGGGAGCGAGCGTCTGCCGCTGGAAGCAGAAGCACTCGATCTTGCGGAAATACCCGCCTGCGAGGCGCGGGCCGAAGCTCGGGATCGCCTGTCCGGTGACCGCGTGCCCGCTCGCGTTCACGACGCGAAACACCGCCTGCGTCACCGCGCCCGGATGGACGTCGGCCGTGCGCTCGAGCGCGGTGAACTGCCAGCCCATGCTGCGGACGTTGGTGTCGAACTGGACGCGCACCATGCGCGTCGCGTCGATCTGCGTATTGACGATCGCGTCGGGGCGGTCGAGCGCGCGCAGCCCGAGCGCGTTGCAGACCGTGTAGTAGAGCGGAACGAGCGCGTAGCCGAAGCCGAACATCGCCACGGCGAAGACGGCGAGGCGCACGACGACGCGCCGGTTGCTCCGCGCGAGCCTGCGCGCGGGCGCGTCCTCGCCATCGCGCGGCGATGCGCCGGACGGCTGCGGCGGTGTCGCCGGAGCGCTCATTTGCGCAGGTGGCGCCCGACCGCGACGATCACGAACACGACAACCGCGGCGCCGATGACCCCGAGCGACAGGTCGGGGGACAGCCACAGCCGCGATGCAATGAAGCCGAAGAAGAAGATCAGCGCGACGAGCAGCAGCCCGAACCCGGTGCGCCGGGCCGCGGCCCGGCGCCGCGCCTCGAAGTCGTCTTCGCGAGGCACGCGAACGGCACCCGCGACGGTCATTGCACGACCGGGGGCGTCGGGAACGAGTGGTACGGCGCCGGCGACGGCAGCGTCCACTCGAGCGACGTCGCGCCTTCCCACGGCTTCGCCGGCGCCGGCTTGCCGCCGCGGATGCACGACACCACCGCGTACAGGAAGATCAGCTGCGACAGGCCGAAGCCGAACGCGCCGACCGTCGACACCTGGTTCCAGTTCGTGAACTGCTGCGCGTAGTCGGGAATGCGCCGCGGCATGCCGGCGAGCCCGAGGAAGTGCATCGGGAAGAACGCCACGTTGAAGAAAATGAACGAGCCCCAGAAGTGCCACTTCGCGACGGTCTCGTTGTACATGTGACCGGTCCACTTCGGCAGCCAGTAGTAGGTCGCCGCGAAGAACGCGAACAGCGTTCCCGCCACCATCACGTAGTGGAAGTGCGCGACCACGTAGTACGTATCCTGGAACTGCACGTCGACCGGCTGGATCGCGAGGATCAGGCCGGTGAAGCCGCCGGTGGTGAACAGGAACAGGAAGCCGAGCGCGAACAGCATCGGCGCCTCGAGCGTGATCGAGCCCTTCCACATGGTCGCCAGCCAGTTGAACACCTTCACCCCGGTCGGTATGGCGATCATCATCGTCGCGTACATGTAGAACAGGATGCCCGCTGCCGGCAGGCCGACGGTGAACATGTGGTGCGCCCACACGAGGAACGACAGGATCGCGATCGCGCATAGCGCGTAAACCATCGACGCATAGCCGAACAGCGGCTTGCGCGAGAAGGTCGGGATGACCTCGGAGATGAGCCCGAACGCCGGCAGGATGATGATGTAGACCTCGGGGTGGCCGAAGAACCAGAACACGTGCTGGAACAGCACCGGGTCGCCACCGCCGGCCGCGTCGAAGAACGAGGTGCCGAAGTGGCGATCGGTCAGCAGCATCGTGACGGCGCCCGCCAGCACCGGCATCACCGCGATCAGCAGGTAGGCGGTGATCAGCCACGACCAGCAGAACAGCGGCATCTTCATCATCGTCATGCCGGGCGCGCGCAGGTTGAGGATCGTCGTGATGATGTTGATCGAACCCATGATCGACGACGCGCCCATGATGTGGATCGCGAAGATCGTGAGGTCCATCCCCATGCCCTGCTGCACGGAGAGGGGCGGATAGAGCGTCCAGCCGGTTTCGGGCGCGCCGCCGGGAACGAAGAGGCCGAGCAGCAGCATGATCGCCGCGGGCGGCAGCAGCCAGAACGAGAGGTTGTTCATCCGCGCGAACGCCATGTCCGGCGCGCCGATCTGCATCGGGATCATCCAGTTCGCGAAGCCGACGGCGCCGGGCATCAGCGCGCCGAAGATCATGATCAGCCCGTGCAGCGTGATCAGCTGGTTGAATTGCTCGGGACGCAGGATCTGCATCCCCGGCTCGAAGAGCTCGGAGCGGATCGTGAGCGCGAAGATGCCCCCGACGAGGAACATCGTGAACGAGAACCACAGATACATCGTGCCGATGTCCTTGTGGTTCGTCGTCGTGATCCATCGCATGATCCCCGACGGATGGTGCTCGTGGCCGCCCGCCACGTCCGCGTGTCCACCGATCGGCTGTGTGATGCTGCTCATCTCGACTCCTTCCGGCCTTATTTGCGCTCGGCCTTGACGTCCTTCGGCTGGACGACGTTCTGCTCGGCCTTGTTGCCCCAGCTATTGCGGGTGTAGGTGATCTCCGCCGCGATGTCGACGTCGGAGAGCTGCGCCCATGCCGGCATCTTTCCGCCCGCCGGTGGATGTTGCAGGACGCCGTTGGTCTGACCGTTCAGCTCGACGTCGATCTGGTGCTTCGCGGGCCCCAGCACGACCTTGTCGCCGACCAGCGCGGGCGCGCCGATCGCCGCGTTGCCGGTGCCGTTCGCCTGGTGGCACGCGGCACAGTTGCTGTCGAATACCTGCTTGCCGCGCGCGACGAGCTCGTCAAGCTTCCAGACTTTTTCGGGATTTTCGGTCGCCGCGGCGAGCTTCTGCTTCTCGGCGGCGAGCCATTTCGCGTAATCGTCCTTCGATTTCACCTCGACGACGACCGGCATGAAGCCGTGCTCCTTGCCGCAGAGCTCGGCGCACTGGCCGCGGAAGGTCCCGACGCGGTCGGCTTTGAACCAGGTATCGCGCACGAATCCGGGAATGGCGTCCTGCTTGATGCCGAACGCGGGAACCCACCACGAATGGATGACGTCGCCGGCGGTGACCAGCACGCGCACCTTCTCGCCGACCGGCACCACCAGCGGATGATCGACTTCGAGCAGGTAATGCGGGTCCTTCGCCTGGCGATTCTGGATCTGGTCGAGGGTGGTCGCGAGCGTCGAGTAGTAGCTGAAGCCCTGATCGATGTAATCGTAGTTCCACTTCCACTGGTAGCCGGTGACCTTGATCGTCATGTCGGGCGCCAGCGTGTCGTGCATCGCGAGCACGACCTTGGTGGCCGGCCACGCCATGAACACGAGGATCAGGAACGGGATCACCGTCCAGATGATCTCGATCGTCGTGTTCTCGTGGAACTGGGCCGCCTGGTGTCCGACCGACTTGCGGTGCTTCACCAGGATGTAGAACATCGTGCCGAACACGCCGATGAAGATCACGACGCAGATCCAGAAGATGAGCTCGTGCAGGTGCTCGATCTGGTCGGCGATCGGCGTGGCGGGCGTCTGGAAGTTCCACGCCCAGTCCGCGAGGGCGATGCCCGGGAAGACGAGCAATGCCGCGGCGAGCGTCGCGACGATACGACGGCGCGCGCCGCCCTTTCCTGTCCCCACCATGTTCTCCCCGCTTGCGGCTATGCCGGTGCCACCCTGGTCCGTTGCTGCCCGGCGCATGTCGATTCTGGATTTCGTCCTGAAAATGCCATCGGCACCGCGCGAGCGCGCGGCGCAAACCCCAGCGATACTAGCACGGTTCATCGCAAACTCAGCTTCCCGACCGCCGTAGCATCGAGTTGGAAGGGGGTGTCGGGGCCCCGTGTTGCGATCGGCGCAACACCGAGCGCCCGCGCCAGCGTGGCGACGTTGTCGGCGCATCGCGCCATGCCCGGCGGGAGCTCGTTCGCCACCCACCCGGCGAGTGCCAGCCCGCGCGCGCGGATCGCGAGCACCGAGAGGAGCGCGTGGTTGAGGCAGCCGAGGCGCATGCCGACGACGAGCAGGACCGGAATGCCGAGAACGCGCGCGATGTCGAGCATGTCGCTCGCCGCATCGAGCGGAACCAGCGCGCCGCCCGCACCCTCGACCACCACGACATCGGCGTGCGCGGCGAGCGCAGCAAACGCGCGCTCGATCGCGCCGAGGTCGATGCGCACGCCCGCGTCGCGGGCCGCGAGGTGGGGGGCGATCGGCTCGGTGAACGCGTACGGATTGCGCAGAGCGAGCGGAGCGTCGACGTTGCCCGCGGCGGCGAGCGCGGCGACGTCCTCGTTGACGTCGGCACTGGCGTCGATGCCGGCGGCGACCGGCTTCATGCCGACGGCGCGCACGCCCGACGCGGCGAGTGCCGCGAGGAGCGCAGTGGCGATCCGCGTCTTGCCGACGCCGGTGTCGGTGCCGGTGACGAACACGCCTCGCGGTCGCGCGGAGCCCTCCCCGGCGCCGTCGCTCACCGCGAAGCTCCCGGGCGCGTCAGCTTCACGATCGCATGACCCTCGGGAGTGCGTCGCGGCTCGGCTTTCCACGCGTGCCCGTAGATCACCTCGAAGGTCGCGGGGACGCGCCCGTCCTTCGCCAGCGCTTCGAGCCGCGCGGTCATCGCCTGCCACGTCCTCCTTCCGGTGAGGCCGCGCGGCCTGCCGACGGTGCGGTTGGTCGCGCCGATCGCTTTCAGCTCGGCGAGCATCGCCTGCGGTGTCGCGTAGGTCAGCGTGAGCTTCTCCATGTCGACGACCGGATCGGCGAAGCCGCCCTGCAGCAGCATGTCGCCGATGTCGTGCATGTCGACGAAGCGGCTGGTATGCGTACCCGGCCCGAGGCCCGCGAACGCCTCGCGCACCTCGGTGAGCGTATCCGGCCCGAACGTGGTGAACGTGAGCAGGCCGCCGACGCGGAGCACGCGGCCGAACTCGGCGAACGCAGCCGGCAGGTCGTTCACCCACTGCAACGCAAGGTTGCTCCACGCGAGATCGATCGAGCGTGGCGCGATTGGAAGCGCAAGCATGTCGGCGCAGACGAGCGCGGGTGCAGCCCCGGCGAGTGCGCCGGCGACCGGACGCAGCAGGCGCCGCAGCAACGACGTTCCGGCCTCGCTGCGCCGTCGCGCCGCGTCGGCCATCGCGAACGCACTGTCGATGCCGAGAATGCGCGCGCGCGGGTAGCGCGCGGCGAATTCGGCGAGCGCTTCGCCGGTGCCACAGCCTGCGTCGAGGATCGCGTGCGGCTCGATCCGGATGTAATCGAGCCGCTGCATCATGCGCGAGCCGACCTCGCGCTGCAGCGCCGCGGCGCGATCGTAGCTCGCCGCAGCCCGCGCGAAGCCGGCGCGCACCGCGCGCGGATCCACGGCCTGCGGATCGACGGCCCGCGGATCTGCAGGCTGCGGACCCGCGGGCTGCCGATCGGGTTGGTGGCGCTCAGCCATCGCCGACCGCCGTCGGAGCTGCGATTGCGTCGAGTGCCGCGAAGAACGCCTGCGAATGCGACAGGAACGGTGCATGGGCGGCACCCGCGATCTCGCGCAGCGTCGCGTGCCGCATCGTCCGCGCCAGCGCGCGCATCGCGTCGACGGGCACCAGCGCATCGCGCGTGCCCGCGATCAGCGTCGCCGGCGCGGCGATCGAAGCAACTTCATCGCGCAGGTCGCTTTGCGCGAGGACGGCAAGCGTCGCCGCGAGCGCGCCGGGCGCCGGGTCGCCGCGCTCGAACAGATGCGAGCGAAGCTGCGCGAGCGTGCGGCGGCCCTCGGCGCTCCCCTGCACCTGCAGCGTGAGAAAACGCTGCAGCGTGAGGCGCCACGCGACCGTCAGCTCGTCGCCGAAGCGCGCGAGCGTGTCGGGCGTCATCGCCCACGGCCAGCCGTCGCGGGTGACGAACGACGGCGACGTCGCGACGAGGGCGAGCTTCGCGATGCGGGCCGGTCGCGTCGCCGCCCAGTGCATCGCGACGAGGCCGCCGAACGACCAGCCGAGGACGGCGAGCGGCGGCGCGGCCGCGACAGCCTCCGATTGCGTGGCGTCAGATGCAGCCTTCGCATCGACTGCCGCGCCGACGGCGGCGTCCACCGCTGCGACGATTGCATCGAGGTCGAACGGCCGCACCATCCCCGACCAGCCGTGACCCGGAAGATCGACGACGTGGACGCGCGCGTGGCGCGCGAGCACGGGAACGATCGGCGCGAAGAGTCCGCCGTGCAGCGCAAAGCCGTGCAACAGCACGAGCGACGGTCCGATGCCGACCGACTCGACGTGGACTCGCGGCGAATCCCCTTCCGCGACAGGCGCGACGGGCGCCGTAACGACCGACACCGTGCCCCGCTTCACGCGCGAAGCTCCTTCGCGACGGCGCGAAGCGCATCGCACAGCGCGGCGACATCGTCGAGTGTGTGCGCCGCCGAGAGCGAGATACGCAAACGCGCCGTTCCGGCCGGGACTGTCGGCGGGCGGATCGCCGGAACCAGCACGCCGCGCTCCTCTAGCGCAGCGGATGCGGCAACCGCGGTCGCCGCGTCGCCCAGCACGAGCGGCTGGATCGGCGTGCGCGACGGGAGAAGCTTCCACGGCAGCTCGCTCGCCTCGCGCCGGAACGCCGCGATCAGCTCGGCGAGCCGCGCGCGCCGCGCGTCCCCCGCGGCGATCAACGCGAGCGAGGCGCGCAGCGCCACGGCCGTCAGCGGCGGCGCCGCCGTCGTATAGATATAGGAGCGCGCCGTCTGGATCAGCGTCTCGATGACGACCGGGTGCGCGGCGACGAACGCACCGGCGACGCCGGCCGCCTTGCCGAGCGTGCCCATGTAGACGATGCGCTCGCCGGTGAGCCCGCACTCGGCGAGGCTGCCGCGGCCGTTGCCGAGGACGCCGAAGCCGTGCGCATCGTCGACGACCAGCCACGCGTCGCGGCGCGACGCGATGTCGGCGAGCGCCGCGAGCGGCGCGATGTCCCCGTCCATGCTGAACACCGCGTCGGTCGCGATGATCCGCCGGCGCGCCGGCGTCGCGTCGAGGCGCGCCTCGAGCGCGGCGGTGTCGCAATGCGCGTAGCGCTCGAACGCCGCGCGCGACAACAGTGCGCCGTCGTTGAGGCAGGCGTGATTGAGGCGATCGCCGAAGATCGCGTCGGCGCGGCCGGCGAGCGCGGTGAGGATCGCGACGTTCGCGAGATAGCCGCTCGAAAACAGCAGCGCGCGCGCGCCGTCGCACGGCCGGACGAACGCCGCGAGCTCGGCTTCGAGCACTGCGTGCGCTTCGGTGTGTCCGGTGACAAGGTGCGAGGCGCCGGCGCCGACTCCGTAGCGGTGCGCACCGTCGCACGCGGCGTCGACGAGCTCGGGTGCGGCGGCGAGGCCGAGATAGTCGTTGCTGGCAAACGCGAGAAGCTCGCGACCGTCGACGAGGAGCCGCGGCCCCTGCGCCGATACGACGGTGCGGCGAACGCGCGCGAGCCCGTCGCTACGCCGGCGCGCGAGTGCCTGCGCGAGCTCGTCGAGCGCGGCGCTCGTCATCGCTCATGCCGGCTCGAGCCCGAGCTTCGCGAACAGCGCACGGTCATCGTCGACGTCGGGATTGCCGGTGGTGAGCAGGCGTTCGCCGTGGAAGATCGAATTGGCTCCCGCGAAGTAGCAGAGTGCCTGCACCGGCTCGCCGAGCTCGCGGCGCCCGGCCGACAGCCGGATCATCGCGCGCGGCATCGCGATGCGCGCGACGGCGACCGTGCGCACGAACTCGAGCGGGTCGAGCGCCGCCTCGCCGTGAAAGCGCGTGTGGAGCGGCGTCCCTTCGACCTGGACGAGATGGTTGATCGGCACCGACTCGGGCTGCGGATCGAGGCTCGCGAGCTGCGCGATCAACGCCGCGCGCTGCCGGCGCGTCTCGCCCATGCCGACGATCCCCCCGCAGCACACGGCGATTCCCGCCTCGCGAACGCGTTCGAGCGTATCGAGGCGATCCTGGTATTCGCGCGTCGACACGATGTCGCCGTAGTACTCGGGCGCCGTGTCGAGATTGTGGTTGTAGTAGTCGAGACCGGCCGCCTTCAGCGCCTCGGCCTGCCCTTCCTTCAGCATGCCGAGCGTGCAGCAGGTCTCGAGGCCGAGGTCCTTGACCGCGCGCACCATGTCGAGCACGGGAGCGAGGTCGCGGTCCTTCGGTCCGCGCCACGCCGCACCCATGCAGAAGCGCGACGCGCCCTGCTCCCGCGCGCTGCGCGCGGCGGCGAGCACCGTTTCGAGGTCGAGCAGCGCCTCGTTCGCAACGCTGGTGTGATAGCGCGCCGCCTGGGGGCAATAGCCGCAGTCCTCCGGACACCCGCCGGTCTTGATCGACAGCAGCTTCGAGAGCTGCACGGCGTTGGGCGCGTGGAATTCGCGATGCACCTGCTGCGCGCGCAGCAGAAGGTCGTTGAACGGAAGGGCGAACAGCGCTTCGATCGCGGGCGCGGCGGCGGAGGCGGATTCGTGTCTGGTCATACGTCTGGATGATGGCGGGCAGCGGCCGCGCGGGTCACGATTGCCTCGATGGAAACGGCCCGATCGCGTTGTGGTCACTATGGCACGCTGTCAAATTCAACCAGCCTTCGATTTGACAGCGATCGGGCGGGGCTTGCGTCATGCCGCGCGCTGCGCGTTGCCGCAGAGCTGCGTCCTCTGCGCGGCACCGTCGGGTGCGGCGCTCCTCTGCGCAGCCTGCGAACGCGCGTTGCCGCAGCTTGACGCCGCGTGCCCACGCTGTGCGCTGCCTTCGCCGGACGCGGCGATCTGCGCCGCGTGCCTGCACGATCCGCCGCCGTTCGATGCCGCGACGGCGGCGTGGATCTACGCGTGGCCCGCCGATCGCCTGCTGCAGGCATTCAAGTACGGCGGCAGGCTCGCGCTCGCGGAGCCCTTCGCCGAGGCGCTCGCTCGCGCGTGCCGGCGTGACCGCGATTCCAGTGATGGTGATGCCTCCGATACCGGCGTGGATGGTGGTGCCGATGGTGACGCCGGTGGCGGCGCATCAAAGCGCGCGTGGCCGGACGCGCTCGTCGCGATTCCGCTGACGCCGGCGCGCCAGCGCAGCCGTGGCTTCAACCAGGCGCAGGAGATTGCCAGGAGCCTCGGTACGGAGCTCGCGCTGCCTGTCGCGCACTGGCTCGAGCGCGTGCGCGATGCTCCGCCGCAGGCGGCGCAGGGCATGCGCGGGCGGCGCGGCAGCGTGCGCGGGGTATTCGTCGCCGATCCTCGCGTCGCCGGCGCCAGCGTCGCCATCGTCGACGACGTGATGACGACCGGCGCTACACTCGCCGCCGCGGCCGCAGCGCTGCGCGCCGCCGGTGCACGGCGGATCGAGGCGTGGGCGGTCGCGCGCACGCCCGTGCCGGAACCGCTCCTCGCGCCTCCCTTCGACCCATGTTCGACGTCGTCCTCGTCCATCCCGAGATTCCCCCGAACACCGGCAACGTGATCCGGCTGACGGCCAACACGGGCACCGCGCTGCACCTCGTCGAGCCGCTCGGCTTCCGGATGGACGACCGCGAGCTGCGCCGCGCCGGGCTCGACTACCACGAGTACGCCCGCGTCGTCGTGCACCGCGACTTCGACGCCTGCCGCGCGGCGCTCGACGCGCCGGCACCGCGCCGGTGGTTTGCGTTCACCACGCAGTCCTCCCATTCGGCGTTCGACGTCGCCTGGCGCGCCGGCGACGTGCTGGTCTTCGGCTGCGAGAGCGTCGGGCTGCCGCAGGCGATCCTCGACCGCTTCGCGCCGGGAGAGCGGCTGCGCATCCCGATGCAGCCGCGAGTGCGCAGTCTCAATCTGTCGAATGCGGTCGCCGTCGCGGTGTACGAGGCGTGGCGCCAGCAGGGCTTCGCCTGAAGATCTCTGAGCAACGCTTCAACAGCGCGGCGGCTCCCTTCCTTTCAGCGATACGCCCCGCCGGGGGAGCGGTGGGGATGCTGCGACGCGCGAGTTCGACCGCGGAGGCCGAGGGCGTGGGGTACCGTGACGGGCTCAAACACCGGCCGCGTTGCGCGGCCGAACTCGCGCGTCACGGTACCCCACTTCCTGCCTCCACGGTCGGTGTAGAGCGCGACGTAGCATCCCCACCGGTAGACCCGGCGCGGCGTATCGCTGAAAAAGTGGCGGGGCCGCTCCGCTGTTGAAGCGTTGCTCAGGAATCCTCGGCGCCGGGCTCGCGCGCGAGCAGCGTACGCACCGCGTCGCGCGGCGGCACGCCTTCGTAGAGGACCTGGTGCACCGCCGCCGAGATCGGCATGTCGACGCCGTGCGCACCGGCAAGCGCGTGCACGGCGCGCGTCGCCGCAACGCCCTCGGCGACGTGGCCGAGCCCCGCCAGGATGTCGGCGAGCGGCTCGCCGCGCGCGAGTGCCAGGCCGACGCGGCGATTGCGCGACAGGTTGCCGGTGCAGGTCAGCACGAGATCACCCAAGCCCGCGAGACCCATCAGCGTCTCGCGGCGCCCGCCGAGCGCGCCCGACAGGCGCCCGCATTCGGCGAGTCCGCGCGTCACGAGCGCCGCGCGCGCGTTGTCGCCGAAACCGAGTCCGTCGCTCGTGCCCGCGGCGATCGCGAGAACATTCTTGACCGCGCCGCCGACGCCGATGCCGACCAGATCATCGCTCTCGTAGCAACGCATCGCGACGCCGCGGATCAGCGCGGCGAGGCCGCGTCCCCACGCGCGATCGGCAGCACCGGCGACGAGCGCCGTGGGCAGGCCCTGGGCGACTTCGACGGCGAAGCTCGGCCCCGAGATCACGCCGACCGGCGCCGGCCAGTTGCTCGCGAGCGCAACCTGCGCAAGCGAGTAGCCCCCGCGTTCGGAAGCGTCGGCGACGAATCCCTTGGCGGCGAGCGCGAGCGGAGCGACTGCACCGGCGGCGCGAAGCATCGCTGCGACCGGCAGCACTTCGGCGGCCGGAACCGCGACGATCGCGAGATCGGCGTCGCGCGCCGCGGCAAGATCGGCGGTGATCGCGAGCGTCGGAGGGAGCCCGATCCCCGGAAGGTAGCGCGCATTCTCGCGCGCCGCGGCGCAGGCTGCCGCCTGCTCCGCCGAGCGCATGTACAGGGTGACCTTCGGCCGCAGGTGGCTCCTTGCCGCGAGGTGGATCGCGAGCGCGCTGCCCCACGCGCCGCCACCGAGCACGACGACCCTGGGACCCATGCGCGACGCTCAGAAACCGAAGATCTGCGCGAGCCGGACGTAGCCCGAGCGCCCGCCGCGATCGCGCACGCGCACCCAGCCCGGGTTCGCCGCCGCCGCGGGCGATGCCGCGGTCTCGTCGAGCTCGAGGAGGACGTCCTGCGCAGCGCGGAAGACGATCGGCGCCGCGTCGTCGGGCCGGTCACGCACGTCGGCGACCGGCGCGCGCACCTCGACGATGCGCTTCGCGGAGAGCGACGGCGTCGCGATCCAGCCGATCGTCCCCGCGGCGTCGCGCACCTTGGTCCAGCCTTCGACGGCGACGAGCTGTTCGACCGGCACCCCGCGCCCGTAGACGAAGACCGGCCGCGCGCGGTCGGACGGGGCGTCGTAGAGGATCGTCGCCGGATCGGCGGTCGACAGGTATTGCGCAGCGAGCACTTCCGGGCTTGCGGCCGCGAGGGTGAAGCCGATCGCGAGCGCTAAGCCAATCGCGTGCGCGTGAGCCGCGGCGCGCGCTGACCGGTCGGCGTGCATCGTCAGTTGACCGCGACTCCCGGCTGCGGCGCGGCCTGGGTGTTCGCCTGCGCGAGCTGCTGCTGGTAGAGCACCTCGAAATTGATCGGCGCGAGGTGCACCGGAGGAAAGCCCGCGCGCATCACCGCGTCGGCGATCGTCTCGCGCGCATACGGGAAGAGCACGGCCGGGCAGTGGATCGCGAGAATCGGCTGCAGCTGCTGCGGCGCGATGCCGCGGATGCCGAACACGCCTGCCTGCGAAGCCTCGACGAGGAACACCGTCCGCTCGCCGACCCTCGCCGTCACGGTGAGCGTCAGCACGCATTCGTAGACGTCGGGCGCGACCTGCTCGCCGCGCGTGCGCAGCCCGACCTCGACGTGCGGCGATTCGGTGATCTGAAACGACTGCGGCGCGCCCGGGTTTTCGAGCGACAGATCCTTGACGTAGATGCGGTCGATCGACATCTGCGCGGTGGCGCCATCGCCGGAAGGCGGCATGGCGGGCGCGGGCGTGGCGGGTTGCGATTCGGCCATGCGTTCACTCTCCGGTCATTGGCTGCGCGAAAGGACGCATCTTACGCCAGCGGTCACCCTTTCTTCGTCGGCAGCCCGGCTTCCCTCCACGCCTGGATGCCGCCGCGAAGTCCGAGCACGCGGGTAAAGCCGAGCTTCGCGAGCGCCGATGCCGCGGTGCTGCTGCGCACGCCGCGATCGCAGTAAACGATCACCGTCTTTCCCGTGTGCTTCGCGAGGTCGGGGCCGCGCGACGCGAGCTGCGAGAGCGGAATGTGCACCGCGTCGGGAAGGTGACCGCCTTCGTACTCCTGCGTCTCGCGCACGTCGAGCACCAGCGGGTTCTCGCTGTTCATCAGGCGCGTCGCCTCGAAGGTCCCGATCTCCTTCGCGCCCGCGAGCCGGCGCCTGGCGAGCGGCCACAGCAGCATCGCGCCCGACACGATGAACACGAGGACGAGCGGCCAGTTCTTCTGCAGGAAATCGACCGGTAGCTGCACGCGAGGCTTGCGGAGTCGTTGGCACAGAGGCGGAAGGGGCGGGATGATAACGTATCGGCGATGGCAAAGGTCGAGCAACCTCCGTCGGTGCGCCGCGTCGTGCTGGTGATCCTCGATGGCGTCGGGTGCCGCGAGGACGCCCCCGACAACGCGACCACGCGCGCGGCGACGCCGCGCTGGCGCGAGCTCGTCGCCACCTGCCCGCACACGACGCTCGACGCCTCGGAGCAGCGCGTCGGGCTCCCCGAGGGGCAGGTCGGCAATTCCGAGGTCGGTCACCTCAACATCGGCGCCGGCAGGATCGTCTATCAGTACTACACGCGCATCGACCTCGCGATCCGCGATCACGAGTTCGAGCGCAATCCCGCGCTGTCGGCGGCGGTTGCCGCTGCCGCGAACTCAGGAAAGACGCTGCACGTGCTCGGGCTGCTGTCGCCGGGTGGGGTGCACAGCCACGAGCGGCAGATCGCCGCAATGGTCGAGATGGCCGCGAAGGGCGGCGCGCCGCGGATCGCCGTGCACGCGTTTCTCGACGGGCGCGACACGCTGCCCAAGTCGGCCGCGGAGTCGATCGACGCGATGGAGCGCGTCTGCGCCGCGCATCGCGGGGCGCGCATCGCGTCGATCTGCGGGCGCTACTACGCGATGGACCGCGATCGGCGCTGGGACCGCGTCGCAGCAGCCTGGGCGCTCATCGTCGACGGCGACGCTCCGCACGAGGCGCCCACGGCCCGCGACGCGCTTGCCAGCGCCTATGCGCGCGGCGAGACCGACGAGTTCGTTTCGCCAACCGTCGTCACCGGAAGCGACGGCGAACCGGTCCGCATGGCCGACGGCGATGCCGTCGTGTTCATGAATTTCCGCGCCGACCGCGCGCGCGAGTTGACGCGCGCGCTCACCGATCCGGCATTCGACGGCTTCATGCGCCGCCGCGTGCCGCGGCTCGCCACCTTCGTCTGTCTCACGCGTTACGGCGACGAGTTCGCGCATCTGCCGGTCGCGTTCGCGCCGACGGTCGTCGAAGACGGATTCGGCGACTGTCTCGCACACCTCGGACTGCGGCAGCTGCGCATCGCCGAGACCGAGAAGTACGCGCACGTCACCTATTTCTTCAATGGCGGGCGCGAGGCGCCGTTTCCCGGCGAAGACCGCGTGCTGGTGCCGTCACCCAGAGTCGCCACCTACGACCTCAAGCCCGAGATGAGCGCGCTCGAGGTCACCGACCGGCTGGTCGAGGCGATCTCGGCGCGGCGCTACGACGCGATCGTCTGCAACTTCGCGAACGGCGACATGGTCGGGCACACCGGCAAGTTCGACGCCGCCCGCCGCGCGATCGAGGTGCTCGACGCCTGCGTCGGACGAGTCGTCGACGCTGCGCGCGCGGCAGGCGCCGAGGTGCTGATCACCGCCGACCACGGCAACGCCGAGCAGATGAAGGATCCCGTGGGCGGCGGCCCGCACACGGCGCACACGTTGAATCTCGTGCCGCTCGTCTACGTCGGGCGGCCGGCGACGTGCATCGCGGGCGGCTCGCTGCAGGACATCGCCCCGACGCTGCTCGCGATGATGGGACTGCCGCAGCCGGCGGCGATGACCGGCCGCTCGCTGCTGCAGTTCTGATCCCCTGCAGCAGTTCTGATCCCCTGCCGCAGTCCTGAAGCCCTGCTGCATTTTTGATCAGCATCAGGAACTCTGCCGCCGTTCGGCGGCCCAATGAACGCGGCGAGAGGGACGACGCAGTGTGCGCTTGGGCGAGGCGTATACTCGAACACCCGGTTTCATCCGTCATTCCGCGGGCCCGGCGCCGTTCCGCGCCGGGCTGCGAACATCGAGACGGTCTCCTTATGCACGACGGTTTGAAGAAGGCAGGTTGGATCGGCATCGGCGCCGTGGTCGGCGTGCTGCTGTCGCTCAACGTCTCGGTGTTCGCGCAGCGCGACGCGCAGCTGCCGATCCCGTACGAGGACGTCCAGCTTCTGTCGGCGGTGTTCGGCAAGATCAAGAGCGACTACGTCGACCCGGTCTCCGACGACAAGCTGATCAAGGGCGCGATCAACGGGATGGTGCGCGACCTCGATCCGCACTCGGATTTCCTCGACGCGCAGGCGTTCAAGGATCTCCAGGTCGACACCCAGGGTCACTTCGGCGGGCTCGGCATCGAGGTCGGCGCCGAGAACGGCGTCATCCGCGTGATCTCGCCGATCGAGGACACACCGGCGTTCCGCGCCGGGATCAGGGCCGGCGATCTCATCGTCAAGATCGACAACACCGCCACCAACGGCATGCCGCTCAACAAGGCGGTTGAGCGGATGCGCGGCAAGCCCGGAACGAGCATCCTGCTCACCGTCGTGCGCAAGGGCGTCGGTGCGCCGCTCACTTTCACGCTGGTGCGCGAGGTCATCAACGTCAAGAGCGTGGTCTCGAAGATGCTCGAGCCCGGCTTCGGCTACATCCGCGTGCGCAAGTTCCAGGAAGACACCGGCGCCGACGTGGCCAGGGCGATCAGGACGCTCTACGCGCAGGGGCCGCTGAAGGGGCTCGTGCTCGATCTCAGAAGCGATCCCGGCGGCCTGCTCAACCAGGCAGTTGCCGTGGCGGCGGCCTTCCTGCAGAAGGACGCGCTCGTCGTCTACACCGAAGGTCGTACGCCCGATGCGCATATGCGCCTCACGGCGACGCGCGACGATTACCTGCGCCGCGGTAACGACTATCTCGCCGACCTGCCGGCCGGAGTGAAGACCGTGCCGATCGTCACGCTCGTCGACGGCGGAACCGCGTCGGCCTCCGAGATCGTCGCGGGTGCGCTGCAGGACCACAAGCGCGCGACGATCATGGGCGTGCAGACGTTCGGCAAGGGCTCGGTGCAGACGATCCTGCCGCTCGGCAACGATACCGGGTTGAAGCTGACCACTGCGCGCTACTACACGCCGTCGGGACGCTCGATCCAGGCGAAGGGGATCACCCCCAATGTCGTCGTCGACGACGGCCAGGATTCGATCGACCGGATCCGTGAAGCGAATCTCGTCCACCACCTCGATGTTCCGGGCGCAGCGGGAAGCGCGTCGAGCGCGACGCCGGGAGCATCCGAAGGGCCGGAAGCGCCGGCGCGGCCCGATACCGGACGAATCGACACGCTGCCCCAGCGCATCGATTTCGGTGCGGCGAACGACTTCGTGCTGAAGCAGGCGATGAATTACCTCAAGGGCGTTCCGGTGATCGCGTCGGCGGCGCCGCAGCCGGGCCCGATGCCTGCGGCGGCGCAGTCTGCTTCGACGCCTGCCGCGCCGCAGCCTGGTTCGCTGCCTGCCGCGGCGCAGCCCGGTTCGCCGCCTGCGGCGGTAAAGCCGCACTGATTCCTGGGTGGACGACCGAGAGCTCCTCCGCTACAGCCGTCACATCCTGCTCGACGAGCTCGGTACCGAGGCGCAGGCGAAGTTTCGTGCTGCGCGGGCTCTGATCGTCGGTGTCGGCGGGCTCGGTGCGCCGGCCGCCCAGTTCCTCGCCGCCGCCGGCGTCGGCTCGCTCATCCTCTGCGACGCCGATCGCGTCGATCTCACCAATCTGCAGCGACAGATCCTGTTCGCGACGGCAGATGTCGGCGCGGCGAAGGTCGATGCCGCGGCCGCGCGGCTCGCCGCGGTGAATCCCGACGTCGCGATCACCCGGGTTCCCGCGCGCGTCGGTGCGGACGAGCTCGATACGCTCGTCGCGACGGCCGACGTCGTGCTCGACTGCTGCGACAATTTCGAGACGCGGCACGCGGTCAATCGCGCGTGCGTCGCGCACGGCAAGCCGCTGGTGTCAGGGGCCGCGATCCGCTTCGACGGGCAGGTCGCGGTGTTCGACCTCTCCGATCCGGCGAGCCCCTGCTATCACTGCCTGTTCGGCGAGGGCGACGAGCTCGAAGAGACGCGCTGCGCGACGATGGGGGTGTTCGCGCCGGTCGTCGGCATCGTCGGTGCCACGCAGGCCGCCGAGACGCTGAAGCTCCTCGCCGGCGCGGGAACCTCGCTCGCCGGGCGCCTGCTCGTGCTCGACGCGCTGGCGATGCACTGGCGCGAGCTCACCGTGCCGCGCGATCCCGCGTGCCCGGTGTGCCGCGAGCGCGGCGAGGTTGCCGCGGGCTGAGAGCGGCGAGCCAAAAACCGGGACGTACCACGTTTTTCGCCAGCAGCGATATCCAGGTTGCAGCAGCGTCGTGTGAAAAACGTGGTACGTCCCGGTTTTTGGCTCGCCGCTTTCAGCCCCGGCTTTTCGCGCACGCTGCGACCTCGCCGAGCTTCGCGCGCAGCGTGACCCAGCGGTCGTAAGCGGCGACAGCGCGCCCGCGCACGGCGCGATCCGGCGATTCGAATTCCGACGCGAAGTCAGGCCCCGCTTCGGCACAACGCGCGCTCGCCGCAAGCGCGCGCGCCTGCAGTGCGTCGGCCGCGGCACGGGCCTGCGGGCCGTCGGCATTGACGGTGGCGATGCGCGCGCCGGCGCGGCGCAGCGCAAACGTCGCCGCGCGCTCCGCCATTGCCGTGCCGACCTTCGCGCACGCGGAGCGCATCGCCGCGTTGATCGCTCCGGGGTCGACGCAGAGCACGCGTAGCGCCGTCGTCCACTCGGGGTCGCGCTCGGCCGCCCACGTCGAGGCCGCCTCTGCCTTCCCCGCCGGTTCGAGATCGGACGGATAGTTCTTCAGGTACTCCCACCACTCGGCCTCTGCCGAGCTCCAGTAGTCGTCGAAGCGATGCGCGCTCGCCGCCTCGTCGAGGTCGGCAATGGCGGTGTCGGGATCATGGCGCTCGAGCGCCCGGTACGCGAGGAGGATCGGCGGCACGCCGTTGTCGCGATCGCGCGTTGCCCAGTCGGCGAGGCGGTCGACCGACGAACAGGCGTCGAGCTGCGGGCGCGTCGGCTGCATGCACGCGTCGGCGAGCGAAGCGAGGTAGAGCCGGTTGTCGGGCGCCGACATCCGCGCCGCGGCGAGATTGGCGACGCGCGCCGCGATGTCGGTCGCGTCGAAATGCGCGGCGAGCCAGTGTTCGCGCGGTGTGCTCGGGGCGAGGAGGTGCAGGCGCAGCGCCGCATCCAGCCGATCCTTCCCGGCCTGCCAGCGCGACGGCCGCGAAGCTGCGGCCGCAGAGATCGCCGCCGCCACGCCGGGCTCGAGCGTTTCCCCGGAGGCTGGCTGCGACTGTGGTCCGGACTGGGACGGCCGTGCGGATTGCGACGGCGCCGCGGGCTCCGGCGGCGGTGCGGGCTTCGCCGGACGGATCGGCGTCTGCCCGCGCGGGGTCTGCGGCGGAGCGTCGCCGAACGGCTGCCCGGCGGCCGGCACGATTGCGGCGGCCAGCGCGAACGCGAACAACATGGACAGCAGATGGCTCGGGCTCGGGGTGCGCATCGGATGGATCTCCGTCTGGCACACTACGCGACTTCGCGGCCGCGCTCAATCGCCGCACAATCCTCGGCATGCGATGCCGCGCTCGCAGCGCGGTCCGGCCCTCGCAGCGCGACGTCGCGTCAGCCGAACAGGAACTTGCGCTGCAACGCCCAGCCCTCCTGCGGTGCGCGGCGGAAGCCGCTCTTCGCAAACAGCTGCCATCGTCCGACGACGTAGGCGATCAGCACCGCGGCGTCGGCCGCGGCATCGCCGTGCCACGCATTCGCCGCCTGCGCGATGCGCAGCGATTGTCGCAGCGTCGCCTCGAGCTTCTCGATGAACTGGTTGATCCGCGCCTGCAGGCGCTCGTCCTCGTTGACGAGCGCGTCGCCGATCAGCACCCGCGTCATGCCCTGGTTCTTCTCGGCGAAGCGCAGCAGCATCACCACGGTCTGCTCGGCCTGCGCAACGCCATCCTCGGTCTCGGCCTGGATCTTGTTGACGAGCGAGAAGACGGTCGACTCGATGAACTCGATCAGGCCCTCGAACATCTGCGCCTTGCTCGCGAAGTGCCGGTAGAGCGCCGCCTCGGAGACCGCGAGCTTCGCGGCGAGTGCGGCGGTCGTCACGCGCTCGCCGCGCGGCGCCTCGAGCATCGAAGCCAGCGTCTGCAGGATCTGCAGTCTCCGCTCGCCGGGTCGCGCCACCATCGCAGTGCCCTTGCGCCCGCGTTCAGCCGGCCCGGCCGGCCGGCTCGTCGGCGCGGATCATCGTGCCGACGCCCTCGTTGGTCAGCACCTCGAGCAGCAGCGCGTGCTCGACGCGGCCGTCGATGATGTGCGAGCTCTTGACGCCGTTTCGCACCGCGTCGAGCGCTGAGCCCATTTTTCGGCAGCATGCCGCCGTGGATCGTGCCGTCGGCGAAGAGCGCGTCGATCTCG
>DASVGI010000023.1:0-16700 GCA_036379595.1 Casimicrobiaceae bacterium | reverse complement strand
GCAAGTACAACGTCTACAACAAGACGATGCGCTCGACCGGAACCAGCCACTGAGGCCGGCGCCGGAGGGCCGCGGCCGTTGTGCGCGGCGCCGCGGCACGCGGCGCGGCTTACGCGTGATAGTTGCGGAGTCGCGCGGCGTCGACGATGTAGATGTCGCGTCCGTCGACGCGGATCAGGTCGGCCGTCGCGAGATCGTGCAGGATGCGCGACAGATGCTCGGGGGTGAGGTTGAGCCGCGACGCGACGATCGTCTTCGACGTCGGCAGCGTGACGACATAGGACCCCGAATCGCGCTGCTCGCGGTCGTCGTGGCGCAGCAGGAAGCCGATCAGGCGCTCGGTTCCCGACTGCAGCGAATACGACTCGACGTCGCTTATCAGCCCGTGCAGCCGTCGCGACAGGCCGGCGAGCATCTTCTTCGCGAATCGTGCGTCGCGCGTGATCTCGTCGAACACGACCTGACGCGCGACGTGGAGCAGGAACGTATCGGCGAGCGCCTGCGCCATCACGACGTACGGGCGCTCCATGAACATCACCGCCTCGCCGAACGAGAAGCCCGGCGCGATGATCTCGACGATTTTCTCGTCGCCCTGCGCGGTGACGATCGCGAGCTTGATCTGTCCGTAGACGACGAGGTGGAAGCCGGTGCACGGATCGCCGCGGTTGAAGATGATCTCGCCGCGCGGCACGTGGATCTCCGTCGTCCCCAGCGCGATCCGCTCGAGCTCGGCCGGCGCGAGGTCGCTGAACAGCGGCAATCGCGACAGAAAGGCCTGGGTGGCGATGCGTGGCGTGGGCATAGCGCTGGTTGGCGGGCGACGGGCACATTTTACGTGCGCCGGCGGGCGCGGGTCGCGCGACGCTTCTTGCCGGTCGGCCGGCGTCCTCGAACAGCAATCCGACGCAACGCTCGGCGGGCGCCGTTTTCGCCGACGCGCGTATGCTGGTCGTCGATGCGCGCGATGCTGTTGCGACACCCGGGGACGCCGCTCGAGCTCGACGCGCGGCGGGCGATCCCGCGGCCCGCCGCGGGCGAAGTGCTCATCCGGGTCGAGGCGTGCGGCGTCTGTCGCACCGATCTCCACGTTGTCGACGGTGAGCTTCCCGAGCCGCGGCTGCCGCTCGTTCCGGGCCACGAGATCGTCGGCACCGTCGTCGAAACGGGCGCCGGCGTGGGTGCGGGCGCCGGCGTGGAGGCGGGCCCCGGCGTGGAGGCGGGCGCCGGCGTGGAGGCGGGCCCCGGCGGCGACGTTTTCGCACCCGGTGCGCGCGTCGGCGTGCCGTGGCTCGCGTCGACCTGCGGGCACTGCCGCTATTGCGCGAGCGGCCGCGAGAACCTGTGCGACGCCGCGCGCTTCACCGGCTACACGGTGGACGGCGGATACGCCGAATACGTCATCGCGCGCGCCGACGCGTGCCTGGCACTCCCCGAGGATCGCGACGCCGCCGAGATCGCGCCATGGCTGTGTGCCGGCCTGATCGGCTATCGCGCGCTGCGCGCCGCCGGCGATGCCCGACGCATCGGCCTCTACGGCTTCGGCTCGGCCGCGCAACTGATCGCGCAGGTCGCGCGTCACCAGGGCCGCGAAGTCTACGCGTTCACGCGGCGCGGCGACACCGAAGCCGAAGCACGCGCGCTGGCGCTCGGCGCGACGTGGGCGGGTGCGAGCGATGCCGCGACGCCGGTCGAGCTCGATGCGGCGCTGCTCTTCGCGCCGGTCGGCGCGCTCGTGCCGAAGGCGCTCGCCGACGTCGGCAAGGGCGGAACGGTGGTCTGCGCGGGAATCCACATGAGCGACATTCCGTCGTTTCCGTACGCGATCCTGTGGGGCGAGAGGAGGCTCGTCTCGGTCGCCAACCTCACGCGTCGCGACGGGCACGAGTTCATCGCGCTCGCGTCGCGGCTGCCGCTCGAGGCGCGCATCGTTCGCTATCCGCTCGAGCAGGCGAACGACGCGCTCGCGGCGCTGCGCGACGGCCGTCTTGCGGGGACTGCGGTGCTGACGATCGAAGCGCGCGGCGAAGCGGCGCGAATGGCGTGAACAGCGTGAGCGGCGTGAACGCGCGGCTCGCTCAGCGCATCCGCACGTAAGACCCGGGGGCGTCGGCGAGCGGCGCGTAACCCGCGGCCGCGGCGCCGATCGACGGTGGCGAAACCGGGGCCTCGGAACGGCCGGCGAGCCACGCGCTCCACTCGGGCCACCACGAGCCGGTCTTCGGCGTCGCGTCGACGAGCCACTGGTCGGGGTCGACGTAGCGACCCTCGGAGGGCCGCGTCGCGACGCGGTAGCGCCGATTGGTGCGTCCCGGCTCCGACACGACGCCGGCATTGTGCCCGCCGGTCGTCAGCACGAACGTGATCTCGCAGTCGGTCAGGATATGGAGCTTGTAGACCGAGCGCCACGGTGCGACGTGATCGGTCTCGGTGCCGACGACGAAGATCGGCAGCTCGAGATCGGAGAGGGCGACCGGTCGCGTGCCGACCGTGTAGCGACCCTCGGCAAGCTCGTTGTCGAGGAACAGGCGCCGCAGATACTCGGCGTGCATCCGGTAGGGCATGCGCGTCGCATCGGCGTTCCACGCCATCAGGTCGGTCATCGGCGGGCGTTCGCCGAGGAGGTAATCACGCACCATTCGCGACCAGATGAGGTCGTTCGAGCGCAGGAGCTGGAACGCGCCGGCCATCTGCCGCGAGTCGAGGAAACCCTGTTCCCACATCGTGTCTTCGAGGAACGCGAGCTGGCTCTCATTGATGAACAGCGTGAGCTCGCCGGCCTCGGTGAAGTCGACCTGGGCCGCGAAGAAGCTGAGCGTCGCGAGGCGGTCGTCGCCGTCGCGCGCCATCGCCGCTGCCGCCACGGCGAGGAGCGTCCCGCCGAGGCAGTAGCCGACCGCGTGCACCTTGCGCCTGGGCACGATCGCGTTGACCGCGTCGAGCGCCGCCGCGATGCCGAGCGCGCGGTAATCGTCGAACGTGAGATCGCGGTCCTCGGGCCCCGGATTGCGCCACGAGGCGATGAACACGGTGTAGCCCTCGCCGACCAGATAGCGCACCAGCGAGTTCGCCGGCGACAGGTCGAGGATGTAGTACTTCATGATCCACGCCGGAACGACGAGGACCGGCTCCGGACGCACCTCGCGCGTCGTCGGCGCATACTGGATCAGCTCGATCAGCCGATTGCGAAAGACCACCTTGCCGGGCGTCACCGCGACATTGCGCCCGACCTCGAACGCTTCCGCGCCGACGGGCTTGCGGCCAGCCTGCGCGCGCTCCCAGTCCTCGATGAAGTTGCTGGCTCCGCGCCAGAGGTTGGCGCCGCCTTCGGCGAAGGTGCGCAGCAGCACTTCCGGATTGGTCGCGACCGCATTCGACGGTGAGTACACGTCGAGCGCCTGGCGCGTCGCGAACGCGACGAGATCCTCGTGACGCCGGGTGACGCCGCGCACACCGGTCATCGCGTTGTGCCACCATTGCTGAGTGAGCAGGAACGACTGGTAGATGAGGTCGAACGGAGGAATCTTCCACGCGGGCCCGTCGAAACGATGGTCCTGCGGCAGCGGAACGATGCACGGCACAGGGTCGTGCTCCCATGCGCGTCGCGCGGCGTGACTCGCGAAGTGCAGCGACTTCTTTGCGGCTTTCTCGACGAGCTGCAGCCGCTTGCCGGGCAGCGACGCGAGGTGGAGCGCCCAGTCGAAATAGGCGTCGGCGAGGGCGATTGGCGACAGGAACGCCGTGTAGCGCGCCACCGTCGCGTGCCACGAGCGGTCGAGGATCTCGCCGAACGCGGTCGCCGCGTAGGAGTCGCGCAGCAGCGATTCGTCGCGGTCGGCCGGCTCGGCCGCGACCGCTGCTGGCACCGTCGAAGCTGCCCTGGTATCCACGTTCCCTATAATGTGCGCGTTCGCGGACGTCAACCGCTTGACCGAGGTCAAACGCGGCACGTCGCGCCAGACGAGACCGTAGATGTCGGGACATCCAGTCGAGGCGACGGTTCCCACCGCGCGGGCCGCGGGGCGCGGGCGCACGGACGCACCGGCGGTGTGGGCGGTATTCGCGCCGATCGTGCTGCTCCTCGTCGCCGGGGTCATCTTCGCGCTGCTCGGGCTCTTTAACGTGCCCCCGCTCCGCGCGCGCTTCCTCGGCGGCGCGTACGGCTGTGCCGCGTTGGCGGGCATCATCGGCATGGTGCTGCTCTACCGCCAGTCGCGCGGGCGCCAGGTCGCGAGCCGCGACCTGCACAGTGCCGAGCTGCGGGTCAGCGAAATTCTCGAATCGGCGATGGACTCGATCATCACCGTCGACGCGGAGCAGCACATCGTCGGCTTCAACCATGCCGCCGAGGAGACCTTCGGCCACAGGCGCAACGAGGTGATCGGCAGGTCGCTCGAAATCCTGATCCCGGCGCGCTACCGCCGGACGCACCACGAGCACGTCGCGGCGTTCGGCAGCACGGGCACGACCGCGCGGCGGATGGGCGTGCAGACGGTGCTCACCGGATTGCGCGCCGACGGCAGCGAATTCCCGATCGAGGCATCGATCTCGCAGCATCTCGAGCATGGCGACCGGTACTCCACGGTGATCCTGCGCGACGTCACCGAGCGCGTCGCAGCCGACATGGAGCTGCGCGCGTCGCGCGACGAGCTGAAGGAGCTGGGTGCGGCCGCGCACATGGCGCGCGAGCAGGAGACGAGCCGCATCGCGCGCGAGCTGCACGACGAGCTCGGCCAGCAGCTCACGATGCTGCAGATGGACGTCGCCTGGTGCCGCGCGCAGGCGTCGGCCGGGACGACGCCGACCGTCGCGGCGAAGCTCGAGCGGATGGACTCGCTGCTGCGATCGACGATCGCGTCGACGCGGCGCATCGCGTCGGACCTGCGACCGCTCCTCCTCGACGACCTCGGTCTCGTCGCCGCGCTCGAGTGGCTGGTGCAGAACTTCTCGCAGCGCACCGGCATCACCTGTACGCTGTCGGTCGATCGCTCGCACATCGAGCTGCCGATGGCGCGCGCGTCGGCACTGTTCCGCATCGTGCAGGAGTCGCTGACCAACATCGCGAAGCACGCGCGCGCGACGCGCGCCGAGGTCGTGCTCGCGCACGAGCCCGGAAGGCTCGCCGTGCACGTGCGCGATGATGGCGTCGGGTTCTCGCCGGCGCCTGCGCGCCGCACCGACTCGTTCGGCCTGCTCGGGATGCGCGAGCGCGCGTCGTTCCTCGGCGGCTCCTTCAGCATCACCGGCGTGCCCGACGCCGGCACGACGGTCGAAGTCCACCTGCCCCTCGACGGCGACGAGCTGGCCGAAGCGCCGGCACCCATCGCCCCGCGCGACTTCCGGCGTGGCCACGCGACAGGCGCATGATCCGCGTCGTCATCGCCGACGATCACCAGATCCTGCGCGAGGGGCTGAAGCAGCTTCTCGACACGGCCGGCGACATCGAAGTCGTCGGCGAGGCCGCCGACGGCTCGGAGACGCTCGAGCGCGTACGTAACGAGACGTTCGACGTGCTGGTGCTCGACCTGTCGATGCCCGGCCGCAGCGGCATGGACCTGATCCGGCAGGTCGTCGACGAGCGTCCGCGCCTGCGCATGCTCGTGCTCAGCATGCACCACGAGCAGCAGTACGCGGTGCGCGCGATCCGCGCCGGTGCGGCAGGCTATCTGACGAAGGAGACCGCGTCGTCCGATCTCGTCGCCGCGATCCGCAAAGTGGCCGCGGGCGGCGCCTACATCACGCCGGCGGTCGCCGAGCAGCTGGCGCTCGACGCGATGCCCGGCAGCAGGCCGTCGACGCACGAGACGCTCTCCGATCGCGAGTTCGACGTGTTCCGGCTGCTGGTTGCCGGCGAGAGTGTTGGCACGATCGCCGACCGGCTGAATCTCTCGTCGAAGACGATCAGCACGCACAAGGCGCGGCTGATGGAGAAGCTCGGGGTCGCGAGCACCGCGGATCTCGTCCGTTACGCGATGCGACATCGGTTGTTCGACGAGCCCGGGACGTCGAACGGGACGGACTCCACGAGCTGAGCTTCGGGCGTCGAGGCGCGGCTTGACGCGCGTCAACGGCCTCGCCGGTACGACGCGATAGGATCGTCGCGTTCGCAATGCGCAGAGGGCGCGGTCCGGCCGCGCGCGCGCAGCGCGCCGGGATGAGCGCGGATCAACCTCCATCTTCGAGCCTCCCGCCGTCGCTCTCCGCTCGCGACGCAGCGGCGCGGCTCGCGCGCGACGGCTACAACGAGCTGCCTTCGGCGCGCCCGCGCGGATTCTGGGTCATCGCCTGGGACGTCGTGCGCGAGCCGATGCTGCTCCTGCTCGTTGCGGCGGCCCTCGTCTATCTCGTTCTCGGCGATCACGGCGAGGCGCTGGCGCTCGCGTTCTCGGTGGTCGTGATGATCGGCATCACGCTCCATCAGCGGCGCAAGACCGAGCGTGCGCTCGACGCGCTGCGGCGGATGGCGAGCCCGCGCGCGCAGGTCCACCGCGACGGTACGTGGCGAACCATCGCCGGGCGCGAGGTCGTCACCGGCGATCTCCTGCGCGTGAAGGAGGGCGATCGCGTCGCAGCCGACGCCCACCTCGAAACCGCTTCCGACCTGACGGTCGACGAGTCGCTGTTGACCGGCGAATCGGTGCCGGTCGCGAAGCGCGCCGGGGGTCCCGACGATGCCGTCACGCGGCCCGGCGGGGACGATCAGCCGTGGATCTACTCGGGCACGCTGGTGACGCGTGGAGTCGGGCTCGCGCGCGTCGTCGCCACCGGGCGTGCCACCGAGATGGGACGCATCGGCGGGGAGCTCGCGACGATCGCCGACGAGCCGACCGCGCTCGAGCGCGAGACGCGCAAGGCAGTCGTCATCTTCGCCGCGATCGGCGGCGCGCTCTGCGTGCTCGTCGTCGCGTGGTACGGCATCGTTCGCGGCGCGTGGCTGCAGGGGCTCCTCGCGGGTATCACCCTCGCGATGGCGAACCTTCCGGAGGAGTTCCCCGTCGTGCTCACCGTGTTCATGGCCCTCGGCGCGTGGAGGATCGCGCGCAGCGGCGTGCTCACGCGGCGCGCAGCGGCGGTCGAGGCGCTCGGCAGCGCGGCGGTGCTCTGCGTCGACAAGACCGGGACGCTCACCGAGAACCGCATGGCGGTCGCGCGTCTCGTCGACGCTGCGACCGTGACCGGTGGGACGGTGCGTGGCGCAGGCGACGGCGCGATACGCAGCGCCGGCGGCGGAACCGAGGGGGGCACCGACACCGATGCGCTCGTCGAATGCCTGGTGCTCGCGAGCGAGCGGGACGCCTTCGATCCGATGGAGCGCGCGCTTCAGGACGATGCGGTGCGGCGCCTGCCGTCGTGGCCCGCGCGCCTCGCCGAATGGAGGCCGGTGCGCAGCTGGCCGCTGTCGCCGGACCAGCTCTCGGTCGCCCGCGCATGGCGCCGTGGAAACGATGCGTATCGGATCGCCGCGAAGGGCGCGCCCGAGGCGATCGCCGACCTGTGCGGAATGAGCGCCGGCCAGCGCGCGACGATGCTGCGCGCCGTCGATGCGATGGCGAAGGACGGACTGCGCGTGCTGGCGGCGGCGCGCGGAGAATGGCCGGCCGGGAACCCGTCGTCGCCGCCGTGGCCGGAGAGCCAGCGCGGACTGCCGTTGCGCTTCGCCGGCCTCGTCGGCTTCGCCGATCCGGTTCGCGCCGGCGTACCGGAGGCCATCGGCGAATGCCGCCGCGCGGGCATCCGCACGGTGATGATCACCGGAGATCATCCGGCGACGGCGCGCGCCATTGCGCGCACGATCGGGCTCGCCGATGGCGCCGGCGTCGTGACCGGAAGCGACCTCGACCGGATGGCGCCCGCGGCGCTGCGCGCCTGCGTGGCGAGCGTCGACGTCTATGCGCGCGTGATGCCCGAGCACAAGCTCCGCCTCGTCGAGGCGTTCAAGGCGAACGGGCAGGTCGTCGCGATGACCGGCGACGGCGTCAACGACGCCCCGGCGCTGCGCGCGGCGCACATCGGCGTCGCGATGGGCCGGCGCGGAAGCGATGTTGCGCGCGAAGCCGCCGCGCTGGTGCTGGTCGACGATGATTTCGGCTCGCTCGTCGCCGCGGTCGCGCTCGGCCGGCGCATCTACGACAATCTGCGCAAGGCGATCCGCTACATCATCTCGGTACACGTGCCGACGGCGGGAATGTCGCTGCTGCCGCTCGCCGCCGGCTGGCCGCTCCTGTTCTTTCCGATCCACATCGTGTTCCTCGAGCTCGTCATCGATCCGGCGTGCGCGGTCGCCTTCGAGGCCGAGCCACCGGGTGCCGACGTGATGCGGCGCCCGCCGCGGCCGCTCTCGGCCCGGCTGTTCGACCTGTGGACGCTCGCCGAGGCATTCGGCCAGGGTGTCATTGCGCTCGCCGCGGTCGCCGGCCTCTACGCGGCGGCGCTCGCCATCGGCATCGGAGAGGCGACCGTCCGTTCGATCGGTTTCGCGTCGGTCGTGCTCGCCAACCTCGCGCTGATCGTCGGCAATCGCGCCGGCGACGACGGGCTCGCCGGCATCCTGAGGCCCAACGGCGCGCTCTGGTGGATCATCGGCGGCACGCTCGCCGCGCTGGCGGCGACACTCTACGTTGCGCCCGTCTCTGCGCTGTTTCGCATGGCGCCACTCGCACCCGTCGCGCTTGCGGCGAGCACCCTGCCGGCGATCCTGACGCTGGGCCTCATCGCGCTGTGGCGCGGGGCGGGCCGACCCGGGCTGCGCCGCGCCGGGTAGCGATGGGGATGCTGCGGCGCGCGAGTTCGACCGCGGAGGCCGAGGGAGCGGGGTACCGTGTCGGGCTCAAACACCGGCTGCGCTCCGCAGCCGAACTCGCGCGTCACGGTACCCCACCCCCTGCCTCCGCGGTCGGTGTAGAGCGCGGCGTAGCATCCCCACCGCTCGACCCGGGGCGGCCTGTAAAGCTTCTGTAGGGCGATTCCTGGTCGGCTCGGGCGGCCCCGACGCCTCGAACCATCCGCGCCCGACAGCCGGAACCGTCGTACGCCGATGGGCGCAGCGGCGCGACTCGGCGACGATGCGGGTCATGAAGCACACCCGTGATCGCGCAGTTACGCCGGCACCTCGCACCGGCGCACGTCGATGACCCCGCAGGCGCGATTCGCCGTCTTCATCGTCGACGATCTTCCGTCGATGCAGGAGCGCCTGCGTGAGCTCCTCGCGACGATCGAGGGCGTCGAGGTCGTCGGCGACGCACAGACAACCGATGCTGCGATTGCCGGGATTCTCGGCACGTTGCCCAACGCGGTCGTGCTCGACTACCAGCTCGCCGATGGCACCGGGGTCAAGGTGCTGCGCGTCGTCGGGGCCGCCGCGCCCGAGGTCGCGTTCATCGTGCTTACCAATCACGCGACACCCCAGCATCGCGCGGCGTGCCTCGCCGCGGGCGCGCGCTACTTCTTCGACAAGAGCACCGAATTCGGCAAGATCCCGGGGGCGATCGCCGAAATCGGAGCCGGTCTGCACTGATTTCGTCCTCCGGAAAGGAAAGTTGCCATGGACACCGCGGTCGCTCTTCCATCACTCGCACGTAACCGCTGGGCTCCGCCGCCGGCGCCGCGCGGTGCTGCGCTGCCATCCGCCGCATCGAGGCCCGCGTTCGAGATCGAACGCGGCGGCACGCTCGGCTTCGACCCGGCGCAGGCGGCACTGGCCGTTCGCGCCGGCGCGACGCGCATCCACGTCCGCAAGGGTGCCACGCTGTTTCGCGCCGGTGACCGCTCGAGCGCGCTCTACACGATCCGCACCGGCTCGTTCAAGACGCAGATCGTCACCGACGACGGCCACGAGCAGGTATCGGGATACCATATGGCGGGTGACGTGATCGGCTCCGACGGCATCGGCGGCAACGCGCACGACTGCGAAGCGGTCGCGCTCGAGGACGCCGAGGTGTGCGCGCTGCCGTTCGAGCGTCTCGAGGCGCTCGCGCGCGAGGACATCGCGATTCAGCGCAGCCTGCACCGGATGCTCGCCGGAGAGATCGCCCGCGAGCGCGGCGTGATGGTGATGCTCGGAACGATGCGCGCCGAGCAGCGCCTCGCGTCGTTCCTGATCGACCTCGCGCGGCGCTACCACGAGCGCGGCTACTCGGGGAGCGAGTTCGTGCTGCGTATGACGCGTGAGGAGATCGGCAGCCATCTCGGCCTCACGCTCGAGACGGTGAGCCGGCTGTTCTCGCGCTTTCGCGACAGCGGCTGGATCGACGTCCGCGGGCGGCTCGTGAAGCTCGTCGATCGCGCCGCTCTGCAGCGCATCGTACTGGCCGGATGACGCGGCCCGCTGAAGCGGTCTGCTGAAGCGGCCGGATGCGGCATGGAGACAGGCATGGACATCAAATCGATCATGGTTCACGTGGATGACGCCGCGCCTTGCGCGGCGCGTATCGAGACCGCGGTGCGCGTGGCGGCGCGCTTCGGCAGCGCGCTGACCGGCGTCTACCTCGTTGCGACTGCGGAGATGACACCGACGGTTGCAGCGCTGCTGCCTGCCGACAACGTCGCGCAGCGCATCGCCTCGACCGGCGAAGCCCAGGAGCGCTCCGAGGGAGCCTTTCGCGATGCCGTCTCGGGTCGCGTCAGCGCGGTCGAATGGCGGGCGCCGGCGGGAATCGCGGTCGAAGCCGCCGTGTGGAACGCGCGCTACGCCGATCTCGCGATCCTCGGCCAGCCGCAATCGGACTCCGACACCTACGGCTTCGAGCAGCGGATCGCCGAGAGCGTTCTGCTGCAGAGCGGCACGCCGGTGCTCTACGTTCCCTATACCGGCAGCCTGTCGTCGCTCGGCATGCGCGTGCTCGTCGCCTGGGACGGCGGGCGCGAATCGGCGCGCGCGATTCGCGATGCGTTGCCGTTCCTCGTCGGCGCGAACGAAGTACTGATCGCGTCGTATCCGCGCAACGACGATTCCGCCGAGCTCCTCGCGCGTGCGCAGCCGCACCTCGAAGCGTATCTCGCACGACACGGCGTGCGGGCGGGCTTCCGGCGCCATCTCGGCGACGATCTCGAGGTCGGGCAGCGGCTCTTGTCGCAGGCCGCCGACTTCGGCAGCGATCTTCTCGTGATGGGCGGCTTCGCGCATTCGCGGGCCCGCGAGTGGGTGCTGGGCGGCGTGACGCGCACGATGCTCGAATCGATGACGCTGCCGGTGCTGATGTCGCGGTAGGGCCGGTCCGACGCCAGGCCGCACGCCGCTCAGGCGCGCCGCACGCACTTCGCGTAGAGGTCGCCCAGCGTTCCTTTCGGATCGTAGCGGCGCTTCAGCGCCGTCCACGCGTCGCGGTCGTAGATCGACCAGAATTCGCCCTCGGTGAAGTACGAATCCGAGTAGAGCGACTTCACGCCGCCGAGCTCGCGCGTCATCGCCTCGATGCGGCGGTTGCGGTGTCCCGGCGGAAGGCGCTCGCGCGAGGTCACCGCGTCCCAGAACCCGAAATTGATCGAGAGCTCCTTTCCCGCGAGCGGATAGAGCGTGGCGCGGCGCGCGGGGTCGGGCGCGCGGATCGGGCAGATCCAGATCGGCAGGATGCCGACCTCGTCGTGGAGAAAGGCGAGGAACTCGGGCGCGCGCGAGATCGGAATGTCGATGTCCTGGATCACCGATTCGCTCGAAAGCCCGCGCAGCGTGTTGAGCGCGCGCGAGAGCCCCCAGCGCGAATTCCAGCGCATGATCTTCTGATAGGTGATCGAGTTGAGACGCCGGCGTCCGTAGAGTCGCCTTACGAGCGGCAACTGCGCACCGACGTTCTTCGAGCACCAGAACCAGTCGGTGTCCCAGCGCCACAGCCAGTCGCGCGCGGTGAGCCAGTCGCGCGTCTTCTCGCGGATCGAGCGGTAATAGATGTGCTCGAAGCCGTAGTCGCTGACCGCGGGCGCGTCGTCGACGAAGCGGCCAACGGTCACGTACTGCTCGTCGCGCGCGAACACGACTCCGTCGACGAAATCGACGTCGGGCATCGACGCGCGGCGCGCGACGTCGGCGAAACAGGCCGCCGGATCGCTGTGCCGGCGGTGCTCGATCGCGACGAAGCGGCGCACCGGAATCGTGCGCGCACGCACGCGCAGCGCGTAGCCCAGCGTGCCATACGAGTTGGGGAAGCCGAAGAAGAGGTCGCGATGCTCGTTCTCGGCGGTGCAGGTGACGATCGCGCCGTCGCCGGTCAGGATCTCTAGCTCGACGACGGTATCGTGGACGAGGCCGTGCCGGAACGACGACGCCTCGATGCCGACGCCGGCGACCGCACCGCCGAGCGTGATCGATTTCAACTGCGGCACGACGGCCGGCATCGCCCCTTGCGCGAGCGTCGCATCGGCGAGCGTCTCGTAGGTGATCATCCCCTCGGCGTCGACGAGCCCTGCCTTCGCGTCGACGGCGATGACCTCGTCGAAATGCGCGAGGCTGACGCGGTTTCCGCCCGCGCCCGCGCGATCGCGAAACAGGTTCGACGTCGGTTTCGAGACCGTCGGCCGGGCGCCGGCGGGCGCGGCGGCAAGGTCGGCGAGGAGGCGCGCCTTCTTTCCCGCGTGGTCGCTCATCCTGCCGGTGAGTACAGGAAGCGCCGGCTCATCGGGTAGTTCGCGTGGAGGTTGCCCCTGCTGACCGTCACCTGGAACAGGTTCGTCTGCGCCGTCGCCGAGCGGAACATCTCGGCGCACGAGCGCAGATAGGTGCGCCAGATGCGCCGGAAGCGCTCGTTGAAGCGCGCGGGATCGATCGCCGCAATCTCCTCCCAGCGCTCGTCGAAGCGATCGGCCCAGCAGTCGAGCGTCAGCGCGTAGTGCCGGCGCAGATTCTCGACGTCGACGATCTCGAGCCCGCACGCCTCCATCGCGGTGATCGCTTCGGCGAGGCTCGGAATCCAGCCACCGGGGAAGATGTACTTGCGGATATAGAACTCGGTGTCGCGCATGCCGACGTGGCCGATGAAATGGATCACGCCGAGCGCGCCCGGCTTCATCGCGTTCGCATGGGCGCGCACGACCTCGCTCATCTGGTCGCGGCCGGCGTGCTCGGGCGTGCCGATCGACAGCAGCTTGTCGTACTGCCCCGGAATCTCGCGGAAGTCGCACTCGATGACGCCGATGCGGTCGGCGAGACCGCGCGCGGCGAGCATCGTGCGGAGCTCGTTCACCTGCTCGGTCGTCGTGTTGATGCCGGTGCCGATCGCACCGAAATGCTCCCACGCGTGGAACAGGAGCCCGCCCCAGCCGCAGCCGACGTCGACGAAGGTCTCACCCGCCGCGAGCTGCACCTTGCGGCACACGTGATCCATCTTGTTGAACTGCGCTTCCTCGAGCGTCGTCGTTCCTTCCTTCCAGTACGCGCACGTGTACATCATGCCGACGCGGTCGAGCCACAGTCGGTAGAACGGCTCGCCGAGACCGTAGTGGAAGCGCGCGTTGGCCTTCGCCTGAGCGATCGAATGATTCGAGTAGCGCGCCTCGTGCCAGCGGTTGCGCAGCGCGACGAGGGGGCTCGTGCGCTGATCGAACGACGCCTGGAACGCGGCGCGAAACGGCAGCGCGAAATCGCCGTCGACGTCGAGCCCGCCGTCGAAGTAGGCTTCGAGCAGGCCGACGTGGCCATAGGCTGCGGCGCGCGTCTCGGCGCGGCGCGAGTTGAATCGCAGCGTGAACGCGGGCTCCACGTTCTGGTTCGCGTACTCGGTGCCGTCGGCGAATACGACGCGAAACGGAATCGACGTCTGTGCGCCCATGCCGGCAAGGGCACGTCGCAGCGCGCCGGGCAGCCCGCCGGGCGCACCGGCGCGGCCGCTTTGTCGCTTCAGCGCGGAAATCATTTTGCGCGACCGTAAGTGCCGATCAGAGTCGCCTTGCCGATCGCATTCGCGTTCACCATGAATCCGGCGAGCGATGCGGAGGCGCCTTTCGGAAGGTCGAGCTTGTCGACCTTGAGCGCGTAAATCGTGAAATGGTAGTGGTGCGGCTTGTCGCCGACCGGGGGGCAGGGTCCGCCGTAACCCGGCGCGCCGAAATCGGACGCGATGCTGACGGCTCCCGTGGGAAGGCGACTGCCGTCGGCCTTGCCGGCCCCCTTCGGAAGCTCGTGGGTGCCGGCGGGAATGTCGACGACGATCCAGTGCCACCAGCCGGCGCCGCCGGTTGGCGCATCCGGATCGTGGACGAGCAATGCGAAGCTCTTCGTCCCGGCCGGCGCGCCGCTCCACGCGAGCGCCGGCGAGACGTTGCCGCCGGTGCAGCCGAAGCTGTCGTAGACCTGTTCCCTGGCGATCGTTCCGCCGCGGGTGAAGTCGGGGCTCGTCAGTGTGAACGCATGAACGGTGTCGGCGAACGCGAGGCCCGCGGCGATCGCGGTCAGGCGTACCAGGGGATGGGACAGCATCGGCTCCTCCTCTGCGGCGAACGACGATCGGGCGGCCGCTGCACGCACCCTGCCGGCGCAGCAGTCCCCAGGGACCGAATATACTTCGTCACGGGCGCGCCCGCGAGTCCCGTCGGGACGCCTGTTCCCGTTCCCTCTCCATGTCCAGCACACCCGACTCCCACGCAGCGTCCCCGATGGAAGATCAGCGCGGCGATTTCGCCGCCAACCGGCGCGTACTGCTGATCTCGATGATCGCTACCGTCGTCGGCGTCGCCTGCGCGTTCATCGCGTGGCTGCTGCTGCGGATGATCAGCTTCTTCACGAACCTGTTCTTCTTCCAGACGCTGTCGTTCGCGACGATGTCGCCTGCGGCATCCCACCTCGGACGCGCGATCGTGCTCGTGCCCGCGATCGGCGGCCTCATTGTCGGCCTGATCGCGCGCTTCGGCTCGGACAAGATCCGCGGTCACGGCATCCCCGAGGCGCTCGAAGCGATCCTGTTCGGCAAGAGCAAGATGGATCTCAAGGTCGCGATCCTGAAGCCGCTTTCGTCGGGCATCGTCATCGGCAGCGGCGGGCCGTTCGGCGCCGAGGGCCCGATCATCATGACCGGCGGCGCGTTCGGCTCGCTCGTCGCGCAGAACTTTCACCTGACGGCGTCCGAGCGCAAGACGCTGCTCGTAGCGGGCGCTGCGGCCGGCATGGCGGCGGTGTTCGATACGCCGGTCGCGGCGACGCTCCTCGCCGTCGAGCTCCTGCTCTTCGAGTGGCGGCCGCGGAGCCTCATCCCGGTCGCGCTGGCGAGCGCCATCGCGGCGGTGATCCGTCCGCTGCTGCTCGGCAGCGGGCCGCTCTTTCCGGTGCCTCCGCACGAGGAGATCCGCGCGCTCGGCTTCGTCTCGTGCGTGATCGCCGGGCTCCTCTCGGGTGCGCTCGGCTCACTCCTGACCGTCGCCGTGTACTTCTGCGAGGACACGTTCAGCAGGTTCAAGCTGCACTGGATGTGGTGGCCGGCACTCGGCGGCCTCGCCGTCGGCATCGGTGGCTACTTCCAGCCGCGTGCGCTCGGCGTTGGGTACGACGTCATTGCCGACCTTCTCGCCGGGCATCTCCTGCTCTCGGTCGCGCTGTCGCTCGTGGTGGTGAAGTTCATCATCTGGTCGATCGCGCTCGGCTCGGGAACTTCCGGCGGAGTGCTCGCTCCACTGCTCATCATGGGTGCCGGGCTCGGCACGGTGATCGGTCCGGTGTTGCCCGGAGCGAGCCCGTCGCTGTGGCCGCTCGTGTGCATGGCGGGCGTGCTCGCCGGCGTCATGCGCTCGCCGCTCACCGCGATCGTGTTCGCCTTCGAGCTCTCGCGCGATCCGACGTCGTTCCTGCCGCTGATGCTGACCTGTGTCGTCGCCTACGGTTTCACCGTGCTGGTGATGCGCCGCTCGATCCTGACCGAGAAGGTCGCACGGCGCGGCTTTCACATCTACCGCGAATACTCGGTCGACAACCTGGAACGCGTGCTGGTCGAGGAGGTCATGACGAGAAACGTCGCGACGGTTCCCGGCGCGATGACCGTGCACGACGTGCTCGCGACCTATTTCGGGCCGCAGCAGCAGTTTCGCGGCTTTCCGGTCGTCGGTCAGGGGGGCGAGCTGCTCGGGATGATCGATCGCGCGACGCTCGCGAGCGCGCTCGAAGCCGATCCGCAGGGACGCCAGCCGCTCGCGTCGGTGGTCACCGCGCCCGCGGTGGTGGCACTGGCCGGCGAGACCGGGCGCATGATTGCCACACGGATGGCAGTCAACGGGGTCGAACGGCTCGCCGTCGTCGCTGACGACGATCGCCGCCGGCTCCTCGGCATCGTCAGTCGCAGCGACCTCGTCAATCCGTCGGCGCGCTATTTCGAGGAAGAGGAAAAGCGCGAGAGGCTGGCACGTTTCGGAGGAGCGGAGGGGATATAGGAGCCTCGAAAGAAGGCAAAAACCGGGACGGACCACGTTTTCCCGCCCGGTGTTGCGGGGATCGGCGTCGACGGGAAAACGTGGTCCGTCCCGGTTTTTGCGGGAGATCATCATGGCTGAAGAGCAACTGAAGGCTGCGGCGCTCGAGTATCACGAGTATCCGACCCCTGGAAAGATTTCCGTCGCGCCGACCAAGGCGTTCGCCAACCAGCGCGACCTCTCGCTCGCGTATACGCCGGGAGTGGCGTACGCGTGCACGGCGATCGCGGCGGACCCGGCGCTCGCCGCGCGCTACACCGCGCGCGCCAACCTCGTTGCAGTAATCACCAACGGCAGCGCGGTGCTCGGCCTCGGCAACATCG
>DASVGI010000022.1:0-11319 GCA_036379595.1 Casimicrobiaceae bacterium | reverse complement strand
CAGCACCCAGTCGAAGCCCGCGCCGGCGAGAATCTCGGCGGCGATCGCATCGAGATCGGCGAGTGCCGCGCGCGTCTCGGCCTGCACGAGGACGCAGATCTCGTCTTCGGCGCGGCGATGGTAATCGGCAATGCGCCCGTAGCCGCTCGCGCGCGACGCGCCGGCGTAGCCGCGCACGCCTTTCGGCGGATAGCGCGTGGAAGCGACGGCTCTGCGCGCCTCGTCCGCACTCTGCACGTAGGGCAGCAGCAGCGTCTGCGCACCGACGTCGAGATAGCGCTTGATCAGCACCATGTCGTTCCACGCGGGACGCACGATCGGCGTCGCCGTGCCACCGACCATCGCGTGCAGCTGGGCCTCGACGATCGGCAGCTCGTTCGGCGCGTGCTCGGTGTCGAGCAGCACCCAGTCGAAGCCCGCGCCGGCGAGAATCTCGGCGGCGATCGGATGGCAGAGGCTGCTCCAGAGGCCAACCTGCCGGCGGCCGTCGCGCAGCGCGCGCTTGAATGCGTTTCGTGGCAGTTCCATGCTCGGAAACCTTTACTCGGTCGATCGCGGCGCGTTACTCAGTCGATCGCACCGCGTCACTCAGTCGATCGCGCCGCACGCGCGCAGCCCGGCAATGTCATCGCCCGAATAGCCGAGCCCCATGAGGACCTCGTCGGTGTGCTGGCCCGCGCGCGGCGGGTCGATGCGTACGGCCGGGCGCGCACCGTCGAGGGTGATCGGAAACAGCGTCGTCTTGACGCTGCGACTCGCGGCCGGGCCGTCGGGGACGACGATGTCGGCGAGGCCGCCGGTCGCGCGGAGATGCGGATCGTCGTAGAGCTCCTCGGGCCGCCGGATCGGTGCGAACGGCAGGCCCGCCTCCTCGAACAGCGCGGCGAGCTCCGCTGCCGAGCGTCGCGCGAGGCGCTCGCGTACCGTCGCGAGCAGCGACGCGCGTGCGCGCACGCGATCGTTGTTGGTCGCGTACGCGGGATTCGCGGCAAGATCGGGGAATCCCAGTACCGTGCAGAACGTCGCGAACTGCGCGTCGCTGACTGCGGCGAGAAAGATCTGCTCGCCGCCCTTCACCGTGAACACGTCGTAGATCGCCCACGGACTCTCGCGCGCGGGCATCGGCGGCGGTGGCCGACCGGTGACCGCGTACTGCAGCATGTGCTGGCCCATCAGCAGAACATTGGTCTCGAAGAGCGCCGACTGCACCTCCATCCCCTTCCCGGTGATGCCGCGCTGGATCAGCGCAGCAAGCGTCCCGAGCGCGCCGAACAGCCCTCCCATGATGTCGTTGATGCTCGTCCCGGCGCGCAGCGGGTCGCCGGGGCGCCCGGTCATGTACGCGAGCCCACCCATCATCTGCACGACCTCGTCGAGCGCGGTGCGATGCTCGTAAGGACCCGGGAGAAAGCCCTTGTGGCTGACGTAGATCAGCCGTTCGTTGCTGCGCGCGAGCGACGCGTAATCGAGCCCGAACTTCGCGAGCGCGCCGGGCTTGAAGTTCTCGATCACGACATCGGCGCTCGCCGCGAGCCGTCGCGCGACCGCGGCACCTTCGGGCACGCGCAGGTCGATGTCGACGCTCTTCTTGTTGCGGTTGAACATCGGGAAAAAGCCCGCGCCCGCGCCGAGCAGCCGCCGCGTGTTCTCGCCGCCGAGCGGCTCGATCTTGATCACCTCGGCGCCGAGGTCGGCGAGCAGCATGCCGCAGGTCGGTCCCATCACCATGTGGGTGAGCTCGACGACGCGCAGCCCCGCAAGCGGTTGCGGTGCGGGCGTCGCCGCGCTCATGCCGTCGCCCTCACGCCGTCGCCCTCACGTTATCGCCCTCACGTTATCGCCCTCACGCGATCGCCCTCACGCCGTCTCCCGCATCGTCTTCGGCAGTCCGGCGCGCCACAGCGCGCCGTGGAGCGGCTCGCCGTCGAGCCACTGCGCAACCTTCGCGCGCAACGCGAGGAGCGCGTCGACGTCGATCCCCGTGGGCTCGCCCATGCTGGCGAACAGGTAAGCGACGTCCTCGGTCGCAACGTTGCCGCTGGCACCCGGCGCGTAGGGACAGCCGCCGATGCCGGCGAGCGATGCGTCGAAGCGGCGCACGCCCGCCTCCCACGCAGCGAAGACGTTGGCGAGCCCGAGCCCGCGGGTGTCGTGGAAGTGGCCGCACGCGAGCCGCTCGCCGGCCACCTTGAACGCGCAGCCGAAGAGCTCGCGCACGGCCTTCGGATCGGCGTAGCCGACGGTGTCGGCGAGCCCGACGCGATCGACTCCGACGTCGAGCACCGCGCGCAGCAGTCGCAACACCTCCTGCGGCTCGACGCGCCCCTGCATCGTGCAGCCGAACGCGGTGCTGATGCCGACTTCGAGCTCGCAAGCCGACCCGGCTGCATCGCGCAGTGCGCGCATCGCGGCGATCTCGCGCACGACGTCGTCGGGCGTCTTACGCAGATTGGCGAGGCTGTGCGCGCGGCTCGCCGAGAGCGGGACGAGCATCGAATGAGCGCCGCTTGCGAGCGCGCGCTCGGCGCCTTTGACGTTCGGCACCAGCACCGACACGACGAGTCCGTCGAGCTCGAGAGCGCCCGCGACGACCTCGGCGGTGTCGGCGAGCTGCGGCAGCAGTCGCGGCGGCACGAACGAGCCGACCTCGATCTCGCAGAGCCCGGCGTCCCGGGCGCCGCGGATCCATTCGAGCTTGCTTGCGGTCGGCAGCGTGCGCGCGATGCTCTGCAGGCCGTCGCGAAGACCTACCTCGCGAATGACGACAGCAGGACGGGCCTGGTTCACCCGCCGATTGTAGCCATTTCGCGACGAATGGCGCGCGGAGGCCAGCAGTCGGTTCTGTCCTACAGATCCTTACGGGCGTGTCCGATGGTCGCTGCGTGGCGGGGGACTATCCTCGTCGATGGGCCCCGTGTGCCGTACCGGCACGCGGGATTGCGTTCATAACCGACGAGGAAAAGCCATGAAGCTCACCCATGTCATGATGATCGCGGCGGCGTGCGCACTCGCCGCCGGTTGCAACAGCTCGACGGCGCCACCGACCAACACGAGCAGCAATTCGCCGCCGGTGACGACACCGACGCCGGACTCGTCATCGACCGCGAACCCGGCAACACCGTCGCCGGCGACGCCGCCGTCGACGAGCCCGAGCCCGTCGTCGAGCGAGCCGTCGGCACCGGCGTCACCGACGAACCCTTCGTCGAAATCGTCGACCGGAAGCCCGACGGCGCCGCAGGCGCCCGCCAGTTCACCGAGCGACAATTCACCGAAGTCGTAATCGACGCGATTGGCGACCACCGGCCTGCACCGGGCCGATGGTGGTCGTCGCAGCCGACGGCGGCATCGCGGCCGGCGGCGTTCGTCGTAGAATCGCTCGCCACGAACGAGTGGCAGGATGATTCACGGCGACGATGGAATCGAACCGGCTGGAGGCGTTCAGCGATGGCGTGATCGCGATCATCATCACCGTGATGGTGCTGGAGATGAAGGTCCCGCACGGGGTCGATCCTGCGTCGCTCGCGCCGGTGCTGCCGGTGTTCCTCACCTATGTGCTGAGCTACGTCTACCTCGGCATCTACTGGAACAACCACCACCATATGTTCAAGGCGGCCGAGTCGATCGATGGCTCGGTGCTGTGGGCGAATCTCCATCTCCTCTTCTGGCTGTCGCTGCTCCCGTTCACCACCGGGTGGATGGGCGAGAACCATTTCGAGCGCTGGCCCACCGTGCTCTACGGCGTCAACCTGCTCTGCTGCGCGCTCGCGTGGTACGTGCTGCAGGTTCGCATCAGCCGCTGCCAGGGCCCCGACTCGCCTTTCGCCAGGGCGCTCGGCAGCGACCTCAAGGGCAAGCTCTCGCCGCTCTTCTACCTCGTCGGGATCGCGCTGGCGTGGATCGGCTCGGCGCCGATCGCCGTCGCGTTCTATGTGTTCGTGGCGCTGATGTGGCTCGTACCCGATCAGCGGTTCGCGCGCGCGATCACGAATAGACGAGCACACCCGTGATCACGCCCGCGTCGAGCACGATCCACCCGATGCACGCGAGGTAGATGTTCCGGTCGCGCAGCCGCAGCCCGTGCCAGAACCAGAGCAGCGCCGACGCGAGATAGGCGCTCCACGAGACCAGCGATACGCCGCTCGCCTCGTGCCGCACCCAGATGAGCCACACCTGCGGCACCGTCATCGCCATCGTGACGACCGACATCGCCGCGAGGATGCGGCTCATCGCCGATTTCGCCGGGGCTGCGCCGGGTGCGGCATGCATCTGATGCGGTTCCATCGGGCCTCCGCTCTCGACTCCTGCGCCGCTTCGATCATCGTCCCGCATCGACGTTGACGCAAGTCAACCCGCGACGGCAGGCGTTTGTGATCATTCGATGCATGAACGGTCTGATGGAAGAGCAATTCGCCGGCCTCACGAAGCGGCTTCGCGAGCGGAAGTCCCACCTGATCGACGAGATCCGACAGGCGCTCGTTCGCTCGGGCAACGAGCGTTACGCCGATCTCGTCGGCGGCGTAGGCGATACCGGCGACCTGGCGGTGGCTGCGCTGATCCGAGACACCGCCGAGGCCGAAGTCCTGCGTGACATCGGCGAGGTCAGCGATATCGCCGGGGCCGAGGAGCGGATCGCAGCTGGGCGCTACGCGCTTTGCACCGACTGCGGAGCCGAGATCGGGTTCGAGCGCCTCGATGCCTACCCGAGCGCCAAGCGGTGCCTCGCCTGCCAGCAGCGCCGCGAGAAGACCAGAGCGCCATCGAAATACACGGGGCGCTGAGCACCGCGACGACGGACGCTCGGCACTGCCACGACGGACGCTTGGCAGCGCGACGATCGGCAATGACTGTGCGCCCGACGCTCAGGCCGCCGATTCCGGCGCGTCGCGCGTGTCGGCCGCGCCGCCATGCCGCTGGAACATCCGCCGCATCACGAAATCGCCGGTGACCTCTTCGCCGGTCAGGAGCATGGCCGCGAGCTCGCCGCCGAGGATCTGCGGCGCGATCACCACGTCGGGCTGCACCAGTTGCACGCGTCCGAGGTGGCGCGCGTCGTTGACCGCGGCGACCGTGCGTGCGGTGCCCGCGAGCTCGCGCACGGCGAGCACGACGAACGCGTTCTCGGAGTCGTCGTCGAGCATCGCGAGCACCGCCTGTGCCTTGTCGGCGCCGGCCCCACGCAGCACGTCGCGATCACTGGGATCGCCGATTACCCGGTCGACGTCGTCGGGCAGGCCGCTTTCCGGCTCCTGGCGCAGGAGGCGCGTGACCGGGTGGCCGCGGCGGGCGAGCTCGCGCCAGGTATTGAGCGCGAGCGAGGTATTGCCGATCACGACGAAGTGATTTTCGCGTTGCATGCGTCGGTCCTCACGATTGACGATACGTTGCAGGCTGCGCGTCACCAGCGGGGCGATCACCGCGGTCAGCGACGTCGCGAATACCGCCACACCGAGCACGATGATCGAAACGGCGAAGAGCTTCGCTTCCGCCGTCTGCGGCGTGATGTCGCCGTATCCTACCGTGCTCATCGTCACCATCGCGTAATACAGTGCGGTGACGAGATCGTCGATCGCCGGCTTGAAATCGCCGCCGAGGTAGTACGCGCCGAACGTCGCGTACATGACCAGCATCGCGACCGACGTGAGCGCGAACAGCGTGCTGGCGGCGACGCTGCTGCGGTCGAACTGGCGCCACGCGAACGCGAGGAGCGCCACCATCAGCACGAAATAACCGAAGAGCAGCCGCGTGTCGCCCTGCTGTCCGAAGTACATGCTGAGCGCCGCGGTCGCCGCGAGCAGAATCGCCATCAGCCACGCGAGCCGCGAACGGAACACGAGCCCGAGGGCCATGATCAGCATGCCGAGGCCGATCAGGATCGGCGGCAGCAGCGCCGGGCGCAGGCCCTGGCCGCCGCTCAGCAACTGTTCGACGATGTGCCGCCACGACCGGCCGAGCTCGATTTCGAGCAGCCAGAAACCGCCGAGGCCCAGCAGGATCGCGAGCGGCACGTGTGGGAACCAGTGACGTCCGCCGATGCGCTGGTGCAATTGCCTCGCGCGGCTGCGCAGGATCTGGGTCGGAGCAAGCAGCATGGTGGCGTTCGATGCGCGCTTCGTCGTCGGGAGACTGCCCGATAGTAGACTGCGGCGAGAAGCGATGCGACCACACGACCTTCCGCCGACCGTCCTGCGCCTGATGGCGGCGCGCGGCGCACGCAGCATCGGACAGGGTGCGCTCGTCGCGGCGTTCGCGCTCTACCTGCATGCGCTCGGCTGGTCCGCCCCGGAGATCGGTGCGACGCTCTCAGCGGCTCTTCTGGTCGGCGCAATACTGACGCTCGCCTTCGGGCCGCTCTCCGATCGGCGCGGCTACCGGCGCTTTCTGCTCGTCTACGAAGCATTGCAGGCTGCCGCCGCCCTCGCGGCGCTCGTCACCGCCTGGCCGCCGGTGCTCGTCGGTGCCGCAATCGTCGGCAGCTTCGGTCGCGGCGCGAACGGCAGCGCGGGGCCGTTCGGACCCCTCGAGCAGGCCTGGCTCGCGGAGGTGCTGCCCCCGCACCGGCGCGGCGCGGTGTTCAGTGCGAACGCCGCGATCGGCTTCGGCGGCATGGCGCTCGGGGCGCTCCTCGCCGGAGGGGTCGACCTGCTGGTCAGGCCGCTCGGCGGCGTGCTCGCCTACCGCCCGCTCTTCCTGCTCTCGCTCGCCGGCTCGGTCGCTGCGTTCGTGCTCGTCGCGGGGTTGCGCGAACCGTCGCGCGATCCGCCGGCACGGATCGCGGCGGGCCCGCGCGGCCGCCGCAGCGAGAATGCGATGCTGATACGGCTCGTCGTCGCCAACACGCTGAACGGGCTCGGCATCGGCATGATCGCGCCACTCATCGCCTACTGGTTCGCGTTGCGCTTTCAGCGCGGACCCGGCTCGATCGGCCCCGCGCTCGCCGCGAGCTTCGTGCTGGGCGCGATCGGGGCGGTGATTGCCGGGCAGATGGTCCGTCGCTACGGTCTCATTGGCCCCGTCGTCATCATGCGCGGCGTCGGGCTCGGGCTGCTGATCGCGCTCCCTCTCGTACCGGCGTTTCCGCTCGCGGCGGCGCTCTACGCGCTCCGCGCGGGATTCAATCAGGGCACCGCCGGTGTGCGCCAGGCGCTCGTCGTCGGTCTCACGCACGACCGCCGCGGCCTCGCCGCGAGCCTGCAGAACGTCTCGATTCAGATTCCCCGCGCGGTGGGCCCGCTCGTCGCCGGCTTCATGCTGAGCGCAGGGATGCTGCGCGCTCCGTTCTTCGTTGCGGCAGCGTTGCAGGCGAGCTACCTCGTGCTCTACGCGCGGTTCTTTCGGAACTATGCACGCGGTGGTGCTGCCTGACGAAGCTCCGCGTGCGAGTCAGCGGGCCAGCCCGGGAGATCGCCACTGCGGGAGCGAATCGTCATGCCCTGGACGTCGACCTGGTATCCGTCGTCAATGAAGAATCTGCCGTCGCCGGTGCGCGAGAAGGCGATCGAAATCGCCAATGCGCTGCTCGGCGAGGGAACCGAAGAGGGCAAGGCGATCCGGATCGCCATTGCGAGGGCCTGGCAGTGGGCGCGTAGCCATGGGCTCGTCGCCTGAGGACCCTTAACACTATGGACGTACGCGCGTCGCCACGGCGCTCCGACCGGGCCTTGACGCCGATCAACCCCGCGCCCGCCGACGGCCGCTAGGCTGCCAGGAAAGCGCCTTGCGCGAGTTCTCAAACGAGGGGATCGATGACCGCCAGCGCCGCGCAGGGATTTCGTTCGACCGCCAGCGAGATGCCGGCCGTCGCACGCTCTTCGCTATCGGGCACTCGCGCGGTCCCTGTGCCCTGTAACGGTCTCGAGCTCGTCGCGCTCGAGCCCGATCCTGCTGCGCAGGCGCAGCTCGTGCGCCAGCTCTGCGAGCCGGGCGTGCTCGGTCCCCATGGCGCGCGGGTGATCGAGACGCATATCTCGTTCGTTCTGCTGACCGGCAGCCACGCGTACAAGATCAAGAAGGCCGTCAGGCTGCCGTTCCTCGATTTCACCACGCTTGCCGCGCGTCACAGGTACTGCCGCGACGAGCTGCGGCTCAATCGGCGATTCGCGCCCGGCATCTACCTCGACGTCGTGCCGATCGGCATCTCGGGCCCGAGACCGCGCCTCGACGGAGCGGGAACCATCGTCGAATACGCAGTCAGGATGCGGGAGTTCGCGCAGGACGCGCTGTTGTCGAGCATGCTCGCGCGCAACGCACTTACGGCCGCGCACGTCGACGCGCTGGCAGCCGAAGTTGCGTCGTTTCATCGCACCGCACGCGCCGCGGACGAACGCTCCGGGCATGGGCTCCCCGAGCGCGTGCTGCAGCTCGCCCTCGACAACTTCGCGATCATCGGACCGCACGCCGGCGAAGACGCCGCCACCGTCGCGGCGCTCGAGCGCTGGACGCGCGCCGAGCACACGGCGCGGCTCGACGCGCTCGCGCGACGGCATGCGGATGGCGCGATCCGCGAATGTCACGGCGATCTCCATCTCGCCAATGTCGTGCTCGTCGGCGGTGAGCCGACGATGTTCGACTGCATCGAGTTCAGCGAAGAGATGCGCTGGATCGACCCGATGTCGGAGATCGCGTTCACGGCGATGGACCTCGAGCACCGCGGCCGGCCCGACCTCGCGCATCGCTTCGTGTCGGCGTACCTCGAATCCTCCGGCGACTACGCCGGCTGCGCCGCCCTGCGCTACTACCTCGTATATCGCGCGATGGTGCGCGCCAAGGTGGCGTGTCTGCGCGCCGCACAGCTCCCTGCCGGTGACGAGCGAAACGCGGCGCGCCGCGAGCTCGGTGAGTACCTGGGCCTCGCAACGCGATACACCGCGGCTCCGCAGCGCACGCTCGCGGTGATGCACGGGCCGAGCGGTTGCGGCAAGAGCACGCTCGCGCTCGCCCTCGTCGAGAGCACCGGCGCCATCCGCGTGCGCACCGACGCCGAGCGCAAGCGCCTCGCGGGCCTCGCGCGCAACGCGCGCTCCGGTGCGGCGCTCGATGCCGGGCCCTACGCCGCCGACATGACGCGCGAGACCTACGAGCATGTCCTCTTCTGTGCGCAATCGATCATTGCCGGCGGATTCATCGCGCTCGTCGACGGCGCGTTCCTGCAAAAGTGGCAGCGCGATCTCGCGCGCGAGCGTGCGGCCGCAGAGGGTGTTGCGTTCGTCGTGGTCGACTGCCATGCCGCGCCGGCGGTGCTGCACGCGCGCGTCCTTGCCCGCGCAACTGAAGGCGACGACGTCTCGGAAGCAGGTACCGAGGTTCTCGCGCATCAACTGCAATCGCAGCAGCCGCTCGGCCTGGAGGAGTTGCGCTACACGATCACCTGCCGCACCGACGGGTCGAACTTCGGCTCGACGCCGACGGGCATCTGGCACCGCGTGATCGAGCGGATCACCACACCCGCACCGCCGCCCGGGCGTCCGGGCCCTGCGGCAGCCGTCGACGCGTCGCTCGCCGCGAACGTGCGGCTCCTGTCGCGCCCCGACGCCTACGATGGGGCGATGACCGTCGAGCCGGTCGAGACCCATGCGTCGTGGGTGTTCCTGACCGAGCACGACGCCTGGAAGCTGAAGAAGCCGGTGCTCAATCGGTACGTCGATCTGCGCACGCCGGAAGATCGCGAGCGGAACGGCATCGAGGAGCTCCGCGTCAATCGACGGTTCACCACCGACGTTTATCTCGGCGTCGTGCCGCTGCGACGCGACGCCGCCGGTGCGCTGCACGTCGACGGCAATGGCGACGGCGATGGCGGGACGGTCGACTGGCTCGTGCGCATGCGCCGCCTGCCCGCAGAGCTGATGCTCGATCGGGTCATCGCCGCGCGGCGCTTCGAGCCCCGCAGCCTCGAGCCCGTGGTCCGGCTGCTCGCTCGCGTCTACCGCGAGACGGGGCCCGTGACCGTTGCCGCGGACGACTACCGCCGTCACCTGCTGGACGCGATCGCCGAGCACGAGCGCGATCTCTCGCGCGCGGATGCGCACCTGCCGCAGCGCAAGGTGCGCGAGATCGTCGACTGGCAGCGCGCGTTCGTGCACGGCACCGCGTATCTCGTCGATCGCGTGCGGGCGTTCCGCATCGTCGAGGGGCACGGCGACCTCAGGCCCGAGCACATCTGCCTCGAACGCGACCCGAAGATCATCGACTCGCTCGAGTTCGCGCGCGCGCTGCGGATCGTCGACACCGCGGACGAGCTCGGCTTTCTCGCGCTCGAATGCGAGCGCCTGGGCGCGCCGCAGGCGCGCGAGGTCATCTTCGAGACGTACGGCGAGCTCTCCGGCGACCACCCGCCTGCCGCACTCGTCGACTTCTATCAGTGCATGCGTGCATGCACGCGGGCGATGCTCGCGGTGCGCCACCTCGGCGACAACTCGGTCCACGACGAGGAGCGCTGGCGCGCACGCGCGCGGCGCTACCTCGAGCTCGCACTGCTGCACGCCGGGATCGACCCATCGGGTCACCACGAGGAGGCCCAGCCATGAAACGCAGACAGACAACGAAGCGGCCGCATCGTCCGCACGCGAAGGCGCATCACGCAACGCGCCGGCCAACCCATCCCGCGATCCTCGCCGCGGACCCGGTTCCTGCGGCCGAGCAGCCCTTCTCCGAAGGTGCTGGCGATGCCCTCGACGCCGATCTGCGCCATCGGCTGATCAGCGAGACCGCATTTCACCACCTCGAAGACCGCGGGTTCGTCGAGGGCAGCGAGCTCGAGGACTGGAGCGACGCCGAGGCCGAGGTCGACCACACGCTGATCGAGCCTTCGCGCGGCGGCGGCTGAGCTCGTTTGGCGAACCACGGCGCGAACGGGCATGCCGGTCGCGAACCTCACCGTTGCGGCGGCCTTCGACGAGATCGCCGATCGGCTCGAGATCCAGGGCGCGAATCCGTTTCGCATTCGCGCGTACCGCAACGCGGCGCGTACGCTGCAGGAGCTCCCCGACGACCTCGCGGCCCGCGTTGCGCGCGGCCTGCCGGTTGCCGGGCTCCCCGGCATCGGCACCGATCTCGCCGCGAAGATCGTCGAGGTCGTGCAAACGGGAAGCTGCGAGCTGCTGCGCACGCTGCGTCACGACATGCCGCCGGCGATCACCGAGCTCCTGCAGGTGCCGGGGCTCGGTCCGAAGCGGGTGAAGCTGCTCTGGCAGGAGCTCGGCGTGCACACGCCCGAGCAGCTCCTGCGCGCCGCGCGTGACGGTCGCATACGCGCGGTCCACGGCTTCGGCGAGGCCACCGAGCGACGCATCGAGAGCGCGATCGCCGCCCACCTCACCAGGGAGC
>DASVGI010000021.1:0-3234 GCA_036379595.1 Casimicrobiaceae bacterium | reverse complement strand
GTCGAAGATCTCGACAGCGAGCGGCTCTGGTGGCTGTCGGGCTATTTTGCGGGGCTCGCAGGCGTTGCCCGCGCGAGCCAGCCGGCCCGCCCGATTCGCCCCGCGACTCCGAGCGCCGGAGGAAGCGAGGCGACACCGCTGACGATCGTCTACGGAAGCCAGACCGGAAACGCGCGCCGGATCGCCGAAGCGCTCGCCCAGCAGGCGACAGCCGCGGGAGTCGCAGCGCGCCTGATGCGTGCCGATGCCTATCCGGTCCCCGAACTGAGGCACGAGCGGCTTCTCTACCTCGTTGTCAGCACGCAAGGGGACGGCGAGCCGTCGGACGATTCGCGAGGGCTGTTCGATTTTCTCGAAAGCCGGCGGGCACCGAGGCTCGATTCCCTGCGTTACGCCGTGCTCGGACTCGGCGACTCGAGTTATCCGCAGTTCTGCGCGGCGGCGCGGCGGCTCGACGAGCGTCTTGCCGAGCTCGGCGCGCAGCGCCTCCTCGACCGCGGCGAGGCCGACGTCGACATCGCAAGCGTCGCCACACCCTGGTCGCACGAGGCGATCGATGCCGTCCAGCGCGTCTCGCACGCCTCGCCGGCGCCATCGGGGACCGTCGTGTCGCTGCGCACCGCTCTCCCGGCGTCGGGTACGCGCGAGCGACCGTACGCCGCAGAGATCGTCGCGAATCTGCCGCTCACCGCGGGCAGCGACAAGGACGTTCGCCACATCGAGCTTGCGCTGGGGGAATCGGGCCTGCACTACGAGCCCGGCGATGCGCTGGGACTGTGGCCGGTCAACCCCGCTCCGCTCGTCGATGCGATCCTGGACGCGCTTCGCCTCGACGGGGCCGCGCCGGTCACGATCGCGGGTGAGACCCTGGCGCTTCGCGCGTGGCTCTCCGACCGACGCGAGCTCACTCGGCTCGCGCGGCCGTTTCTGCAGGCGCACGCCGCGCGCGCCCGCAATGCCGAGCTCGATGCGATCCTCGACGCAGCGGACGCAACGGCGTTCGGGCGGTGGGTGCGCGACCGCCAGGTCGTCGACGTCCTGCGCCGCTATCCGGCGACCTGGACAGCGCAGTCGCTGGTCGAGGCGCTCCACCCGCTTGCGCCGCGCCTCTACTCGATCGCCTCGAGCCAGAAGCAGGTCGGCGACGAGGCTCACCTGACGGTCGCGCACGTGCGCAGCATGGCGGCCGATGGCGCGTGGCGCTGGGGCGCGGCGTCGCACCGATTGGCGACCGGCGAGCCCGGTGCGCGAGCGAACGTGTACATCGAGCGCAACGACCGCTTTCGCCTTCCCCGCGATCACGCGCGCGACGTCGTCATGATCGGACCCGGCACCGGGGTTGCTCCGTTCCGCGCGTTTCTGCAGGAACGCGAGGCGATCGGTGCGGCTGGACGCAACTGGCTCGTCTTCGGCAACCCTCACCTCAGGAGCGACTTCCTGTATCAGGTCGAATGGCTGCGCGCGCTCGAGATCGGCCGGCTGCACCGTCTCGACGTCGCGTTCTCACGCGACCAGGATGAAAAAATCTACGTCCAGCAGCGACTGCGCGAGCAGGGCCACCGACTCTACGACTGGCTCGAGCAGGGCGCACACGTCTACGTCTGCGGGGCGATCGCCATGGCGAAGGATGTGCACGCGGCGCTGGTTGACGCCATCGCCGAGCACGGCGGCAGGTCGCCGGACGCCGCCGCGGAATATGTGGATGCGCTGCAGCGCGACGGCCGCTATGCGCGGGATGCCTACTGATGGGTGCCCCGCGCTCGATGGAAGATATCAAGCGGGCGAGCGCGCGGCTGCGCGGCGAGCTCGTCGAAAGTCTCGCGGACGCCGCGACCGGCGCGCTGCGCGAGGACGACCGCGCGCTGATCAAGTTCCACGGCAGCTATCAGCAGGACGATCGCGACGCGCGCGAGGCGCGCCGGATCGCGAGGCTCGAGCCGGCCTGGGGTTTCATGATCCGCATGCGCCTGCCCGGCGGAGTCGTGACCCCGCGCCAATGGCTGCAGCTCGACGCAATCGCCGGCACGTTCGCCGAACGCGGCCTTCGCATCACGACACGTCAGGCGCTGCAGCTCCACGGCGTGCAGAAGCGCGATCTCCGCCCGACGATGCATGCGATCAATGGTGCCATGATCGACACGATCGCCGCGTGCGGCGACGTCAACCGCAATATCGTCGTATCCGCCAATCCGCTGCAGTCGCGGCTCCACGCGACCGTGCACGCCGAAGCGGTTCGCCTTTCGGGGCACCTCCTGCCGCACACGCGCGCCTACTACGAGATCTGGCTCGGCGAGAAGCGCGTCGCGGCGAGCGGCAGCGAGGACGAGCCGATCTATGGGGAGACGTATCTTCCGCGCAAGTTCAAGATCGGCTTCGCGGTTCCGCCGACGAACGACATCGACGTGTTCGCGCAGGACCTCGGGTTCATCGCGATCGTCGAGGATCGCGAGCTTGCCGGCTACAACGTCGCGGCGGGCGGCGGCATGGGGGCCACTAACGGCGATCCGGCGACGTATCCGCGTCTCGCCAGCATCATCGGCTTCGCTCCGCGCGACGCCGTGACGGCGGTTGCCGAGGCGGTGGTGACCACGCAGCGCGACTTCGGGAACCGCGCCGACCGCAAGCACGCGCGGCTCAAGTACACGATCGACGATCGCGGCCTGCCGTGGTTCCGCGCGGAAGTGGGGCGCCGTGCTGGTGTGGCCTTCTCGCCTTCGCGCCCGTTCGAGCTCACCCACAACGGCGACCGCTTCGGCTGGATCGAAGGGGATGACGGATTGCATCATCTGACGCTGCACATCGCAGCCGGGCGAGTCTGGGACCGCGACGGGCTCCGGCTGCAGAGCGGCCTGCGCCGAATCGCCGAGGAGCTCGTCGGACATGGGGCGGCAGGAGCGCACTTTCGTCTTACTCCGAATCAGAATCTGATCATCGCCGCCGTTCCGGCAAGTCTCCGCACGACGCTCGACGCGCTCGTCGCGGAATACGACCTGGATACCGGCCGTCGCAGCAGCGCGCTGCGCCGCGATGCACTCGCCTGTGTCGCACTGCCGACCTGCGGCCTCGCGATGGCCGAGGCCGAGCGCTACCTGCCGCAGATCGTCGGCGTGCTCGAGCGACTGCTCGAGCGTCACGGGCTTATCGACGCACCGATTCACCTGCGCATCAGCGGCTGTCCCAACGGCTGCTCGCGCCCGTACCTCGGAGAGATCGCACTGATCGGCCGTGCCGTGG
>DASVGI010000020.1:0-22856 GCA_036379595.1 Casimicrobiaceae bacterium | reverse complement strand
ATCTACGGCATGCGCTGGGTCGAACGCAAGGTGGCGATACCCGGGTTCATCGGCCCGGCGGTCCGGGCCGGCGCTCACTGACGCCGGGCGGGCGCGGCGATGTTCGGACAATTCGACTTCGGCGTCATTACGCGCAACCTCCCGTACCTGTTCAAGGTCGGGATGGCGTTCACGATCGAGCTCACCTTGCTCGTGATCGTCCTCGGCATCGTCTTCGGCACGCTGCTCGCGATGATGCGGCTCTCGAGCATCAAGCTGCTCTCGATGATCGCCACCGCGTACATCAACCTGATGCGCTCGGTGCCGCTGCTGCTGGTAATTTTCTGGTTCTATTTCCTGGTCCCGTACATCGGCGCCTGGATCATCCGCTCGCCGACCCCCGTGCGCGTCGGAGCGTTCCTGTCCTCGGTCATCACATATTCGATGTTCGAGGCCGCCTATTACGCGGAGATCATGCGCGCCGGCATTCAGTCGATCCCGCGCGGCCAGGTGTGGGCGGGCTACGCGCTGGGGCTGAACTACTGGCAGACGATGGGGCGCATCGTGCTGCCGCAGGCGTTCCGCAACATGGTGCCGATCCTGCTCACCCAGACGATCGTGATGTTCCAGGACACGTCGCTCGTCTACGTGCTGTCGATCACCGATTTCCTCGGCGCCGCGTCGAAGATCGCGGAGCGCGACGGCCGCTACGTCGAGCTCTACGTCTTTGCCGCGCTCGTCTACTTCGTGATCTGCGTCGTCGTCTCCTGGTCCGTCCGGCGCCTGCAGCGACGCATCGCGATCATCCGCTGATGCCGCTGCGGCAGCCGAGACCTTCGCCACCCGACCACGCGCCAACTCCTCCTCGCTTCTCAGACCCGGAAAGACCTCCCTCATGGCGATGATCGAAGTCAGGAATATCTCCAAGTGGTACGGCAGCTTCCAGGTGCTGACCGACTGCACGACGAGTGTCGAGAAAGGCGAGGTGATCGTCGTCTGCGGCCCGTCGGGATCCGGCAAGTCGACGCTGATCAAGACGGTCAATGCGCTCGAGCCGGTGCAGCAGGGCGAGATCTTCGTCGACGGCGTGAGGGTCAACGACGCGAAGACGAACCTGCCGAAGCTGCGCGCGCGCGTCGGCATGGTGTTCCAGCACTTCGAGCTGTTTCCGCACCTCACTGTGCGCCAGAACCTGTCGCTCGCGCAGACGCTGGTGCTGAAGCGCCCGCCGCACGAGGCCGACGAGCGCGGTCTCAAGTACCTCGATCGCGTCGGACTGATCGATCACAAGGACAAGTTTCCCGGACAGCTCTCGGGCGGGCAGCAGCAGCGCGTCGCGATCGCCCGGGCGCTGTCGATGGATCCGATCTGCATGCTGTTCGACGAGCCGACCTCGGCGCTCGACCCGGAGATGATCAACGAGGTGCTCGAAGTCATGCAGAAGCTCGCGACCGAAGGCATGACGATGATGGTGGTGACGCACGAGATGGGCTTCGCCAACCGCGTCGCGAACCGCGTCATCTTCATGGACGCCGGGCACATCGTCGAGGACGCGCCGAAGGCCGAATTCTTCGGCAAGCCGCGCTCGGAGCGCGCGCAGCAGTTTCTCGCCAAGATCCTGCACCACTGATCGCTGCGCCACTGACTGCTGAGTTACTGATTCCTCCACGACTGAGCTGCGCGGTGCCGACGTGCGCTGAGCGCAGAGTCGCGCAGCGCGGCACCGTATAATTCACGTTTTTCGCGCCGTCCGCCGATGCCCGAGTTTCTCGCGCTGCGAGGTAGCGCAGCGCTGTCGCCGTTCCGAGCTGAGCGGCTCGCTTCGACGATCGATGCTGCGCTCGGTGTCGATGCTGCACTCGGTGTCGATGCCGCGCCTGGTGTCGATGCCGCGCCTGGTGTCGTTGCCGGGCTCGGTGACGCACGCTGCATCGCGATCGACGCCCGCTTCTGGCACTTCGTCGAGTTACGCGATCCGCTCACCCCGGCAGACCGCGAGACGCTCGTACGTCTCCTCGACGACGGGCGCGGCGAAACGGATGCCCGCTGGATGCCGACCGCGCTGGCGGCAGCAGGATCGACCGCGACGGGATCGACTGGGCCGGCAGGCGCCGTGCGCGAGATCGAGCGGGTCGTCGTGCCGAGGCCGGGGACGGTTTCGCCGTGGTCGTCGAAGGCGACCGACATCGCGCACAACTGCGGGCTCGACGCGGTGGCGCGGATCGAGCGCGGCATTCGCTATGTGATCGGCTTCGCCGCCCGCACCATCGACGCCGCCCGCACCATCGACGCCGCCGGTGCACGCTCGACCAGCACGGCAGGGAGCGAGTCCGGCGATGCAGCGCTCACGTCGCGGCTCGATCCGCTGCTCCACGACCGGATGATCGAGGCAGTCGTCGACCGCACCGACGACGCGCGCGTGCTGTTCGCGCACGTTGCGGCAAAGCCGATGCGCACGATCGCGCTTTCGTCCGGCGGCCGCGATGCGCTCGTCGCCGCAAATCGCGAGCTCGGGCTTGCGCTGAGCGTCGACGAGATCGACTATCTCGCCGACGCGTTCCGCGCGCTCGGGCGCGATCCCACCGACGTCGAGCTGACGATGTTCGCGCAGGCGAACTCCGAGCACTGCCGGCACAAGATCTTCAACGCGGCGTGGCGCATCGACGGTCGCGATGAGCGCGACAGCCTGTTCGCGATGATCCGCGCGACGCACGCCGCGCATCCGCAGGGGACGCTCGTCGCGTACGCCGACAACGCTGCGGTCATCGAAGGCGCGACGGTCGATCGCCTCCTTGCCGACCGCAACGGATACTACCGGTCGCAGCGCGAGCCCGCGCACGTCGTGATGAAGGTCGAGACGCACAACCACCCGACGGCGATCGCGCCGTTCCCCGGTGCCGCGACCGGTGCGGGCGGCGAAATCCGCGACGAAGGCGCAACCGGGCGCGGCGCGAAGCCGAAGGCGGGGCTCGTCGGCTACACCGTGTCGGATCTGCGCATTCCCGGCCTGCCGCAGCCATGGGAAGCCGCACCGGGAGACTGGATCGACAAGCCCGGGCGCATCGCTTCGGCGCTCGACATCATGCTGCACGGCCCGATCGGTGCCGCCGCGTACAACAACGAATTCGGCCGGCCGAATCTCGTGGGCTACTTCCGCAGCTTCGAGCAGTCGGTGAACGGCGCCTGGCGCGGCTATCACAAGCCGATCATGCTGGCGGGCGGCATCGGCAGCATCGCCGCGGGGCAGGTGCAGAAGCGGCCGCTCGCCGAAGGGATGCTGCTCGTGCAGCTCGGCGGCCCCGGGCTCCCCATCGGCATGGGCGGCGGCGCCGCATCGTCGATGGCGACCGGCACCAATGCCGCCGATCTCGACTTCGATTCGGTCCAGCGCGGCAACGCCGAGATCGAGCGCCGCGCGCAGGAGGTCATCGACCGCTGCTGGCAGCTCGGCAGCGCGAATCCGATCGTCTCGATTCACGACGTCGGCGCAGGCGGTCTCTCGAACGCGCTCCCCGAGCTTGTGCACGGCGGCGGCGTCGGCGCACGCGTCGGCTTGCGCGCGATCCCGTCGGAAGATCCGGGAATGAGCCCGCGCGAGATCTGGTGCAACGAGGCGCAGGAGCGCTACGTGCTCGCCATCGCTGCCGCCGATCTCGAGCGCTTCGACGCGATCTGCGCGCGCGAGCGCTGTCCGTACGCCGTGGTGGGCGAGGCCCGTGCCGACGGACGTCTGCGCGTCGACGATCGGCAGGCTTGCAACGTTCCGGTCGACGTTCCGCTCGACGTCATCCTCGGGAAGCCGCCGAAATTGCTGCGCGACGTCGAGCGGATTGCGCGCCGGCTGCCGGCGCTCGATCTCGCCGGAGTCACGCCGCGCGATGCCGCGTACCGTGTGCTGCAGCTGCCGGCGGTCGCCGACAAGACCTTTCTCGTCACCATCGGCGATCGCACCGTCGGTGGTCTCTGCGCGCGCGATCCGATGGTCGGGCCCTGGCAGGTTCCCGTCGCCGATGCCGCCGTTACGCTCGACGACTTCGACGGCTACACCGGCGAGGCGATGGCGATCGGCGAGCGCACGCCGCTCGCGTTGATCGACGCCCCGGCGTCAGGGCGCATGGCGGTGACCGAGGCGATTACCAATCTTGCCGCGGTTGCGGTCCGCTCGCTTGGCGACGTCAAGCTGTCCGCCAACTGGATGGCAGCGGCGGGCGAGCCCGGCGAGGATGCCGCCCTCTTCGACACCGTTCGCGCGGTTGCGCTCGACTTCTGCATTCCGCTCGGGCTCGCGATCCCGGTCGGCAAGGATTCGCTGTCGATGCACACACGATGGAGCGAGAACGGGATCGACAAGTCGGTGACGGCGCCGGTGTCGCTCATCGTCTCGGCGTTCGCGCCGGTCGTCGATGCGCGCAGGTGCCTGACGCCGCTGTTGCGCTTCGACGCGGGCGACACCGTGCTCGTGCATCTCGACCTCGCCGATGGGCGTCGCCGGCTCGGCGCGTCGGCGCTCGCGCAGGTCTACGGCCAGCTCGGCGATGCCGGGCCCGACCTCGACGAACCGTCGCGGCTCGCCAGTTTCTTTGCGCTGGTGCAGGCGCTGCACGTTGAAGATCGGCTCCTCGCCTACCACGACATCAGCGACGGCGGCATCTTCGTCACGCTGTGCGAGATGGCGTTCGCGTCGCGCTGCGGCCTCGACGTCGAGCTCGCAAAAACCGGGACGGACCACGTTTTCGCGTTGGCCGCGCTGTTCGCCGAAGAGGCGGGCGCGGTGGTCCAGGTGCGAAGCGGCGACGCCAACGCGGTGCTGGCTCGCGCAACGGCCGCGGGCATCAATGTGCACGCGATCGGATCGCCGGTTGCGGGTGAGCGAATACATATCCGCTGCGCCGGCGCCACGCTGATCGACGAGTCGCGCGTCGATCTCCATCGCGCGTGGTCGTCGACGACGCATGCGATGCAGAAGCTGCGCGACGAGCCCGACGCGGCCGATGCGGAGCATGCGCGGATCGCCGATCGCACCGATGCGGGGCTCGTCTCGCGGCTCACCTTCGATCCCGACGAGGACATCGCGGCGCGGTTCGTCGCGCGCGGCGTCCGGCCGCGGATCGCGATCCTGCGCGAGCAGGGCGTCAACGGCCACGTCGAGATGGCGGCGGCGTTCACGCGCGCGGGCTTCGATGCCCATGACGTGCACATGAGCGATCTCGCCGACGGTCGCCGCACCCTCGACGAGTTCCGTGGCTTTGCCGCGTGCGGCGGCTTTTCGTACGGCGACGTGCTCGGCGCCGGCGAGGGCTGGGCGAAATCGATCCTGTTCAATGCGCACCTGCGCGATATGTTCGCAGCGTTCTTTGCACGCGGTGATACTTTCGCGCTCGGTGTCTGCAACGGCTGCCAGATGATGGCGAGCCTGCGCGAGATCATTCCGGGGAGCGCGCACTGGCCGCGCTTCGTGCGCAATCGCTCCGAGCAATTCGAGGCACGGCTCGTCGAGGTCGCGGTGACGAAGAGCGCGTCGCTCTTCTTCGACGGCATGGCAGGCAGCGTGCTTCCGGTCGCGCTCGCGCACGGCGAGGGGCGTGCGGAATTTCGTTCCGCCGCCGACGTCGTTGCCGCGCGGGCGCAGATCGCGCTGCGCCTCGTCGACGATCACGGCGCCGCGACCGAGATCTATCCGTACAACCCGAACGGCTCGCCCGAGGGGATCGCCGGCCTCACCAGCGTCGACGGCCGCTTCACGATCCTGATGCCGCATCCGGAGCGCGTCTGGCGCAGCGTCCAGTGCTCCTGGCATCCGCCCGAGTGGGGCGAGCGCTCACCGTGGTATCGGATGTTCGCCAATGCGCGGCGCTTCGTCGGCTGAGCGATCGTCGGGGCGAATGTCCCGGCGAACGTCGCATTCAGCACTCAATCTGGTTACGATGCGCCGATGACCCTCACCGTTTACTCGATCGACGGCATCACCCCAGTCGTCGATCCGGGAGCATACGTCCACCCGTCGGCGGTGCTGATCGGCGACGTGATCATCGGTGCGCGATGCTACATCGGGCCGTGCGCGTCACTGCGCGGTGACTTCGGGCGCATCGTCGTGAAGGAAGGTGCGAATCTGCAGGACAGTTGCGTGATGCACGGTTTCCCCGGGACTGACACGATCGTCGAGGAGGACGGTCACATCGGCCATTGCGCGATCCTGCACGGCTGCGTCGTCGGGCGCAATGCGCTCGTCGGCATGAATGCGGTCGTGAACGACAATGCATCGATCGGCGAGGGTGCGATCGTCGCCGCAATGGCGTTCGTCAAGGCGCGGATGGTGGTGCCGCCGCGGATGCTCGTCGCGGGCATGCCCGCGCGCATCGTGCGCGAGCTGACTGATCAGGAGCTTCGCTGGAAGGTCGAGGGAACGGAGAGCTACCAGGAGCTAACGCGCCGCAGCCTCGCGACGATGAAGGCGACCGCCGCGCTCGCCGCCGTCGAGCCCGATCGCCGCCGCCTCGAGTTGCCGGAGCTTCTGCCGCTATCGGCGCTGAAGAACCGCCGGTAGGTTTCTCGCCGGCGGGTCTGATCAGAAGCCCGCGGCCTGCCCGTCGCGCCGCGAATCCGACGCGGCGATGAAGCCGCCGTGCTCGGCGCGCATGATCACCTGCCCCGCGCCGAAATCCATGTAGCTGTCCGGAACGGCGTCGAGCTTGTGACCGAGCTCGAGCAAGCCTCGCCGCAACTCACCCGAAGCGCTCGCTTCGAGATCGATCGACTGGTCGGCATTGACCTTCCAGCGCGGCGCGTCGAGCGCCGCCTGCGGGTTCATCGCGTAATCGAGCATGCGCGCGACGATCTGCAGGTGGCCGGGCGGCTGGATGGGCCCGCCCATGACGCCGAACGCCATCAGCGGCCCGCCATCGCGGCTCGCGAAGCCCGGGATGATCGTGTGGAACGGTCGTTTGCCGCCGCCGACTTCGTTCGGATGTCCGCGTTCGAGCGTGAAGCCGGCACCACGATTCTGCAGACTGATTCCCGTCGCGGGAACGACGATGCCCGAGCCGAAGCCCATGTAGTTCGACTGGATCAGCGACACCAGCATGCCGCGGGCATCTGACGCAGCGAGGTAGACGGTCCCGCCCTGCGGCGGCTCGCCGGGCCCGAAGCGCTGCGCGCGCTTCGGATCGATCAGCTTTGCGCGTCGCGCGAGATAGTCGCGGTCGACGAGCGCGGCGGGTGGAAACGGCATCGAGCGCACGTCGGCGACGAAGCGATGCACGTCGGCGAAGGCGAGCTTCATTGCCTCGATCTGCAGATGCTGGCTCGCGACCGAATCGGGCGGCAGCGACGCGAGGTCGAACGATTCGAGCATGCCGAGCGCCATCAGCGCGGCGATGCCCTGGCCGTTGGGTGGAATCTCGTGGATCGTCGCGCCGCGGTAGTCGACGGCGACCGGGGTCACCCAGTCGACGGTGTGCTGCGCGAAATCGGCGTGCGTATGCGCGCCGCCGTTGGCTTGCGCGTGGCGAACCATCGCGTCGGCGAGGCGGCCGCGGTAGAACGCTTCGCCTTTCGACTCGGCGATCGCCGTCAGCGTGTCGGCGACCGCTTTCGACGCGAATCGCTCACCGGGCTGCGGCGGGCGACCCCACGGGAGGAAGTGGTCCTGCCAGCCGAGTCCCTGCGGCATCACCGGCAGCGCCGCGCGCCACTTCTCCGCGACGACCGGCGACACGGCGAAGCCGTCGCGCGCGTAGCGAATCGCCGGCTCGAAGAGATCGGCGAACGGCAGCTTGCCGTAGCGCTCGGAGAGCGCAACCCAGCCCGAAACGGCGCCCGGAATGGTGACCGTCTCCCAGCCGCGCTGCGGCATCGCTTCGCGCCCGGCGAAACGTGCGGGTGACCACGCGGCCGGTGCGCGTCCGGACGCATTGAGCCCGACCACGCGCTCGCCATCCCACAGGATCGCGAAGAGATCCGAGCCGATGCCGTTGCTGCACGGCTCGACCAGCGTCAGTGTGATCGCGGTGGCGAGCGCGGCATCGACCGCGTTGCCGCCGCGGGCGAGCATCGCGATGCCCGCCTGCGTTGCGAGCGGCTGCGACGTCGCGACGACGCTGCCGGCAAGGATCGGTTGGCGGCGCGACGCGTAGGGGAGCGACCAGTCCATGCGCAAGTCTGCGTCAGGAGCGCGCGTCGCGCAACGCCGCGAACGCGGCTCCTGCCGTGTAATGCGTTAGACGCCGTTCTTCAGGCGCAGGTCGGCGATGTGCTTCTCGATCCATGCTCCGCGCGCATGCTCTTCGAGCTGCGGCTTCACTTCGTCGAAGGTGGGGAATTTCGCGTCGCGAACGTCCTCGACCTCGATTACGTGCCATCCGAACTGCGTGTGCACCGGCTCCGCGCTGAACTTGCCCTTCGGGGTGGTCTTGATCGCGTCGCCGAACGGCTTCACGAAATTGGCCGGCGAGTTCCAGCCGAGCTCGCCGCCCTTGTCCTTGGAGCCCGGATCCTTCGAACGTGCCTTGGCGAGATCAGCAAACTTGGCGCCCTTCTGCAGCTCGGCGATGATTTCCTTCGCATCGGATTCCTTGTCGACGAGGATATGACGGACGTCGTATTCCTTGTCGCCGCGCTGCGCCTTGATCGCGTCGTACTCCTTGTGCAGGTCCGACTCGGGCACCGGGTTCTTCTTCAGCCAGTCGCCGATGTAGGCGTTGGCGAGCGTGCTCTCGGTCGCGAGATCGAGCTGCGTCTTCACCTGGGGCGTCTTGTCGAGCCCCTCCTTCTTCGCTTCGCGCGCGAGCATCACGACGGTATTGAGCTTGTTGCGCAGCGCATCGCGCAACTCGGCCGAATCCTTGCCGCCCTGCGCGAGCTGCTGCTGCAGCACCATGTCGAACTGCCCCTGCGTGTAGAGGGTCTTCGCCGGCGCCGCGGGCTTCGCAGCCGGCGCTTTGGCGGGGGCGGCAGTGGTGCCCTGCGCGAGCGCGCCGCCGGAGGCGAGGGCGGCCGACGCGACAAGAACGATCAACGTGCGCTTCATCTTGCAGTTCCTTTCGTCAGGAAGAGACTTCTCCGGGCGCCAGGGCGTGGATCGCCAACGCATGCACCGGATGGGGGATGAGGTCGCCGACGCGGTCGAGGACCGCGCGATGGCGAGCGAGCTGAGAGAGTCCGCGGAATTGCTCCGACACGATGGTGACCGAAAAGTGCCCGGCGCCCGACGCGGCACCGGCATGGCCGGCGTGCTGCGCGCTGTCGTCGCGGATTTCGAGCGCGAGCGGGGCGAGCGTCGCGAGACGCGCTTCGATATCCGCCGCGGTGTCGGCGTGGTTCGCGGTGCGGACGTGATTCATCGGGTGCGCTCCACCGGCTCGATCACGTGGCGGGCGAGGAACAGTGCCTGGATCAGCCCGAAGGCGAGGAACAATCCGATACCGCCCCAGACCTTGAAATTGACCCAGGTGTCGGTGGGGTAATGGAATGCGATGTACCAGTTGCCGAATGCCATCGCAGCGAAGAATGCGATCCACGACCAGGTCACGCGGGTCCAGATCGGCGGCGGCAGCTGCACTTCCTTCATCACGACTGCGAGGAGGTCGCGCCGCCAGACGAGCTTGCCGGCGGCGAGGATCGCGCCGAAGGCGAGGTAGAGCACCGTCGGCTTCCACTTGATGAACGCCTCGTCCTTCAACAGCAGTGTCGCACCGCCAAACAAGACGATGATCACGAGCGAAATCCAATGCACCGGCGAGACCGTGCCGCGAAAGTGGAACCAGGCGATCTGGACGATCGACGCGGCGATGGCGACCGCGGTCGCGACCCAGATTCCCTGCCACTTGAACGCGACGAAGAAAAGGAGGAGCGGGAAGTAATCCGCGAGAAGGCGCATAAACAGTCAATCATACCACGCGAGAAAGGCGCGCCAGACCCTCGATCCGGGGCCAGTCGAATGCCGGTCCGGGGTCGGTCTTGCGACCGGGCGCCACGTCGCTGTGGCCGGCAATCGCCTCGATCGGATAGCGCCGTCGCAGCGCGCGCAGCACGCCGGCCAGCACGCGGTATTGCGGCCCGGTATAGGGAACATCGTCGCTGCCTTCGAGCTCGATTCCGACCGAATAGTCGTTGCAGCGCGGGCGCCCGCGCCACGACGATTCGCCCGCGTGCCACGCGCGCATCGGGCAGGGGACGAACTGCGCGAGCGAGCCGTCGCGGCGGATCAGGAAGTGCGCCGACACGCGCAGCGCGGCGACCGCGGCGTAGTACGGATGCGCGGCAGTATCGAGGCGGTTGGTGAAGAGGCGCGCGATCGCGTCGCCGCCGAACTCGCCTGGCGGAAGCGAGATCCCGTGGATCACGGCGAGCACGATCGGCGTACCGTCGGGGCGCTCGTCGCAGTTGGGCGAGGCGATCTGCGTCGCGCCGCCGACGCGGCCGCAGGCATCGACGACGAGCCGCGGCGCGCGGCGCGGCGTCACGGCAACGTCACTCGATCCCGCGCCTCACTCGGTCCGCGGCCTCACTTGATCCCCAACCGCTCCATCCGGTAGCGCATCGCCCTGAAGGTGATGCCGAGGAGCTTCGCTGCGGCGGTGCGGTTGAACCGCGTCTTCTCGAGCGCCTCGTTGATCGCTGCGCGCTCGACGCGGTCGAGATAGTCCTGCAGCGGCCACTTTTCGCCGGCGGGGATCGCCGCCTCGGCCTCCTCGGCGACCGGGTTCAAGTGAAGATCGTCGGCACTGATCTTCTGCGGATCGGCGGCGAGCGACAGTCCGCGTTCGAGGATGTTCTCGAGCTCGCGCACGTTGCCCGGAAACGGATAGCGTTCGAGTGCGGTGACCGCTTCGGGCTCGAGCGCCGCGGGGTTGCCGCGCGCGAGCCGCGTGAGGATCGCGTTCGCGATCAGCGGAATGTCCTCGCGCATCTCGCGCAGCGAAGGCATCGCGAGCTCGATCACGTGCAGCCGATAGTAGAGATCCTGGCGGAACTCGCCGCTTTCGACGAGTGCCGCGAGATTCTTGTGCGTCGCGCTGACGAGACGCGTGTCGACCGGCTCCTCGGTCGTCGAGCCGACCTTGCGCACCTTCTTCTCCTGGATCGCGCGCAGCAGCTTCACCTGCATCGCAAGTGGAAGGTCGGCGACCTCATCGAGAAACAGCGTGCCGCCGTTGGCCGCCTGGAAGAAGCCCTCGCGATCGGCTTCGGCGCCGGTGAAGGCGCCCTTGCGGTAGCCGAAGAACTCGCTCTCCATCAGGTTCTCCGGGATCGCCCCGCAGTTGACCGCGATGAACGGCTGCTCGCCGCGCGGACTCTTCAGATGGATGAGGCGCGCGGCAAGCTCCTTGCCGCTCCCCGATTCGCCGTTCACGAACACCGGCGCCTGGCTCTTCGCGAGCTTGTCGATGAGGCCGCGGACCTGAAGCATCGCCGGCGAGTCGCCGAGCAACTGGTAGCTGTTCGCCGGCTGCGGCTTCTCGGGCACCTTGAGGGCCTGCTTGACCAGCGCCCGCAACTGCTCCAGCGCGACAGGCTTCGCGAGGTAATCGAACGCGCCGGCCTTCAATGCGGCGACGGCGTTCTCGGGCCGCCCGAACGCGGTGATCACCGCGACCGGGACGTCGAGCGATTTCTGCGTGATGTGCTCGACCACCTTGAGGCCTTCGCCGTCGGGAAGGTTCCAGTCGGTGAGGCAGAGGTCGAACGGCCCCGAGTCGAGCAGCCGCAGCGCCTCGGCAACGTTTTCCGCGCGGATGGTGTCGAGACCCATCCGCGACAGCGTGAGCTCGAGCAACTCGAGGAGATCGGGCTCGTCGTCGACGACCAGCACTTTCGGTTGACCGCGGATTCGGCGTGACATGGAGGCCATCGATGATTGGAAGGAGGATAGGGGATAGGGGATACGGGATCGCGGAATCTACTCTGCAGCGGCGGGCATCGTCTACGCTGCGGCGGCCGGCATTGTCTAGGCCGCGACCGCCGGCATGTCCGCGCGCCGGAACGTGATGCGGAACATCGCTCCGGGGCTCTTCGCCAGGAGCTCGAGCGTCGCGCCGTTGGCGTCGGCAAGCTCGCGCGCGATGTAGAGGCCGAGGCCGGTGCCGCCCGGGCGCGTCGTGAAGAACGGCTCGAAGACGTGCGCGCGGTTCTCCGCAGCGACGCCCGGACCGTCGTCGGCGAGCTCGAAGATCACCGCGTCGCCGTTGTAGCCAGCGCGCGCCGCGATCGCGATGCTGCCATCGCGCTTCTGGCAGTGCTGCCACGCGTTGCGCACGAGGTTCCACGCGATCTGCGAGAGGTGTCCGCGATCGAACATCACGGCGAGCGATTGGTCGACGTCGATGCGGATCGCGCGGCGCGCGATGCCCTCGGCCTGCACGATCTCGTCGACGATCGCGTGGATGAACTCGGCGAGCGGCAGCGCCTCGGGCTGCTGCCGGTCGCGCCGATTGAGCTGCAGGACCTCACCGACGATACGATCGATGCGGCGCGCGTTGTTGCGGATCATGCCGAGGAGCCGCGCGCCGCTCGGCGCGACCACGCCGTCCTCTTCGAGAAGCTGTGCCGCCTGGTTGATCGCCGACAGCGGGTTGCGTACTTCGTGCGCGATCGATGCCGTCAGCCGGCCCATCGCCGCGAGCTTCATCTGCTGCGCCTCGTTCTGGGCGCGACCGAGGTCTTCGAGATAGATGAGCGTGCCGCCGTTCAGCCCCGACCCGATACGAACGAGCCGCACGCGCAGGAGGCGCTGCGTCGTCTCCACCTTGAACGGAGGCAGCACCTCACCCTGGTCTTCGTCCCAGCGGCGCCAGTAGTCGTGCAGCGTCGCCGAGAACTCGGCGAGGCGCATCCCGCCGCGCATCCTGCCGAATCCTCCGAGAAGACGCGTGACCTGCGCGTTGTGGCCGCGTACGACGCCGTTCAAGTCGACGACCAGCACGCCGTCCTGCATGTCCTGGATGATCAGGCGGTTCACCTGCTCGAGGTTCGCGACGTCGATTCCGCGTTGTGTCGCGAGGTCCTCGGAGGCCTTCGTATAGCGTCCGATCACCACCGCGGTGCCGACCATCGCGAAGTAGCCGATGCACACGAGCGCGGTCTGGAAGAGCTGCGGGCCGCCGACCTCGCCGCCGATCGCCCGCCACGCGACGAGCAGCAGCAGCATCAGCGCGGCGAGTGCCGCGTGGAAGAACGCAATGCGTGTGCGCAGGAGCCAGCCGCTCGCGGCGAGCTGCGGGAACAGCAGGATCGGCAGCGGCGCACCGGTGCTGCCGCCGGCGATCATCGCGAGCCCGAGGAAGAAGATGTCGCCGGCGAGGAGCGCCAGCAGCGTCTGCGCGAGCGGCAGCGGCAGGCGCTCCTGCTGGATCCAGCCGAATGCCGCGAGACCGAAGATGAAATACAGCGACGCGGCGATGACGAACGAGCCCGGTGCCGCAACGTCGAAGCTGCGCAGGTCGAGGAGCAGCGCGAGCCCGAGCAGCAGCGCGCCGCTCGCCGCCCGGAAGAGGCCGACGATCCACAGGATGCGCCGCGTCGACCCGGCGATCGATGCCGGCAGCAACGGCGGGTCGTAGGCCTGCGCGGCAGAAGAGCGCGGCACGGCGGTGCTCACGCGGCGTCGCGCCGGGTAAGACGCTGGCAGCGCGCGTCGCCGCAGGTCGGCCCGCGCGGCGTCGCGACGGCTTCGGCGCGCGGCAGGAATACACCGCAGCCGACGCAGCGGACCATCGCGGCTTCGCGGCCACGCTTCTGCGCGGTGGCGCCAGTCGTCGCACCGCCGCGGTTCGCATTGCCGCGGTTCGCATCGCCGCGGTTCGCATCGCCGCGCGACGAGCTCTTCGCGACGTTCAGAAGCCGCAGGACGAGCAGGGCTCCGAACCCGATCACCAGCCAGAAGATGATCTTTCCCATCGGTCAATGGCGAGGCGCTTCGGCGAGGACCTTGCCCGGGTTGAGGATTCGCTGCGGGTCGAGCGCATCCTTGATGCGGCCCATCAGCTCGAGCTCGAGCGCGCTGCGATAGTGCACGAGCGCATCGCGCTTCAACTGACCGATGCCGTGCTCGGCGCTGATCGTGCCGCCGAGCGCGGCCACCTCGTCGTAGACGATGCGGTTGATCTCGCCGGCACGCCGCATCAGCGATTCGGGCGGCACGCCGGCCCTGGCGGCACCGTTGTAGTGCAGGTTGCCGTCGCCCAGGTGTCCGAACACCACGAGCTCGGCGTCGGGAAACGCCTGCGCGAGCGCGGCGCCGCACGACGCGACGAACTCCGCGACGGCGGAGGTCGGCAGGGCGATGTCGTGCTTCACGTTCGGCCCTTCGCGACGCTGGGATTCGCTGATGTTCTCGCGCAGCGCCCAGAGGCGGCGCGCCTGGTCCCCCGACGCGGCGACGGTCGCATCGGCGGCGACTCCCGCCGCGATGGCATCGGCGAGCGCGCCCTCGACGTCGGCGGCGAGCGCCGCGCCGGCCGTGCTCGCGTCGGCCGTGCTCGCGTCGACCTGGATCAGCGTGTACCAGGGGTGTCCCGGCAGGGGGTCGGGGAGCTCGGGGTGATGTTTGCGCGACAGCCCGAGGGCGATTTCGCTGATCAATTCGAATCCCGTCAGGCGGTCCCCCAGGGCGTCCTTCATCCGGGAAAGCAGGAGCACGGCCTGTGCCAGATCGGCGACCGCGGCGAGCGCCGTCGTGCGCGCACGCGGAGCCGGCACGACGCCGACTACCGCCGCCGTGACGATGCCGAGCGTTCCCTCGCTGCCGATGAAGAGTTGCTTCAGGTCGTAGCCGGTGTTGTCCTTGCGCAGCCCGCGCAATCCGTCCCAGACGCGGCCGTCGGCGAGCACGACTTCGAGGCCGAGGACGCGTGCTCGCGCGTTGCCGTAGCGGAGCACCGCCGTCCCGCCTGCGTTGGTCGAGATGTTGCCGCCGATCGTGCAGCTTCCTTCCGATGCGAGCGACAGCGGAAAGAAGAGCCCCGCCGCATCGGCGGCGGCCTGCACTTCGGCGAGCGTCATGCCCGCCTCGACGGTGAGCGTCGCGTTGTCGGGATCGACCGAGCGCACGCGGTTCATGCGCGCGAGCGAGAGCACGACGCTCCGGCCGGAGTCGTCCGGCGTCGCTCCGCCGCACAGCCCGGTGTTGCCCCCCTGAGCGACGATCGGCGCGCCGGCATCGGCACAGGCGCGAACGACCGCCGCAACTTCACCGGTGCTCCCCGGCCGAACGACCGCCGCGGCGCGGCCATGAAACTGACCGCGCGCGTCGACGAGATACGGCGCCACGGCATTCGCATCGACGAGAACCTGGGCTTCGCCGACGATCGCGGCGAGCGTGTTGCGCAGGGTTGCGGCAGATACGGTCATGGCGCAGGATATTAGAGCACGACCCCCTCTTCGAAGGGACGACGATGAGCGAGCATGACGGCAAGCCGGCGCCCGGCGCGACCCCGTTCACGGCCGAGGACGCGATGGCGTTCATGCAGCGGATGTGGAATCCGTTCGCGATGCCGATCCCCGGCGCGGCGCACCCAGGCGCGCCGGTCGCGACGGCTGCCACCAGCGGCGCTTCGGCACCGGGCACAGCGGGTTTCCGCGCAGGCGCCGGTTCGACGACGTCCGCGGCCGACGCCGGCGCGTCGACGTTCGGCGCCGCACCCGCGATGTTTTCCGGGATGCTGCCGTTCCCGAACCCCGCGGCGATGTTCGCGGCGCTCGATCCGGCCGAAGTCGAGCGCAAGATCGGCGAGCTCAAGGTGATCGAGGGCTGGCTCGCGATGAGCCTCAATCTCGTCCAGATGAGCGTCAAGACGCTCGAGCTGCAGCTCGCTTCGCTCGAAGCGCTGCAGGGCGCGAACGCGCCGGCCCGACGCAGGCGCGCGCGGCGCGCATCGCGGGGCTGAGTAACGCGCGGCGAAGCAACGTGATCAGGCGCCGAGCCATCCGCGGCGAAGCGCGAGCGCGCGGGGTTCTACCGGCTCGCGCAACGTGAGCCAGGCGGTGTCGAGCGGGGCTGCGGCAAGCTCGACGACGCGGGTCTGCAGCACTCCGTGGCGGAACGCGTGGACGTCGATGGATTCGCCGGGCGCGCGCCGCGTCGCGAGCGCAGCAAACGTTTCCGTCGTCGCCTTGAGTCCGTCCAGCGCGACGAGGACATCGCCGGGAGCGAGCCCGGCGCGCTCGGCGGGACCCGCGGTGAAGACGTGGCGCAACGCGAGGCTGGCGTCGGCGCTCGCTCCGAACCAGCAGCGGGGAGGCGGTCCCGCCGACGCCGCCTTCCCTCCCTTATCGCCGGCCCCGCTCGCAGCGCGCAGGTGCAGCTCGATACCGAACGCATCGAGGAGCCCGGCAAGCGGCAGCTCGGCCGTGCCGTCGACGTAGCTCGCGAAGAACGCCGCAAGCGCTCGACCGGCGAGCTCCTCGGCGATGATGCGGAAGCCGTCCTCCGGGACACCGGTTGCCGACCTGCCGTAGCGCTGCCACAGCGTGCGCATGACGTCGTCGAGCGACGTACGCTCGTCGCGCCGCAGCGTGAGGTCGAGCGCGAGCGCGACGAGCGAGCCCTTGAGGTAGTAGCTGATCGCGGCATTGGGCGTATCGGCGTCGGGGCGGTAGTGCTTGATCCAGGCATCGAAGCTCGCGTCGCCGAGCGGCTGCACATCGCGCCCGGGCGTACGCAGCAGCGTGGTGATGCTCCGCGCGACGAGCTCGAGGTAGCGCGCGGCGTCGATAAGGCCGCAGCGGACGAGCGCGAGGTCGTCGTAGTACGACGTGACGCCCTCGAAGATCCAAAGCTGGCGCGTGTACGCCTCGCGCGCGAGGTCGTAGGGCACGAACGCCGCCGGCTTGATCCGCTTCACGTTCCAGCTATGGAAATATTCATGGCTGGCGAGACCGAGGAAGCGCAGATAGGTGTCGTCGATTGCTTGCGGCGTAACGGCAGTACTGCAGGTCGCCGCATTCGCCTGGGGCGAATCGCCGGTGCCGGTGGCCGGCGCGCTTGCGTCGGCAAGGGCCGGAAGCTCGGCGCGCTCGCAGACAAGGCTCGTCGACGAGCGATGCTCGAGGCCGCCGTGTCCGTGGTCCGTCGCGTTGACGAGGAAGAGATAGCGCTCGAAAGGCGGCTTCGCGCCGGCGCCGCCGAAGAGCTCGATCTGCCATTGGCACACGCGCGCGAGGTCCGCCTGCAGCCGGTCGACGGCGATGCCGCGCGCGCCGGAGAGCGCGATGTCGTGCGGAACGCCGCCGGCGTCGAAGGTCGCGAGCACGAAGCCGCCCATCTCGACCGGATGATCGATGAGCTCGTCGTAGCTCGCGGCGCGGTAGCGCCCGAAGCCGCGTTCAATTGCGGCGGTCGCGAATCCGGGCGTTTCTGCATCGCGACCGAACGTCGTCGCGACGCGCCAGTCGGCAGCCGCGGGATCGGTCGGTGCAACGATGTCGAGCGTGCACGGCGCGGCTTCGAGTCCCTCCGGGCAAAGGAAGACGCAGGCGCCATTGAAGAAGCCGCGCGAGGTATCGAGGTAGGCGCCGCGCACCGACGGGTCGAACGCGAAAACCTGCGCGGTCACGGTGACAACGCCGGCGCCGGCGCCAGCGGAAGCACCAGCGGCAACGCGCCAGACGTCCTTCGCCTCCTTCACGATCGGCACCGCGACGCCATCGCGCTCGGCGCGGATCGCGACCACGTGGCGCGCGAACTCGCGGATCAGATAGCTGCCCGGGATCCACGTCGGCAGGCGAAACCGATGGCCCGCGGGATCGGGCCGCGCGACCGTGCAGCGAATCTCGAAACGGTGTGCACGCAGGTCGGCGGGCGTGATCCGATAGTGGACGCTGGGGGTGTCGGGACTCATCGGGAAGACATCGGCGGCAGAAGACATCGGCGGCAGAAGACATCGGCGGCGGATGACAGCGCGCGGCGATTGCGCGCATCATGGCGCCCCCGGCACGAATCGAACGTGCGACCCCATTCTTAGGAGGAATGTGCTCTATCCACTGAGCTACGGGGGCGGCGCCTGCCGATTCTATCCTTCCGGCGTAGTCTCGCCGCCGGATGTCCGGCATTGATCGCGTGGCTTCGCCCCGGCGCGGCTTTTCCTCCGCTCGAGCAGGCGCTCGCCGAGCCAAATGGCCTTCTCGCCGCGGGTCAGGAGCTGACGCCGGAACGGGTCATCGACGCGTACCGTCACGGCATCTTTCCCTGGTACGGCGCCGGCCAGCCGGTGCTGTGGTGGAGTCCGGATCCGCGGATGGTGCTCTATCCGGACGAGTTTCGCTGCGCGCGTTCGCTCGCGCGCCGCATCCGCCAGCGTCAATTCGAGGTTCGCGTCGACACGGCATTCGACGCAGTGATCGAGGCCTGCGCAACCGTCCCGCGCAACGACGACGCTCGCCCCGAGACGTGGATCACTCCGGCGATGCAGGACACCTACCGCGCATTGCATCGCCTCGGCTACGTGCATTCGGTCGAAGCGTGGCAGGAAGGTGAACTCGCCGGCGGACTCTACGGTCTCGCATTGGGAAGAGTGTTCTTCGGCGAATCGATGTTCGCCCGCGTCACCGATGCATCGAAAGTTGCGCTCGCCGCGCTCGTCGGCCTGGCGCAACGACAGACGGTTGCGTTGATCGACTGTCAGCAGGAGACGCGGCACCTCGCGTCGCTCGGTGCGAGACCGATTCCTCGCGCGCATTTTGCACGCGAGATCGCGCAGTTGATACACTCGACTGCGGCTCCCGGCGGCTGGACGCCGGGGCCGATATCGGAGCACGCGTGAGCAGGCTGAACGACCTTCCGCTGGCGACGCTGCAGTTCTACGCCACGGCGCCGTACCCGTGCAGTTACCTGCCCGACCGGGCGGCGCGCTCGCAGGTCGCGACGCCGAGCCACCTGATCGATGCGCGCGTGTACAGCGAGCTCGTCCGTCTCGGCTTCCGGCGCAGCGGGGCGTTCACTTACCGACCGTATTGCGACCACTGCCACGCCTGTGTTCCCGTACGCGTTCCGGTCGCGCGCTTCGCGCCGAACCGCAGCCAGCGCCGCGCGTGGCGCAGGAATGCGGGGCTGACCACCGTGCGACGCGAGCTCGTCTACGATCCGGCGCACTATGCGCTTTATCTGAAGTACCAGCGCTCGCGCCATCCCGGCGGAGGGATGGACCAGGACAGTCGCGAGCAGTATCAGCACTTCCTGCTCCACAGCAACGTCGCGACCGAGCTCTATGAGTTCCGTGATGGCCCGGCGCTCAGGATCGTGAGCCTCGTGGACCGCCTCGCAGACGGCTTGTCGTCGGTCTACACGTTCTTCGACCCCGAGCCGTCCAGCGCCGGCTACGGAACCAGCAGCATCCTCTGGCAGATCGAGCGCTGCCGCGACCTCGGGCTTCCCTACCTGTACCTCGGGTACTGGATACGGGAAAGCCCGAAGATGGCGTACAAGGCGGGCTTCCGGCCGATCGAGGGCCTCACCGCCGGACGCTGGATACCGCTTCCGTAACTCTGCCGCACGCAAAGCCTTGTGGTCGCCACGTTCGCGCGGCCCGAGGGATTGCGGTCTATTCGTACAACTATATGTACGCTACAACATGAAAGAAACATCGGAATGCGGCAGACGCCCGTAACTCGGAATTGGTTGCGTTGTCGCCTCTAACCCGATGCATGCATGCCGGATTGGCAAAAGTGCAACGAACCGCTGTCGTTCTGCGCCTGCAGGATTCCTTTCCTGCAGGAACTTGATGTAGAGTACACACGTGCCGCAGGGCGGCAAATTTTGCCGCTGTGCGTTCAATAGACGGGAGCGGTGACGTTTTGCGTCACAAATGGAAGGCACCGCCTCGCATGCACGACATGTCGTAGCGCGAGATTTTCTTTCGGGGGTGTTCGATGAACGCAGTGACCGAATTTCCGACCGTCGCCAATACGTCGCAACTGCGTCAGATCGAGGTCGAGTACGACGCGGATTCGTCGACGATGTACTGGTGGATGAAGCCGACTCCGCGGCCATCGTTCAATCTCGCGTTCCTCGAGGAGACGGCGCGGTTCGAGGCGCAGCTCGAGAAGCACCAGGGGTGGATGAACCACCGCGGCATGCAGTGCAAGGTCGAGCACGCGGTGTTCGGTAGCCGCATTCCCGGAGTGTTCAATCTCGGCGGCGACCTGTCGATGTTCGTGCAGGCGATCCTGCGCAAGGATCGCGAGTCGCTCACGCACTACGGCAATCTCTGCGTCGACAACATGTATCGCCGGATCACCGGCTTCCGCTCGGATATCCAGACGTTCTCGCTGGTGCAGGGCAAGGCCTTCGGCGGCGGGTTCGAGTGCGCGCTGTCGAGCGACATTCTCGTTGCCGAGCGCAGCGCGACGCTGTCGTTCCCCGAGGTGCTGTTCAACATGTTCCCCGGGATGGGCGCGCTGTCACTGCTCGCGCGCAAGATCGGCATGCGCGGTGCCGAAGAGATCATCATGAGCGGCCGCGTCTATGGCGCGAAGGAGATGCACGATCTCGGCGTCGTCGACGTGCTCGCCGAGGATGGCGCGGGCCTCGAAACGGTGCGCGCGATGATCGAAACGCGCCGGCGCAAGCGCAACAGCTATCGCGCGATGTCGCTCGCGAAGCGCGAGTTCCAGCCGGTGAGCCATGCCGAGATGCGCAACGTCGTCGCTGTCTGGGTCGACGCCGCGCTGCGCCTCGAGAACCGTGATCTTCGCATGATGGCCCGGCTCGTCCGCGCCCAGGATCGGCTCGAATCGCGTTCGCAGGAGGACGCGATGATCGATGCCATCGGTGCCCCGCGCGAGGAGGCGGTGAACTGGTAGGCGTTTGTCTCCGGCCGGCGCGCGGCGCGCGGCGGCAGGTCATATCGGCGATACGCCGTCAGATCGACGCGTGATGCTGGACGCGAAGGTATTCCCGCAGCGACGCCGCAGTGGCCTCGAAGCAGGACCTCAATTCGGCGAAGGCTGTTTCCGCATCGTCGGTGCTCCCGGCGCTGACCCGCGTATCGAATTCGCGCGTGAGCGCTGCGAGGCGGATGGCCCCGACGCTGACCGCAGCGCCTTTGAGCGTGTGCATGAGGTCGGGCAGGGCGTCGCCATCGCCCGCGTCGAGCGCCTCGTGCGTACGGACGAGAAGGCCTTCGACGTCGTTCGTGAAGCCGCGGATCAGCTCGGCGAGGAAGGTGGGGTCGCGCGCGATGTCCTCGAGCTGCGCGACGCGGCTCGCGTCGATCAGCGTGGGATCGAATTGGCTGGCCGGTGCGGCGCGTGGGGCGGGCTTTGCCTCCGCCTTCGGCGCGGCGGTCGCGTGGCGACCCGCGGCGAGGCGGTCGATCTGCTGGATCAGCGCAACGGCGTCGAACGGTTTGCCGATGTAGCCGTCGGCGCCCGCGGAGTCTGCGAGTCGCCGCGACTCGGCCGTCACGGACGCGGAAAGGATCACTACCGGCATTCGCTTGCCGGGCGGCTCCATCACGCGAATCGCACGAACGACTTCGATGCCGCTCCGATGCGGCATGTTGAAGTCGAGGATCGCGAGATCGGGGCATTGGCGCTCGTACAGGTCGAGCGCCTCCTCGCCGTCGGCGGCGAGGAGGACTGTATGACCCGCCCGCTCGAGAAGCTGACGAATGATCGCCTGATTGGTCGCGTTGTCCTCGGCAACGAGGATCGTCAGTGTTCGGCGCTCGCGCTCGAGCACTCGGGCGAGATCTGGATGCGCGGGATCTTCGACCTCGATGCCGGCAGTTGCCGCGTGGATTGCGTTGGCGATCAGGCGCGCCGACGGGTAGTCGAGCGCGTAGGCGCCGCGAATGCTCGTGATCCGGGCGCGGTCGACGACGGAAATGCCATCGTCGGCGATGAATACCAGCGCGACCGGTCGCTCACCGGCGCGCTGCGTCGCGGCGCTGAATGCCGCGCACGCCTGCTCGACGGGGCACGCTGCAACGATCGCGCGGATGGAGACTCCGGCGGCAGTGAGCTCGTCGATCCGCGCGCCCATCGACACCGACAACGGAACGGTCTCGCAGTGCTCGCCGATCGATTGCAGCGTCGACGCGAGCTCCCGCGAGCGCGCGCCGGCGTAGACGAGCGTCAGGCCGTCGGGCGCAGTTTCGCGCGATACCGGCTGCTGGTCGTCCGCAGCGCTCGCCGGGGCCGCGTCGTCGTGCAGGAAGGGGAGCTCGACCCAGAACGTGCTTCCTTCGCCGAGCGTGCTGGCGACGCCGATGCTGCCACCCATCAGCTCGGTCAACTGCTTCGCGATCGTCGTCCCGAGACCGGTGCCGCCGTACTTGCGCGTCGTCGACTGGTCGGCCTGCACGAAGCGATCGAAGATCCGGTTGATCGCCTCGGGAGCGATCCCGATCCCGGTATCCCTGACTTCGAAGCGCGCCGTCACGCCTTCGGTCGTCTCACGCCTGAGGGACACCGCGAGACTGACCTCGCCGCGCTCGGTGAACTTGATCGCATTGCCGATCAGATTGAGCAACACCTGCCGCAGGTGGTGCGAGTCGCCCTTCACCCGATACTCGAGCGCCGGGTCCATCATCGCGGAGAGCGTGAGGCCCTTCGCCTGGGCGTGTGGACGCAGGAGATTCACGAGGCCATTGATGCAGGTGTGAAGGTCGAACGGCGCGACCTCGATCGACAGATGTCCGGCCTCGATCTTGCTGATGTCGAGCACGTCGTCGACGAGCGAGCGCAGCACCGTGATCGAGTGCCGCAGGAGCCCGACGAGCTCGGATTGCTGCGCCGACAGCGCCGTCGTCTTCATGAGATCGACGACGCCGACGATGCCGTTGAGCGGCGTCCGCATCTCGTGGCTCATGTTGGCGAGGAACGTCGTCTTCGCGAGATTCGCCTCCTCGGCCCGGGCTCGCGCTTCCTGGATGCGGCGGAGA
>DASVGI010000019.1:0-8174 GCA_036379595.1 Casimicrobiaceae bacterium | reverse complement strand
ATGCACGTCGACGACTTCGCGCCGAACCTGTCGTTCTTCTTCAGCTACGGGATGGATCCGGAATACGCGGTGATCGGGCGCGTCGCGCGGCGTATCTGGGCAGTTGCGATGCGCGAGCGCTACGGCGCCAACGAGCGCTCGCAGAAGCTCAAGTTTCATTCGCAAACGAGTGGTCGGAGTCTGCACGCGCAGGAGATCTCGTTCAACGACATTCGCACGACGCTGCAGGCGCTGATCTCGACCTACGACAACACGAATTCGCTGCACACCAACGCGTACGACGAGGCGATCACCACGCCGACCGAGGAGAGCGTGCGGCGCGCGATGGCGATCCAGCTCATCATCAACCGCGAGTGGGGCCTCGCGAAGAACGAGAATCCGAACCAGGGCTCGTTCATCCTGGAGGAGCTCACCGACCTCGTCGAGGAGGCGGTGCTGAAGGAATTCGAGGCGATCTCCGAGCGCGGCGGCGTGCTCGGCGCGATGGAGACCGGCTACCAGCGCGGCAAGATCCAGGAGGAATCGCTCTACTACGAGCACCGCAAGCACGAAGGAAGCTACCCGATCATCGGCGTCAACACGTTCCGCAACCCGCACGGCGACGTCGCCCCGAAGAAGCTCGAGCTCGCGCGCTCGTCGACCGACGAGAAGGAATCACAGCTCGCACGCCTCGCCGATTTCCACGCGCGTCATGCCGCCGCGGCACCCGCGGCGCTCGCGCGATTGAAGCGCGTCGCGATGGAGGAGGGCAACGTGTTCGAGGCGCTGATGGAGACGGTGCGCGTCTGCTCGCTGGGCCAGATCACCACCGCGCTCTTCGACGTCGGCGGACAGTATCGGCGCAGCATGTAGGGACGATGGACGGCCGGTCGCTTTGCCTGCATCGTGGAGGTCACGGAGCTATACTTCTCACTTAGTGACCAGCCATGCCTGCCACTGCCATCGATACCAACCGACTCTTCAGGGCATTGAAAGCCACCGGCAAGAGCGAAAACTTCTCCGCCGAGGATCTCGTCGGCGCGTTCGATGCTGCTCAAGGCGACGGCGACCTGGTGACGCGGGCGTACTTCGACGCCCGGCTCGCCGGCGTCGACGCGAAGCTCGACACGATGCGCGCCGAAATGCGGCTCGAACTCAGGTCCGGGCAGTTGCAAACCATCTACTGGCTCGCCGGTATCATCCTGGTCAGCAACGGCGCCGTGATTGCGCTGCTGGGGCGCGTGGCGCAGCTGTACTGACGCGAGGGCGCGATGCGCCCCAACTTATAGGTCGCGTCGCGACCTCTCGACCAGCGATCCTCGATGGCCGATTCGATCCACTGGGCCTTCCCGCCCGCGCTGCAACCGAACGCCGACGACGTCGATTTCGACCTCTCGGAGGCGCTCGACGCAGTGGTCGCGCTGCGCGCGGGCATTCCTGACGACGCGTTCACCGCGCCGATCCTCGGCACCGAGCGCGGCGGCAACGGGGTCGTCATCGACAAGGACGGGCTCGTGCTGACGATCGGCTATCTGATCACCGAGGCCGAATCGATCTGGCTCACGACCAACGCAGGGGTCGTCGTCGCCGGGCACGCGCTCGCCTACGACCAGGAGTCGGGCCTCGGCCTCGTGCTGCCGCTGGGGCCGCTCGGGGTGAAACCGCTCGCGCGAACGAGCCTCGCCGCGGGCGAGCTCGACGGCGAGGTCTACGTGATCAGTCACGGCGGCGGCGGGCACGCACTGCGCGCGAAGATCGTCGCTCGACGCGAGTTCGCCGGTCACTGGGAATATCTGCTCGACGAGGCGATCTTCACCACGCCCGCGCATCCCGAATGGAGCGGCGCGGCGCTTCTCGACGGCACCGGAAAGCTCGTCGGTATCGGATCATTGTTCGTGCAGGAATCCGAGGGCGACGAGTCGGTGAAGGGCAACATGTTCGTACCGAGCGAGCTCATCGATCCGATCCTCGGCGACCTCCTGCGCCTCGGACGCGCGAACCGGCCGCCGCGGGCGTGGCTCGGCATGTACTCGGTCGAGACGCGCGAGGGCATCGCGGTGCAGGGTGTCGCGGAAGGCGGCCCTGCCGAGCGCGCCGGCGTGCGCGAAGGCGACATCGTCCGCAACGTCGCCGGCACGTCGATCAACGGTCTCGCGGATTTCTACCGCAGTGTCTGGAGCTGCGGCGCCGCCGGCACCGGCATTCCGCTCACGCTGTGGCGCGGCGGTGCGATCAAGGAGGTGACGGTCGCCTCAGTCGATCGCAATGCGCTGCTGAAGAAGCCGTCGCTGCAGTAACCGGCGCCGCGTCCCGACCTACACCCCGGCCGCGGCGCCGCCCGCTTCGGGCGCGTGCTCCGTCCGCGCCGGCTCGGCGGCGAGATTTTCGCCGATGACCATGTACATCGCCGGCACGACGAACAGCGTGAACAGCGTGCCGATGGAGAGCCCCGTCGCGACGACGAGCCCCATGTTGAACCGGCTCGCCGCACCGGCGCCGCTGGCCGTAATGAGCGGCACGACACCCAGCACCATCGCCGCGGTCGTCATCAGGACCGGGCGCAGGCGCAGGCCGGCGGCATGCTCGATCGCTTCGCGCTTGCTGTGTCCTGCGCGCTGCAGGTTGTTCGCGAATTCGACGATCAGGATGCCGTGCTTGGAGATCAGTCCGATCAGCGTGATCAGCCCGACCTCGGTGTAGATGTTGAGCGACGCACCGCCGACGCCGAGGTTGATGAAGAGGAGCGCCCCGGAGATCGCCATCGGCACCGAGACCAGGATGACGATCGGATCGCGGAAGCTCTCGAACTGCGCCGCGAGCGCGAGATAGATGATGATGACTGCGAACAGGAAGGTGATGACGAGTCCGCCTGATTCCTGCTCGAACTGTCGCGACGGCCCCGAGTAGTCATAGCTGTACCCGGTCGGCAGCGTGCGGTCGGCGAGCGCCTTGAGATCGGAGAGCGCCTGGCCCTGCGACACCGAGGGCACCGGCACGCCGGCGAGGGTCGCCGAATTGAGCTGCTGGAAATGGTTGATGCTCTCGGGCTGCGCCGCGGTTTCGAGATGCGCGACCGACGAGAGCGCGACGATCTCGCCGCTCGCGCTGCGCAGGTAATAGTGATCGAGCTGCGCCGGGTTCAGGCGGAACCGCTGCTCGACCTGCGGGATCACCTTGTACGAGCGCCCGGAGAGCTCGAAGAAGTTGACGTAGCCGCCGCCGAGCATCCCCGACAACGCATTGCCGATGTCCTGCATCGTCAATCCGAGCTGCGCCGCCATGTTGCGGTCGATGACGATGCTGGTCTGCGGCAGGTCGACGCGCAGATCGGACTGCAGGAACATGAACTCGCCGGTTGCGAGGGCCTGCTGCAGGAAGCGCTGCGAGACGTCGTAGAGCCTCGGGATCGGCTCGGTGGTCGTCAACACGAGCTGCACCGGAAGTCCGCGCGCACCGGGCAGCGCCGGCGGCTGGAACAGCGCGATCTGCGCGCCGGAGATCTCGTTGAGCTGCTGCTGGACGATGTACTGCAGCGTCGTCGCCGAGCGCTTGCGCTCGCTCCAGGGCTTCAGCACCATCCCGGCGACCACCTGCGACGGCGCATTGAGCTGGAACACGTGATCGGTCTCGGGAAACTTCCTGAACGCGCTGTAGACCGGGTCGGCGAAGAGCTGGCGCTGCTCGAGCGTCGCCGTCGGGTTGTTGTACGACAGCGCGATCAGGATCCCCTGATCCTCCTGTGGCGCGAGCTCGGACTTCGACGTCGAATAGAGGAAGCCGATCGAGCCGAGGATGATCACCGCCATGACGACGGTGACCGGAAGGTGGTCGAGCGATCCGTGCAGCGTGCGCTCGTAGCGGCCGCGCAGCCGCTCGAACACGCGGTCGAGTGCCAGCACCAGCCGGTCCTGCCAGCGGTGGCTCTGCGCGCTCGGCGCGACGAGGAGCCGCGAGCACATCATCGGCGAGAGCGTCAGCGCGACGATCGCCGACACGATGACGGTTCCCACCAGCGTGAACGCGAATTCGGTAAAGAGCGCGCCGGTGAGCCCGCCGAGGAAGCCGATCGGCACGTACACCGCCACCAGGACGACCGCCATCGCGATGATCGGGTTCGCGAGCTCGCGCGCGCCGCGGATCGCCGCCTCGCGCCGAGGTATGCCCTCCTCGATGTGGCGGCTGACGTTCTCGACGACGATGATCGCGTCGTCGACGACGAGGCCGATCGCGAGCACGATCGCGAGCAGCGTCAGCAGATTGATCGAATAGCCGAGCGTCAGCATGACGGTGAAGGTGCCGACGATCGCCAGCGGAATCGCGATCAGCGGAATCACGACCGAGCGCAGCGAGCCGAGGAACACGAACACGACGATCGCGACGATCGCGATCGCCTCGATCAGCGTCTTCACGACCTCGTCGATCGACGAATTGACGAAGCGCGTCGAGTCGTAGACGATCGTCCCGTCGAGGCCGGTCGGAAGCTGGGACTGGACGACCGGAAACGCGCTGCGCACGCGCCCCATCACGTCGAGCAGGTTCGCCGCAGGGGCCACCTGGATGCCGATGTAGACGGCGGTCTTGCCGTCGAACGACACCGTCGTGTCGTAATCGTCGGCGCCGAGCGTCACGTCGGCGACGTCCGACAGGCGCACGACCTGGCCCTTGACCGACTTGACCACCATGTCGCGAAAGCCGTCGAGCGACTTGAGGTCGGTGTTGGCGGCGAGGTTGATCTGCACCATCCGCCCGCGCGAGCTGCCGGTGGCGGCGAGGAAGTTGTTCGCCGCGAGCGCCGTGTAGACGTCGGCCGCGGTGAGCCCGCGCGCGGCGAGCCGCTGCGGATCGAGCCAGGCGCGCAGCGCGAAGTTCTTCGCGCCGAGGATCTCGGCGGTCTGCACGCCTTCGATCGACTGCAGCTTCGGCTGCACTGCGCGGATCAGATAGTCGGTGATCTGGTTGGGCTTCAGTACCTGGCTGTAGAACCCGATGTACATCGCGTCGATCGTCTGGCCGATCGAAACCGTCAGCACCGGTCTCTCCGCCTGCGGGGGCAGCCGGTTCAGCACCGAGTTCACCTTGGTGTTGATCTCGGTCAGCGCTTTGTCCGGGTCGTAATTGAGGCGCAGGTTGGCGGTGATCGTGCTCGAGCCCTGGACGTTCGACGACGTCATGTAGTCGATGCCGTTTGCCTGCGCGATCGCGTTCTCGAGCGGCGTCGTGATGAAGCTCGCGACGACGTCGGCGCTGGCGCCCGGATACACGGTCGAGACGGTGACGACCGCGTTCTGCGTGTATGGGTACTGCAGCACCGGCAAGAGCCCGACCGAGCGCAGCCCGAGCACCAGGATGACGAGGCTCACGACGGTCGCGAGGACCGGAAGCCTGATGAAGAGGTCGGTGAAACGCTTGTCCATGCCGATCGATCGCCGCTTCGCCGTGCGCGATCAGTTGTCGTGAACGACGGGATTCGGGTTGTCGCTCGGCTGCAGGCTGTTGTTCACGACGAGCGGTGACCCGTTGCGGAGCTTGAGCTGCCCGGCGGTCACCACGGTCTCACCGGCCTTCAGTCCGGACACGATCGCGACCTGATCGCCGCGCGTGAGGCCCGGCGTAACGAAGCGCTGCTCGGCGGTGAGGCGCGGCTTGCCGTCGGGTCCCTTGCCCGCGTCCCTGGCGACGAACACGGTGGCTCCGTACGGGTTGTAGGTGATCGCCGCGTTCGGCAGCGTTACGTACTGTCGCGGCGCCCCGTTGCCGATGTGGACGATCACGAACACGCCGGGCAGCAGAACGTCGTTCGGATTCGGGACCCGCGCGCGGACCTTCATGTTGCGCGTCGACGGGTCGACCTGCGGCTCGATCGCCGTCACCGTCGCTTCGAACGTCTTCCCCGGCACCGCGCTCGTCTCGAGCCGCGCCTGCATGCCGATCGTCACCAGCGCGATCTGGTTCTGCGGCACGGTGAAGTCGACTTCCATCGGATCGAGCTTCTGCAGCGTCACGACGGCGGCCCCCGCGGCGAGAAACTGGCCGACGTCGACCTGCCGGATGCCGAGCCGGCCGGCGAATGGAGCGACGATCGACTTCTGGGCGATCAGCGCCTTCTGCGCGGCGATCTGCGCCTCCGCGCTCTTCAGCGTCGCGACGTCGGTGTCGACGACTGCCCTGGCGATCGCGCGCGCCTCGAGCTGGGCCTGATCGCGCGCGAGCGTGACGCGCGCGAGCCCGGCCTGCGCTTCGAGCTGCGCGAGCTGGCCCTCGAGCGGCGCGGCGTTCAGTTCGACGAGATGCTGGCCCGCGCGGGCCTTCGCGCCCGAATCGAAGTGCACGGCGGTGACGAGGCCGCCGACCTCGGCGCTCAACGCTGCCTGCTCGCTTGCGCGCAGACTGCCGAGCGCTTCGATCACCGGTTGCCAGCTCGTCTCCTGCGCGACCACCGTGGCGACCGTTTCCGGCGGATTCGCCTGTCCCTTGATCGCCTTGGCGATCATCGTGTTCTTGAAGTGGGTGAACCACGTCATCGCGCCGATCAGGATCGCGGCGATCACGAGCATGATGACCATGCGTTTGATGGTTCTTCCGGTCATCGGTCACTCCGTCGTTGCGGTCTTCTCACGTGTTGCGGTCTTCTCGCGCGTTGCGCTCTTCTCGCGTGTTGCGGGCATCGCGACGTTGCCGCCCACGGCCTGGAACAGCGAGGCGCTGTCGGCGAGCCGCTGCGCCTGCGTCGCGATCACCGCGATCCGCGCGCGCTGCACCTGCTGCTGCGCGACGAGGAGCGCTAAGTAGCTCGCTCCGCCGAGCTCGTACTGGTCGCGCGTCAGCGCGAGCGAGCCGCCGGCCGCGGTGTCGGCGGCGACCTCGGCCGCGAGGACCTTCGCATCGGCGTCGAGCGCACGCAGCGCATCGGCGACGTTGCGCAGCGCCGAGAGCACCGTCTCGCGGTAGTTCGCCCCGGCGGCCTGCAGGCCCGCGTGCGCGGCATCGGCGGCAGATTTCAACCCGGCGTTGAAGAGCGGCTGCGCAAGCTGGCCGGCAAGGCCCCACACGGCCGAGCCCGGACCGAACAGGGCGCCTGCGGTCAGCGCCTGCGTGCCGAGCATCGCGCTGAGATTGATCTGCGGATAGAGGTTGGCCACGGCGACGCCGTACTGCGCGGTGGCGACGTGTAGCAGCGCGGCCGAGGCGCGGATATCGGGACGCTGGCGCACGAGGTCCGACGGCACGACGACCGGCAGCGTATCCGGCAGCTCGAACTCGTCGAGCCTGAAGCGCGGCACGTCGCCAGCACTCGGCTCGCGTCCCGTCAGCGTTGCGAGCAGGTGATCGGCCTGCTCGATCCGCGTGTCGAGCGCGGGAAGCTGCGCGCGCGTCTGCTCGGCCTCGGTTTGGAGCGCGAGCACGTCACCGCGGCTCGCTGCGCCGAGCTCGAAGCGTTTCTGCGCGATCGCGAGCTGCAGCTCCTCGGCCGCGAGGATCGACGCGGTGGCTTCGCGTTGCGCCACGAGCCCGGCCTGGCCGAACGCAGTGGTGGCGATGTTCCCGGCGAGCGCGAGGCGCGCGGCCTCGAGCTGGAACCCCTGGTAGTCCGCCTGCGCCGCGAGCGCCTCGAGCGCGCGGCGATTGGCGCCGAACAGATCGACGTTGTAAGAAACGCCGACGTTCGCGTTGTAGAGGCTGTAAATCGTCTGCCCACCGTGCGACTGGCCGTTTCCGGCGGCGTTGATCTCGTTGCGGCTCGCGCCGAGCTTCCCGGTAACCGTCGGGTACAGCGTCGAGCCGGCCTGGGCGTTGTAGGTTTCGCGTGCCTGGCGCAGCGTCGCCTGCGCCGCTTCGAGCGTCGGGTTGTGCAGCAGCGCGTCGTCGATCAGCGCATCGAGGCGCTTCGAGCCGAACGCGCGCCACCAGTCCGGCGCTGCGCTCGCGACCGTTGCATAGCGTTGCGCACCGCCGAGCGGACCCGGAGCCGCGACCGTCGCGGCGGGCAATGCTTCGCGCGTGTAGCGCGCTTCGTGCGGTGCCGGCGGCGCCGTGTAGTTCGGGCCGACGGTCGTGCATCCGGCGACGAGCGCCGTGATGGCGAACGCAAATGCGCGATGCCGCGGTGCAGCCGACGGATGCATGTGCGGGGTTGTAATCTTGTAATCCGGTGAAGGCGAGCGTGCGGGAGGTCACACACCCGCTCGCGTCGCCGC
>DASVGI010000018.1:0-17195 GCA_036379595.1 Casimicrobiaceae bacterium | reverse complement strand
TCACCGAGCTGCCGCGTGCGCCGGGAACGCGCGAGACGCGATGGGCGCAGCGCCTCGCCGACGCACCCGTTATCTCGCCGCAGGTCGTACTCGCCGCGCCCCCGCAGATCGCACCTCGCGCTATCGCGGACGAGCACCGCGATTCTGAATCCCGGCACGACGACATCGCCGAGCTCCGCAGCGAGGTCGCCGAGCTCCGCAGCGAGGTCGCCGATCTGCGCCGCGACCTCGATCGGCTCACTCTCGCGGTCGCTGAGCTTCGCGCCGCCATCGCTCCGGCATCGCCGGAATCGCAGTAGCGCGAAACGACGCCGCGGCCGCGTCGCGGATGACGCGATCGCCGATCGGAGCGTAGACTCGACGGGTCGTCAACGTTTTGCGGAGGGCCAATGGGACTGCTCGATGGAGTACTCGGTAACCTGATGGGGGGCCTGCTCGGCGGGCAGTCGGCACAGGGCGGACAGAACCCGCTGATGCAGATCGCGCTGCAGATGCTGCAGCAAAACGGCGGTCTGCAGGGCGTGCTCGGCAAGTTCGAGCAGGCGGGGTTCGGCCAGCAGGCCCAGTCGTGGGTCGGCACCGGGCAGAACCAGGCGATCGAGGGCGGCGCACTGTCGCAGATCTTCGGCAGCGGCCAGATCGGGCAGATCGCGCAGCAGCTCGGTCTCTCGCACGACCAGGCTGCCGGACAGCTCGCGCAGGTCCTGCCGCAGGTGATCGACAAGCTGACGCCGCACGGACAGGTTCCCGAGAATCACAGCGACCTCGTCAACCAGGCGCTCGCGATGCTGCAGAAAGGCCAGTCGGCGCAGACCTGACTGCACCTCGCTCCTGACCGCAACTCCGGCCGGCCGCGGATTCGCTGCCGGTCGCATCGCTGCGTGCTCTTCGTGCGACAATCCGGCCCGCGAACCCGCTCGCTCCACGCTCGATTTCCCGCTTGGACCATCCCGCTCTGCTGGTGACGCTGATTCTCGGCGTCGTCGAAGGCTTGACCGAATTTCTCCCGGTGTCGTCGACCGGACATCTGATCGTCGCCGGCTCGCTCCTCGGTTACACCGGCGAGCGCGCAAAGGTGTTCGAGATCGTCATTCAGGCGGGTGCGATCCTCGCCGTCTGCTGGGAGTTCCGCGCACGCATCGGCTTCGCGCTCGGCGGGCTCTTTTCCAACCGCGATGCACAGCGCTTCGCGCTCAACGTCGCCATTGCGTTCGTTCCCGCCGCGGTGCTCGGGCTCTTGTTCGTGAAGGGGATCCAGGCGCACCTCTTCGCACCTCTGCCGGTGGCGGCGGCATTCATCATCGGCGCGTTCGTGATCCTCTGGGCTGAGCGCCTGCAGCGGCAGCGACCGGCGACCGTGCGCATCGCCACGGTCGATGCGATGCGCTGGACCGATGCGCTCAAGGTGGGGATCGCGCAGGCGTTCTCGCTGATTCCCGGCACCTCGCGCTCGGGCGCGACGATCATCGGCGGCATGCTGTTCGGTCTTTCCCGGCAGGCAGCGACCGAGTTCTCGTTCTTCCTCGCGATCCCGACGCTGTTCGCGGCCTGCGGCTACGAGTTCTTCAAGAATCGCGCGCTGCTGTCGGCGCAGGATCTGCATGGACTCGCAGTCGGCTTCGTCGCAGCCTTCGTCAGCGCGTTCCTCTGCGTGCGCTGGCTGATCCGCTACGTCAGTCATCACGATTTCAGGCCGTTCGCCTGGTACCGGATCGCCTTTGGCGTCGTGATCCTCGTCACCGCATGGGCCGGGATCGTGCGCTGGGACTGACCCGCGGCGCCGAGACCGGCGCAGACGCGGCGCCGCCCGCGCACTCGGCCGCGTATCCGGCCGCCGATGTGTGGCTCGGCCCGCTCCTCGCGATCGTCGGCGTCCTCGGCTTCTCGTTCAAGGCGATTCTCATCAAGCTCGCCTACGGCTGGGCGAGCGTCGATCCGGTCGTGCTGATGACGCTGCGCATGCTCTACTCGGCGCCGTTCTTCGCGCTGCTCGCGTGGTGGGCAGGTCGCACCACGACCGGCCCGGCGATTCGGGCGCGCGACTGGCGCCATCTCGTCGCACTCGGCTTCGTCGGCTACTACCTCTCGAGCCTGCTCGATTTCGTCGGCCTGCAGTACGTCACCGCGTCGCTCGAGCGGCTGGTGCTGTTCCTCTATCCGACGGTCGTCGTCGTGCTGTCGGCGATGTTCCTCCATCGACCGATCACGCGGCGCGCCGTGATCGCGCTCGTTCTCTCCTACGCCGGCATCGCGCTCGCCGTCCGCCACGACATCCGCCTCTCCGGAGATGCAACGGCCATCGCACTCGGCAGCGCACTCATTTTCGCGGGCGCGATCACCTACGCGATCTACCTCGTCGGTGCCGGACCGGTGATCGCGCGCCTCGGCTCGGCGCGCTTCATCGCGTGGGCGATGCTGCTGGCGACGATCTTCATCTGCGCCCACTTCGCGCTGACGCATTCGCTCGCCGCGCTCGCGGTGCCAGCGCGCATTCAGATGCTCTGCGTCGCGATGGCGATCTTCAGCACCGTGCTGCCGACCTGGATGATGGCCGAAGCGGTACATCGAATGGGAGCCGGGCCCGCATCGCTCGTCGGCTCGCTCGGTCCGGTGTTCACGCTGGGGCTCGGAGCGGTGATGCTCGGTGAGCGCATCAGCGGAGCGCAGCTCGCCGGTGTGGCGCTGGTTCTCGTCGGTGTCGTCATGGTTTCGCGACGTCCTTCGCGCTGAGCGCCTATACTGAACGTCTCTGCTTCATCGGAGAATCGCCATGCCACCCGACACCATCGAACGCTCGACTCCCGCGCTGCGCGACACGACGCTGCTGCGCCACCAATGCTACGTCGACGGCAAGTGGATCGACGCCGCGGACCGCGGCACGCTGCAGGTCGACGACCCTGCCAACGGCCTGCCGATCGGAACCATTCCGCGCTTTCGCGGCGCCGAAACGAAACAGGCAATCGAGGCCGCGAGCCGCGCGTTCCCGGCGTGGCGCGCGAAGACCGCGCGCGAGCGCTCGGCCGTGCTGCGCAAGTGGCTCGACCTGATGCACGCCAACATGGACGACCTCGCGCTGATCCTCACCACCGAGCAGGGGAAGCCGCTCGCCGAAGCGCGCGGCGAGCTCATGAGCGGCGCCGGCTACACCGAATGGTTCGCCGAGGAGGCGAAGCGCGTCTACGGCGACGTGATCCCGACGATCGCCAACGACCGCAGGATCGTCGTCATCAAGGAGCCGGTCGGCGTCTGCGCGGCAATCACGCCGTGGAACTTTCCGAGCTCGATGATCACGCGCAAGGTTTCGCCGGCGCTTGCTGCGGGCTGCACCGTCGTGATCAAGCCCGCGGAAATCACGCCCTACTCGGCGTTCGCGCTCGCCGAGCTCGCGCACCGTGCGGGCTTTCCTCCCGGAGTCATCAACGTGATCACCGGCGTGCCGGAGGAGATCGGCGCGGAGATGTGCGCGAACCCGCTTGTGCGCAAGCTGTCGTTCACCGGCTCGACCGAGGTCGGTCGTATCCTGATGCGACAGGTCGCCCCGACGATCAAGAAACTGTCACTCGAGCTCGGCGGCAACGCTCCATTCATCGTCTTCGACGATGCCGACCTCGAGGCCGCCGCCGACGGAGCGATGCAGTCGAAATACCGCAACTCCGGTCAGACCTGCATCTGCGCGAATCGCTTCTTCGTTCACGACAAGATCTACGACGCGTTCGCCGAGAAGCTTGCAAAGCGCGTCGCCGGCATCAAGGTCGGACGCGGCACCGAGACGGGAGTCACGTCGGGACCGCTGATCAACGACGACGCGATCGCGAAGGTCGAGGAGCACGTCACCGACGCGAAAGCGAAGGGCGCGAAGGTCGCGACGGGTGGGAAGCGCCACGCGCTGGGTGGAAGGTTCTACGAGCCGACGATCCTGACCGGCGTCACCCCGGCCATGCAGATCTTTCGCGAGGAGACCTTCGGTCCGGTCGCGCCGCTGATCCGCTTCCGCGACGACGCCGAGGTGACCGAGCTCGCGAATCGCACCGAGTACGGGCTCGCCGCGTACTTCTACAGCCGCGACATCGGACGCATCTGGCGCGTCGCCGAAGCGCTCGAGTACGGCATGGTCGGCGTCAACACCGGGCTGATCACCACCGAAGTGGCGCCGTTCGGCGGCGTCAAGCAGTCGGGGCTCGGGCGCGAGGGGTCGAAGTACGGGATCGACGAGTTCGTCGAAGTGAAGTACATCTGCATGGGAGGCATCGACCGCTGACGCGCGCACCAGCGTCAGACCGCTACCACCCCTGCGGCAGCTTGCGCAGGACAAAGATCGTGTGGTCTTCGACGGCGAGGTACCCGCCCGCGACGAGGTCCTTCATCAGCTTGCCGATCATGTCGCGCGACGCGCCGACGCGATCGGCGATCTCCTGCTGCGTCAGCCGCTCGGGCACCAGTATGCGCCCATCGACCTCGGTCGCGAGCGCGTTGATGAGGCGCACGAGCCGCCCGTAGACGTCCGACAGAGCGAGGCTCTTCAGGTTGCTGGTGGTGACGCGGACGCGGTGGATCAGCTTCTCGACCAGGTGCATCGCGAAGTCCGGGTGCGCGAGGATGAAGTCGCGCAGTTGCGCGCGATTCACCACCGCGCACGTGGTCGGCTCGACCGTCATCACCGACGCCGAGCGCGGCGCGCCGTCGAGGCTCATTTCGCCGACGTATCCGCCCGGACCCTGGAAATCGATGACGAACTCGCGCCCGGCCTCGTTGCTCGCGAACACCTTCACGCGCCCGGACAGGACGATGTAGAGCGCGTCGCCGACGTCGCCCTCGTTGATCAGGATCGTGTTGCGGGGAAAGCTGCGGACGACGCCACTCGCGGCGATGCGGCGCAGCGTCGCATCCTGCAGCGGGGCGAACAGGTCGGCGCCTGGATCGGATCTCGACACGGCAGAGGCTCGGAACGCGACTGCCGGCAATCGTAGCACGCAGGCGCCGCTACTCGAGCTTGCGCAGATCGTCGATCACCTTGCCGTCGTTGGGCAGCTCGTCGATCGCGCGGAATGTGACTTCGCCGCGCAGCTTGGTCACTTCGCGGATCGATTCGACGATCGCGCTGGCGAGGTCGGGGGCCATGCCGGTCGCCTCGACGTGGAGAATCATCCGGTCGCTGCCGCCGGGATTGTCGACGATGAGCCGCGCACGCTGCACCTCGGGATGACGCTTGACGATCGCCGCCACCTGGCCGGGATGCACGAACATCCCCTTGACCTTGGTCGCCTGGTCGGCGCGGCCGAGCCAGCCGCGGATGCGCAGCCCCGTGCGTCCGCAGGGCGACGGTCCGGGCAACACTGCCGAGAGATCGCCGGTGCCGAAGCGGATCAGCGGATAGACGCTGTTGGCGAGCGGCGTGACGACGACTTCACCGACCTCGCCCGGCGCGACCGGGTCGCCGGTCCCGGGGGCCACGATCTCGACCAGCACGCCTTCGTCGACGACGAGGCCTTCTCGCGCGGCCGTCTCGTAGGCGATCACGCCGACGTCGGCGGTCGCGTATGCCTGGTAGCCGTGAATGCCGCGCGCGGCGAATGCGTCGCGCAGCGACGGCGGAAACGGCTCGCCCGAGACAAGCGCCCTTGTGAGGCTCGGCAGCGCCACGCCGAGCTCGTCGGCACGCTCGAGGATGATGCGCAGAAACGACGGCGTTCCGACGTAGCCGGCGGGCTCGAGATCGGCAATCGCTGCAACCTGTTGCTCGGTCTGTCCGGTGCCCCCGGGAAACACCGTGCAGCCCAGCGCATGCGCGCCGGTCTCGATCATCGATCCCGCCGGCGTGAAATGGTAGGCGAAGCAGTTGTGAATGAGCTCGCCCGGCCGGAAGCCCGCGGCGAACAGCGCGCGCGCGAAGCGCCAGTGATCGGGGCCCGGCCCCTCCGGCTCGTAGATCGGACCGGGCGACGCGAAGATCCGGCGCACGCCGCCGTCGGAGCGCGCATCCAGCCCGCCAAATGGCCGCTTCGCCTTCTGCAATGCGACGAGATCGCTCTTGCGCAGCACCGGAAGACGCGCGAGCGCCGCGCGCGAATCGATCGCCTCGGGATCGATACCGGCGAGACGCTGCGCGAACGCGGGCGAATTCGCGCGCGCATGCGCGAGCTGCCGGCGAAGCTGCGCAAGCTGCTCGCGCTCGCGCAATGCGGGGGCGCGCGTCTCCAGCGCGTCGTAGTGCTCTTCTGTCACGCGAGCCACCGCTTGCGGCGGCGATAGTGCTTGACGTCGCGGAAGCTCCTGCGCCCGGCCGTCGACAGGCCGAGGTAAAACTCCTTCACGTCCTCGTTATCGGCGAGCTCCGTCGCGGCGCCGTCCATGACGACGCGACCGTTTTCGAGGATGTAGCCGTACTGCGCATAGCGCAGCGCGACCATCGTGTTCTGTTCGGCGAGCAGGAAGGACACCCGCTCGTTGCCGTTGAGATCGGCGACGATCCCGAAGATCTCCTCGACGATCTGCGGCGCGAGCCCCATCGACGGCTCGTCGAGCAGGATCATCGATGGTCGCGCCATCAGCGCACGCCCGATCGCCGTCATCTGCTGCTCGCCACCGGACGTGTAGCCGGACTGGCTCGAGCGACGCTGCTTCAACCGCGGGAAGTAGTGGTAGACCTTTTCGAGCGACGCGGCGATGTCCGCGCGCGAATCGCGGCGCGTGAACGCACCGGTGAGAAGATTTTCCTCCACGGTGAGGTGCGCGAAGCAATGGCGCCCCTCCATCACCTGGCAGACGCCGCGCCGCACGAGATCGTTGGGCGTCAGCCGATCGACGCGCTCGCCGCGAAATTCGATCGTGCCCTTGGTCACCTCGCCGCGCTCGGCGCGCAGCAGATTCGAGATGGCCTTCAGCGTCGTCGTCTTGCCGGCGCCGTTCGCCCCGAGCAGCGCGACGATCCCGCCTTCGGGAACCTCGAGCGAAACGCCTTTCAGCACGAGGATGACGTGGTCGTAGATGACCTCGACGTTGTTGACGGTGAGCGCCGTGCGTGCCGCGGTGGACGCGGGCTCGGCGCTCCGAAGGGGAACGGCGGTCGTCATGTATTAGAGCGGGTGGGGTCAGGTCTTGCCTTTTGCCTGACCCCACCCGAATTTCCGAATTACATGCTCGCTTCCTTGCTGCAGTCGCGAGGCGTGATGCCCTTCTCCTTCGCGTACTTGTTCGCCGACTCGACGATCATCGCGCGGATCATGTCCTTGTCGGGCGAGACCCAGCCGCTGACGACCTTCCAGCGCTCGCCGTCCCAGGTCTGGAACTTGGCGAGACCCGAGCCTTCGTGATCGTCGCAGGTCACGTGCGTCGGCGGCATCAGCCCGTCGGCGTTTAACTGCTTCAGGCGTGCTTCGGTCAGGTTGAGGTGCTCGAGACCCCAGCGCACCTGCTCGCCGGTCATCACCTTGCCCTTGCCGAAATGCTCCTGCGCGACGCGGATCGCCTCGACGGTGACGATCCCCGACACGATGCCGCGCGTGTGGTAGACGCTGCCGATCCGCGACTTGTCTTCGAGGTTGCCCTTGCCGGCGCCGTAGACGACCTTCCTGATCTCGCGCACGAGCGGCAGGTTCGCGCCCGATTCGTTGAACACCGCGGTCGTGTAGCCCTTCGCAGCGTCGCCGGCGGGAATCACGTCTTCTTCGGATCCGGCCCACCAGTCGCCGATGATCTGCGTGCGCGGATAGCCGACCTTTGCGGCGGCCTTCAGTGCGGTCGGATTCATCACGCCCCAGCCCCAGAGGATCACCCAGTCGGGCTTGATCTGGCGGATCTGCAGCCATTGCGCGCCCTGCTCGTTGCCGGGGTGCGCGACCGGGATCAGCGTGAGCTGGAAGCCGAGCTTCTTCGCGTAGTCCTCGAGCACGGGGATCGGCTCCTTGCCGTACGCCGAGTCGTGATAGAGGTGAACGATCTTCTTGCCGCGAAGCTTGTCCTCGCCACCCGATTTCGACGCGATGTACTTGATGATGTCGGAGGCCTGGCTCCAGTACGTCGTGATCATCGGGAACACCCACGGGAACACCGCGCCGTCGGCGGCGTCTGTGCGCCCGTAGCCGATCGTCACCAGCGGGATCTTGTCCGCGGCGACCCGGTCGATCAGGCTGTAACTGATGCCGGTCGAAAGCGGCTGCACCATCGACGCGCCGCCGGCGTGCTTCTTCAGCCGTTCGTAGCACTCGACGCCGCGCGAGTTGTTGTACTCGGTCTCGCACTCTTCCCAGGTGAGCTTGACGCCGTTGACACCGCCCTCCTTCATGTTGATGTAGTTCATGTAGTCGATGTAGCCGCCGAAGATGCCCGACCCTCCGGCCGCGTACGGACCCACGCGGTACGACAGCAGCGGAACGAACTGCTCGCCCGCAGCCAACGCGACTCCGGCCACCGTGGCGAGCGCCAGGCCGAACAGCCCCGCCAGAACCCTATTGCGTCGCAACATACGAACCTCCCAAAAGTACTCTCGTTCAGAACACGCGGCATTCACCGCAACGATCCACACAGCCGGCATGATCCGCCAGCCCCGCCGGCAACTCAATGCCTGCGTCTTAATGGGGAAACGGCCACAGCCTCAGCTTCTCCTTGCCGATCTGCCACAGCCGCGCGAGTCCGTGCGGCTCGACGATCAGGAAGAAGATGATGAGCCCCCCGAACACCATCAGCTCGAGATTCGACGTCAGCGACCCCGGCACCGACATGTGAAACGTCGATTGCAGGACTCCGTTCAGCCATTGCGTCGACACGTTGAGGCCGATCGGCACCAGCACGATGAACGCGGCCCCGAGAAACGAGCCGAGGATGCTGCCCATGCCCCCGACGATCACCATGAACAGGATCCGGAACGAGAGATCGAGCGTGAAGCCTTCGGGCTCGACGGTGCCGAGATACGCATAGGCGTACAGCGCGCCGGCGACGCCGCAGTAGAACGAGCTGATCGCGAACGCGAGAAGCTTCGTGCGCATCAGCGGAATGCCGATCACCGCTGCCGCGACGTCCATGTCGCGCACCGCCATGAACGCGCGCCCGGTGGGGCTGCGCATCAGGTTCTTCGCGGCGAGTGCCAGCAGCGCGACGATGGTCAGCGTGATCAGGTACTTCTGCGCCGGAGTGTCGAGCACCTTGCCGAAGAGGCGCATCTTCTGCGCGGTGATCACGCCCGAGCTCGAGTTGTTCGAGAACCACGGGAACTTGACCAGCGCCCAGACGATGAAGAACTGCGCGGCGAGCGTCGCGACAGCGAGATAGAACCCTTTGATGCGCAGGCTCGGCAGCCCGAACACCGCGCCGACACCGGCGGCGAAGACGCCCGCGAGCACGAGCACCACCGGCAGCGGCAGGCCCTCGACGCGAAGGTCGAGGTTGTACGCGGCAAATGCACCGACCGCCATGAACGCGGCCGTTCCGAGCGAGAGCTGCCCCGCGTAGCCGGTCAGGATGTTGAGGCCGAGTGTCGCGAGCGAGAAGATCAGCACCGGCGTCAGGATCGCCGACAGCCAGTACTGGTTGGCGACGAGCGGCACGACGACGAACGCGAAGACGACGAGCGCGGCGATCGCGATCCGGTCCTGGCGGATCGGGAAGATCTGCTGATCGGCGGCGTAGGTCGCCTTGAACTGGCCGGCTTCGCGGTACAGCACTCAGCACCTCGCTCGGTGACGGAATGGGACGATGCGAAAGCTCGCGTGGACGGGCGCGTGGTTCATACGCGGTCGATGTGCTTCTCGCCGAAGAGCCCTTCGGGGCGGAAGAGCAGGAAGCCGAGCGCGATCACGTAGGCGAACCAGCCCTCGATGCCGCCTCCGACGTGCGGTCCGAGGTAGACCTCGGCGACCTTCTCCGACGCGCCGATGATGAGGCCGCCGACGATCGCGCCCGGGATCGACTCGAAGCCGCCGAGGATCAGCACCGGCAGCGCCTTCAGCGCAGTGAAGGTGAGCGAGAAGCCGACACCGTTACGCGCGCCCCACAGCATTCCGGCGACGAGCGCGACGAAGCCCGCCACCGCCCAGACGATCGCCCAGATGTACTGCAGCGGGATGCCGACCGACAGCGCTGCCTGATGATCGTCGGCGACCGCGCGCAGCGCGCGTCCGACGCGCGTGCGCTGGAAGAAGAGCGCGAGCAGTACGACGAGCACGCCGGACACGATCGCAGCGAACACGTCGAACTGGCTGATGTTGATGTTGAGCCGGTCCGACACCCACTGGAACGGCTGGTCCTCGATGCCGACCGAAAGCCCGCGCGGCGTGCTGCCCCAGAACATCTGCGACATCCCCTCGATGAAGAACGCGAGGCCGATCGTCGCCATGAAGAGGGTGATCTGCGGTTGGTTGACGAGCGGACGCAGCACGATGCGCTCGATCGCGAGCCCAAGCACGATCATCGCGACGAGCGCCAGCGGCAGCGCGATCCACGCGTTGACGTGGTGCTCCTGCTGCAGCCCGGCGAAGGTCGCCGCGGCGAAGAACACCATCGCCCCCTGCGCGAAGTTGAACACCCCCGAGGCCTTGAAGATCAGCACGAAGCCGAGCGCGACGAGCGCGTACATGACCCCGGACAGGAGGCCGGCGACGAGGACTTCGAAGAAGAAGGACATGGCGATCGGCTGTCGAAGTTGGCCGCGACTAGTGCGCGACCCCGAGATACGCGTCGATCACCGCCTGGTTGCCGCGCACGTCGTCGGGCGTGCCGTCGCCGATCTTGCGGCCGTAATCGAGCACGACGACGCGGTCCGAGATGTCCATCACCACCCCCATGTCATGCTCGATCAGCACGATCGTGGTCCCGTACTGCTCGTTGACGTCGAGCACGAAGCGGCACATGTCCTGCTTCTCCTCGACGTTCATTCCGGCCATCGGCTCGTCGAGCAGCAGGAGCTCGGGCTCGGCGGCGAGCGCGCGCGCGAGCTCGACGCGCTTCTGCAGGCCGTAGGGAAGCCGGCCGACCGGGGTCTTGCGGATGTGCTGGATTTCGAGGAAGTCGATCACCTCCTCGACCTTGCGCCGGTTCTCGAGCTCCTCGCGGCGCGCGCGCCCCCACCAGATCGCGTGCTCGAGGAAGTTGGTGCGGATCTTCAGGTTGCGCCCGGTCATCACGTTGTCGAGCACCGTCATGCCGCGGAACAGCGCGATGTTCTGGAACGTGCGCGCGATGCCCATCGCCGCCGCGGCGTGCGGATTCATGTCATGCCGCGGCTCGCCGCGGAAGGTGATCGTGCCCTGCTGCGGCCGGTAGACGCCGTTGATCACGTTCAGCATCGAGCTCTTGCCGGCGCCGTTGGGCCCGATGATCGCGCGGACCTCGTGCTCGCGGACGTCGAAGCTGATGTCGGTGAGCGCGTTGACGCCGCCGAAGGCGAGCGAGATCTGCTCGAGCGAGAGTACGACATCTCCGATGCGGCGCTCGCCCATGCGTGTCGCGTCAGGCCGCGCGCGCGACGCGCGGTGGGAAGACCTTCGCGTCCTCGATGACGAGGTCGGCGGCGACGATGCCCTGACGCCCGTCCTCGAACTTCACCTGCGTCTCGACGTGCTGGACCTTGCGCCCCGAGTACAGCGCGTCGATCAGGACCGCGTACTTCTCGGCGATGAACCCGCGCCGCACCTTGCGCGTGCGCGTCAGCTCGTCGTCGTCGGGGTCGAGCTCCTTGTGCAGGATCAGGAAGCGGCTCACCTGCGTATCGGCGAGGCCCGGCTCGCCGGCGAGCTCGGCGTTCACCTTCTCGACGCATTCGCGGACGAGCGCGCGCACCTCCGGCTTCGTGGCGAGGTCGGTGTAGCCCGAATACGCGAGGCCGCGGCGCTCGGCCCAGTCGCCGACCGAGCCAAAGTCGATATTGACGAACACGCAGACGCGGTCGCGTCCGTTCCCGAAGGCGACGGCCTCGCGGATGTGCGGGAAGAACTTGAGCTTGTTCTCGATGTAGTTCGGCGCGAACATCGCGCCGCCGGCGAGCTTGCCGACGTCCTTCGCGCGATCGATGATGCGGAGCTCGCCCGCGGCGTCGAACACGCCCGCATCGCCGGTGTGGAAATAGCCTTCGCGATCGATCGACTCGGCCGTCGCGTCGGGTCGCTTGTAGTACTCCTTCAGGAGCATCGGCCCGCGGAGCAGCACTTCGCCGCTGTCGGCAATCCTGATCTCGACGCCCGGCGCCGCGCGCCCGACCGTTTCGATGCGCACGTCGCCGCTCGGCTGCAGGCAGCCGTACGCGCAGGTCTCGGTGAGGCCATAGAGCTGCTTCAGGTTGATGCCGATCGAGCGGTAGAAGCGGAAGAGGTCGGGCCCGATCGCAGCGCCCGCCGTGTACGCGACGCGCAGGCGCGACATGCCGAGCACGTTGCGAAGCGGCGCGTAGATCACGAGGTTGCCGAGCGCGTAGAGGATCCGATCGGAGATCGACACCGGCTTGCCTTCGAGGATCGCCGCGCCGCAGCGGCGCGCGATCGCCATGAAGCGCCGATAGAGCCAGCGATTGAGGGCGCTCGCGTCCTCCATCCGGATCGTGAGTTGCGTCAGCAGGTTCTCGAAGATGCGCGGAGGCGCGAAGTAGTAGGTCGGCCCGATCTCGCGCAGATCGGTCATCACGGTGTCGGCCGATTCCGGGCAATTGATCGTGAAGCCCGCGATCAACGCCTGCGCGTACGAGAACAGGTGATCGCCGACCCACGCCATCGGCAGGTAGGAGAGCACGCTGTCGCGCTCGTCCAGGTGATCGAACTCGACACCGCCGCCTGCCGCGGCGATGAACGCCGCATGCGTCTGGCACACACCCTTCGGCTTGCCGGTGGTCCCCGACGTGTACAGCATCACCGACACGTCGTCGGGCGTACCTCGCGCCACCTCGGCGTCGAAGAAATCCGGATGCGCGCGGTCGAATGCGCGTCCCGCGGCCTGAAGTACATCGAAGCTTTCGAGGCCCTCGTAATTGCGCAGCCCGCGCGCATCGTCGTAGTAGATGTGCTCGAGCGTCGGCACTTCGGCTTTCGCTTCGAGCATCTTGTCGACCTGCTCCTGGTCCTCGACGATCGCGTAGGCGATCGCCGCGTCGTTCAGGACGAACGTGAACTCGGCCGCTGGAGCGTCCTGATACATCGGCACCGGCACGCCGCCGAGCGCCTGCGTGGCCGCCATCGCCCAGTAGAGGCGCGGCCGATTGTCGCCGATAATCGCGAGATGCATGCCGCGCTTGAAGCCCTGCGCGGCAAGTCCGCAGGCGAGTGCACGAACCTCGTCGGCGACCTCGCGCCAGGTCCAGGTCTGCCAGATGCCGAGCGCCTTCTCGCGCATCGCCGGGCGATCGCCGCGCTCGCGCGCGTTGCGCAGCAGGAGCCGCGGAAACGTTTCACCGGAAGCGTTCATCTCCCCCTGCCACCTCTCGTATCGGGCGCGTGGTCGCGCTCCGTTCGGGCCGCGTCGCCCGGTGCGAGCGATTCTATCGGAACAAAGCCTCGCTTGACGGGGGCGATCGGGAGTGCTAAAAACAAACACTTGTTTGGTAACTGACGATGTCCGCGCTCGACCTTCCCCCACCGACGCGCCCGACCCGCACCCGAGCCGCGGCTGGCGTCCGGCACGGCTCGCGCGCGAGCGGCGCCGCACGGTCGCACAACCGCCTGCCGCAGCTCCTCGACGAGGCAGCGCGGCTCTTCCGCGCGCAGGGCTTTCACGGCACGTCGGTGCGCGAGATCGTGCACGCCGTCGACATGCTCCCCGGCTCGCTCTATTACCACTTCGCCGCGAAGGAGGACCTCCTCGCCGCGGTCTACGAGGAGGGCGTGCGCCGGATTTCCGAGCGCGTCCTCGCCGCGATCGCATGCGAGTCGGGCGCGTGGCGCCGTCTCGAAGCGGCGTGCGTCGCGCATCTCGAAGCGCTGCTCGAGGACAGCGATTACGCGCAGGTGGTCATTCGCGTGCGACCCGCCGACGTTCCGGCGGTGGCGCCGTCGCTCGTCGCGCTGCGCGACCGCTACGAGGACATCTTCGTCGGTCTCGTCGCCGCGCTGCCGGTGCGCCGCGGCGCCGACCGGCGCTGCCTGCGCCTGATGCTCCTCGGCGCGCTCAACTGGTCGCAGACGTGGTACCGGCCCGGTCGCGACGACGCGCGCGCGATCGCCAGCGAGTTCGTCGCGCTGCTCAGGCATGGCGCCCCCGCGTCGCGCGACGGCAGGGCGGCGGCGAAACCTTCGTCGCACGATGGCAGAACTGCGGGCAAACCCTCGCCGCGGAGCGCGCGATGAGCGTGATCCCCAGGGTTCTGATCACGAAGATCGGCCTCGACGGCCACGACCGCGGCAGTCGCATCGTCGCCGCATACCTTCGCGATGCAGGCATGGAGGTCATCTACACGCCGCCGTGGCAGGGGATCGCTGCCGTCGTGAAGCTCGCGATCGAGGAGGACGTCGACGTGATCGGCATCTCGTCGCTCGCGACCGACCACCTGATCGTGCCGAAGCTGATGCGCGCCCTCACCGAGGCGGGAGTCGTCGGCGTCGCGGTGATCGTCGGCGGCATCGTTCCCGACGACGACGAGGCGACGCTCCTCGATGCCGGCGTCGCGCGCGTGTTCCACCCCGGCGCACCGCTCGCCGACATCGCCGAGTTCGTCCGCAGCGCCGTGCCGCAGCTTCGCGCCGAGCGCGAAGCTGCGTGAAAGGAGATCCGATGAACAAGCCCGCGTCGCCGATCGAAGTCGCTCCGGCAGCTTCCAGCACCGATCGCACGCCGTCCGATCACGTGCCGTCCGATCGCACGTCGTCCGATCGTGCTTCGCACGACGGCCTCGCGCGCTGGCAGCGCGCATGGGATGCCGAGCTCGGCAACGAGCCCGGCTGCGAGAACCGTTCCGGGATCGCGATCAAGCCGCTCTACACGCCTGCCGACTGGGACGGCAGCCGTTATGACGACACGCTCGGCTACCCGGGCGAAGCGCCGTGGACGCGCGGCATCTACGCGACGATGCACCGCGGCCGCGCGTGGACGCAGCGCCAGCTGATCGGGCTCGGCACGCCGTCCGACTACAACGCGCGCCTCCTCGACATCGTCGGGCGCGGCGCGACGGCGGTGTCGCTGATCCCCTGCAACTCGGTGTTCCGCGGCTACGACATGGATGAGGTCGACCGCGAGCTCCTCGGCACCTGCGGCGTCGTGGTGAACACGGCCGACCACCTCGACACCTGCCTCGCCGGCGTCGACATCGGGCGCATGTCCTGCGCGATGAACGATCCGTCGCCGTTCACGCTGCTCGCGTTCCTGCTCGCGGTCGCGAAGCGGCGCGGCGTCGCGTGGGATCGCGTGCGCGGCACGTCGAATCAGAGCGACTACTTGAGCCACTACGTCGCCAACCACATGTTCTTCCGCATCGCGCTCGCCGGTGCGCGGCGGATCCTCGCCGATCACATCGACTTCTGCCGCCGCTTCGTGCCGCATTGGAATCCGATGTCGGTCGTCGGCCAGCACGTGCAGCAGGCCGGCGCGACGCCGGCCGAGGCGATGGCGTTCACGCTCGCCACGGCTCTGCAGACCGCCGACGACTGCGTCGCGCGCGGGCTCGACCCCGACACGTTCCTGCCCGGCTTCACGTTCTTCTTCGACGTCTCGCTGTCGTTCTTCGAGGAGGTGGCGAAGCTGCGCGCCGGGCGCCGCATCTGGGGCCGGCTCGTCCGCGAGCGCTATCAGGCGAAGGATCCGAAGAGTGCGCGCTTCAAGTTCCACGCGCAGACGTCGGGCGTCGATCTCACGCGCGCGCAGCCGCAGAACAACATCGCGCGCGTCACCGTGCAGGCGATGGCGGGAATCTTCGGCGGCCTGCAGTCGCTGCACACCGACGCCTGGGACGAGGCGCTGTCGTGCCCGACCGAGTCGGGAGCGAGGATCGCCGTCGCGACGCAGAACATCCTGCGCGAGGAGGCGCACCTCACCGACGTCATCGATCCGCTCGGCGGCAGCTACTACGTCGAGACGCTGACCGACGAGATGGAGAAGCGGATCCTCGAATGCCTGGCCGTCGTCGAGAACGCCGGCGGCATGTACCGCGCGGTCGAGTCGGGCCTCGTGCAAACGATGATCGGCGACTCGGCGCGCCGCTTCCAGGAGAAGATCGAGCGCGGCGAGCAGACGGTGGTCGGTGTCAACCGCTACCGTACCGACGAAGACGCGCGCGCGCGCCCGGCGCTGGAGAAACCCGATCCGCAGCGCATGCGCGCCCATCTCGACGCGTTCGCGGCGTGGAAAGCGGCGCGCTCGACGTCGACCGTCGCGCACGCGCTCGACGCGCTCGCGCGCGCTGCCGGCGATCCGCGCGCGAACGTGTTCGCCGAGGTCGTCGATGCCGCCGAGAGCGGGTGCACGCACGGCGAGATCTGCGGGACCCTGCGCCGCGAGCTCGGCTTCGGTCATGTGCAGGCCATCGTTTAGCCGGGGGCCGTCGTTTAGCTGGAACGCGCCAAAGTAAGCGTTCGCGCCCCGCCCGGTTGTCGCCGGGCCGACAATCGGCCGATGCGAACCCTGGGCGATCTCCTGAACGAAAGCTCCTGGATGGCGGCGCTGCCTGCAGCGCTGCGCCATCGCGTCGAGACGGAGACGCTCACGCGGATCTGTCCTGCGGGCAGCCTCGTATGCCGGCGCGGCGAGCGCGTCGAGCACTGGGTCGGCGTCATCGACGGCCTCGTCAAGATGGCGAACGTCTCCAGCGACGGCAAGCCGACGAGCTACACCGGCATCGGCACCGGCGGCTGGTTCGGCGAGGGCTCGGTGTTGAAGGACGAGCCGCGCCGCTACGAGATCGTCGCGCTGCGCGAGAGCGCGATCGCCTACGTTCCGAAAGCGGTGTTCCTCGCGCTGCTCGACGGCAGCGTGGCGTTCAATCGATTCATCATCGCGCAGTTGAACGAGCGCCTCGCGCAGTTCATCGCGTTGGTCGAGCACGATCGGATGCTCGGCCCCGACGCAAAGCTCGCACGCTCGCTCGCCGGGCTCTTCAACCCGGTCCTCTATCCGCACGTCGGCAACTCGCTGCCGGTGTCGCAGGAGGAGCTCGGCCAGCTCGTCGGGCTGTCGCGCCAGCGCGTCAACCGCGCGCTCAAGGTGCTCGAGCAGGCGGGGCTGCTGCGCATCGATTACCGCGGCGTCACAGTCCTCGATCTTCCGGGACTCCGCAGCTTCGACGGGTAAGCAGC